>JAIQGA010000357.1 GCA_020072925.1 Terriglobia bacterium | reverse complement strand
CCCGCTTCTTCGAGCAGCGCGGTAATTCCCGCCCCACCGTCCGTGGTGAAAAGGTCGAGGAAAATCTCGTAGGTCGCGGGGAGTGCGGCGGGCTGGGCTTGCTCGATGCGAATGCCTGCGCCTTCGAGCTCGAGTGCCGCTTTCTTTACGGCCTCGGTTATTTCGCGCGCCGGCGCCTCGATGCCGTTATCAAGATAGAAGCCGAGTCGCAGCTTTTTGAGGTCCACCGTGCTCGGGTCGCCCAGCAGCGCCGGCACGATGGCGGGGTCGCGCCAGTCGGGTCCCGCGATGACGGGCAGGACGAGCGCCAAGTCCTCGACGTACCGCGCCAACGGCCCGATTTGCCAGAGTGGGTCAAGCACGCTTCCGGGGCCCGGGAAATGCCCCGTGCGCGGCACGCGTCCGGAGGTTGGCTTGAGGCTCGCGATGCCTGTGCAATGCGCGGGGAAGCGCACGCTGCCGCCCGCGTCGCTGCCCAGGCCCAGTGGCGACCCGCCCGCGGCGATGATTGCCGATTCGCCGCCGCTCGAGCCACCCGGCGAGAGTGCGAGGTCGTAGGGGTTGTTGGTGCGCCCGTAAATCAGGTTGTCGGCCTCCCAGGCCCAACCCAGTTCCGGGCAATTCGTTTTGCCCAGCAGAATCGCCCCCGCCGCGCGCAGCCGCCGCACCACCGTCGCGTCTTCGCGCGGAACATATTTCGCGCGGCCTTTTGTCCCGCCCGTGCAAATCACGCCTCGAGTCTCGATGGCGTCCTTCAACGTGAACGGCACGCCGTGGAGCGGACCCTTCAATTCACCGCGCGCCAGGGCTTCGTCCGCCATTCGTGCCTCGGCGAGCGCGGCGTCAACGGGCAATTGCACCACCGCGTTGAGGCAAGGATTTACCTTGTTAATGCGTTTGATGTGGGCGCGGAGCAGCTCTTCCGAGGAGATCTTACTTTCCCGAATGGCACGCGCCTGCGCGGTGGCGGATGAATAGATCGGGTCCATTACTTTTCGTGGGGCCGCGATTGAGCGAACGCAGGGGCACGCCATGGCGTGCCCCTACCGGCAGCGGCTCCGGGCCGAGGGCGGCGCTGTGGACACCGCTACAGACGCTGCTGTCACTCGATTGTGTAATCCTCGTTAAGATGTCGCCGGAGCAGTTTGCTTCTGCCGGCGAAAGATCGCAACAGCGATGGCGCCCAACAGCGAACCGGTGATGACCGTAAACGCGATCCAGAGAATGAGTTGAGGAAAGAACCCAAGGAGCAGGTACTTGGGCCAGAAGCTCATCTCGGCGAAATTGGGTGGCGCGGCATCGTAGTGTGTGCCCCAGCTCCCGCGGATGGCCAGAAACATCACGATTGCCACCGGAATCCTGGCCGCGTAGCCGTAGGCGATCAGCGTCTTGGTCAAAGCCGGCCAACCGGCCAGGGGGATAAGCGCCGCAGCCGCGAGTAGGATGAGGCCACCCGCCAGCATGGCGTACCCACGCGTGAACGAAAGGCCCATCAGGATGCCGCCGCCCACCATCACCACCAGACCCAGCAGCGTGAAGCCGATGGATTTCCCCAGGCTTTCCGGGCGTTCGTTTGCCCCGGCGAGTTTGAGGGCAAAGTAGATGCCAAAGACGGGCGCCAGCCAGGAGATGCCGACCAGCGCGCCGCCCCCTCCGGCCGCATTGCTGAAAAACAGCTTCGACCAATGGTGCAATTCACCCTCCAGCCGCAAAATGGTTACGGCCAGGGTGATCAAGGCAGGAACCAGAATCAACGAACCAAGGGAAAGGCGGTTGCCCGAATCTGTCGAGGACATTGAAACCTCCTTGCGGCACACGCGGGCAGAGCCTCTGCGCGCCGATTTCTGGATTGGATGTGTAACCCCTCTATACGATACGCTCTTTTGACCACAGCCCAGGTTGATTCTCGCGCACTTTCAGGTCATTTGTCTATCATTTGTCGGAAACCCTTTCCTCCACCAAAGGTACATGGCCGGGGGGCACTGGGCATGTCCGAGGGCAGGCCTACTGGCCGGCATGGCGGCGATAGACCTCCGCATGCACGGCCTTCGCCGCAGCCACCATTTCACGGTAAGGTGTATCCGTAGCGGTGACGAATCCGATGTTGTAATTCTCGCCGTCATACGTTCGGCCCGTGAGCGGTTCGTCGTAATACTGAAACCACGCGCAGCCGACAAACGCCGGATGGTCCACTACGGAAAGGATATAGTCGCGGTACATCGCGGCGCGCGCCTGCTGGTTGGGGGTCGAGACCAGCCCCGGGTGAAACATGCCGCGATCCAGCGCGCCGAAATGAAATTCCCCGATGATGCACGGCTTGCCCAGCGAGGCCGCGAATTCCCACTCCTGCGGGTCCAGGTGCGAGCGATAGATGTTGAAGCTAACCACGTCGCAGTATTCCGCCGCGGCTGCCGCCGCCTCCGGCGTGCGCCACGCGAATCGACAGCCCAGGTAGAGGTGGTTGGGGTCGAATTGCTTCAGCGTGTCCCGCACCACGCGGAAATATTGCTGCGCAAAGAGCTTGAGGAAACTGCTGAAGTCGTCGCGCATCTGCGGCGTCATGGCGCCCGAAAGCTCGACGGGCTGATCGCGCAGAACCTCCCAGGAGGAGAACCGCGTGTGCCAGACTCGATTCATATTCTTGATCTTTCCATAATGCAGCCGAAGTTGCTCGACGAGCGCCGCCTTGGCGGGAGAGTCCTTTCCTCCGGCCAGCGTTCCGTACACCAGGCCGTAGTGCGTCCGCTCGGTGTTCGGCGAACCCCAGGAAATCTCGTTGTCAATGAAGTAGCCAAGACACCACGGATCGTCGCGATAGCGCTGCGCAGTCTCGCGGATGCTCGCGGCCGCAGCCGCGGCAAATTTCGGGTCAAACGGGTCAGCCATCTTGCCCCAGTAGTCCTGGCCGCTGGCGACGCGCGCGAAGTCGCCACTGATATCCACCGTCGCCGTGAAGGGCACGCGCTTCAGGTCGTACAGCCCGGAGTCCGACCAGTTGGCAATGGTGTTGAAGCCCCAGGCACGCAGCCGGTCGAGCGCGAAGGACCGCCAGCGCTGGATATAGTCCGGGCCGTACTTGCGCTCCAGGTTCGCCGCATAGAAGTTGAACGTCCGGCCCTTCTTGATGGGTCCGTAGAGCACGTTCTCGGTGTTGCCGAAATGCTTCGCGAGAGGGTCGCCGGCAGGGGGCAGCCACGCGAACATTTTCTCGCGCCCTCCGACGATGGTGTCACCGTCTAGCAGACTGATGACATCCACCCCCAGCGAGAGAAACAGATGGCCGTTCGGCGTCACCAGCCACCATTTGCCGTCGCGTTTCACGGTGGCGAAGAATCCCGTGGGCGAGACCTGCGGGCCCGCTGCCCAGCCGCCGTATTCGTCGCGATCGGGCAGTGCGGGCGCTGCCTGGATTTGCGATTCCTCCTCGGCGCGGCGCGTGGTGAGTTCGGCCTCGTTAAGGATTTTCCCGGGCCAGTCGGCGCGCGTGTACTGCCCGAAGGCATCGACGATGCCGTCATACGAGATGGGTGGAAGCAGGCGGATATTGTCGAGGATCAACGTGCGCGGAGCGGCGGGATGGTCCAGATAGATTTCGAAGCGCGTGATGTGACCCTCGTTCACGCGGTTTCGAGAGGTGTACACGAAGGGCTCGATGCCGGGGTACGGAGGTCCGCCGCGCATGCCGTTTTCCATGGGCGTCGAGGGCCCGAGCGGATACGAGTAGCTCGACGACTGATGCGGCCCAATCGTAGCGTGGCCGCTGACGATGTGGTGCGTGTCGTCGGCCGCGGCATCGTCGTCAATGCGCAGGGCGAAGCCGACTTCCTCATCCGAGGGGTTGGTCAAGTCAAACGCCAGTGCGCCGAAGCTGTGCCAGTCCCAGGGCGTTCCCCGGGCGGGGAATTGCACGCCGGGACGTTCCGCGCGCTCAAAGTCAATGCGCAGCGCCTGGCGGCCCTCCGTGGCGTGTTCGGTGGTCAATTCCACCCGAGCATTGACGGGCACGAGTAGGCGAAGCTCCTCCGGCGATTCGAACGACGCAAATTTCAGCTCTTGGGGTGGCGACCCCATTCCCCGCTCGTAACTGGCCGGCGCCGCGATGGTCATGGCACAAAGGAGGCATAAGAATGGCCGCATAAGCCCTCACTCCCGCATAGGGAAATTCAATCTTACGAATTGCAGAGCGGAGTTTAGCGCATTAAAATGAGCGCGGCTTCACGAATTACATCGTTCAGGGGGAGGGGCTATGCAGCGCAGGACATTTCTCGGGAGTACGCTGGCCGCGGCGGCGCTCGCGAAATTTGTCGCGCCGGCGCGCGCGAATCTCAGCGGCCAGAAGGGCCTGCGGCTGTCCGTGGCCTGGGGCATGGTCGGCCAATTGCCGGTGCCCGAAGCGCTGGGGCTGCTTAATCGCCTCGGCTACGACGCCTACGAGATGTTCGACTGGCGTAACCGTGCCACGCTCGAGGAGTTTGTGGCGCTGAAGGATAAGTACCCGCTGCGCTGCGCGTGCCTGGTGGCCAATAAAGGCGTGACGGCGCCCGCGTGCGGCCTCGTCAATCCCCGCGAGCGCGAGGGATTCTTGCGCGAGCTCAATGCCGCGATCGAGGCGGCAAAACAGATGGGCGCCCGACAATTGGTGACTCTCACCGGAAACGAGCTGGGCGGAATGCCGCGCGCGGAGCAGATGTCCAACACCGTGGCGGCGCTGCGCGAAGCCGCGCCAATCCTGGAGAAGAACGGCATGACCGCCATTATCGAGATCCTGAATACCTATGTAGAGTCCGCGGGCTATTTCCTGTACTACGTGCGCGACGGCGCCGAACTTGTGGACCGCGTCGGCAGTCCGAACGTCAAGCTCCTTTTCGACATCTACCACGTACAAATTATGGAAGGAAATCTCATCGAAAATATCCGCTCGAATATCGACCGCATTGGGCACTTCCACGTGGGCGACGTCCCCGGCCGCCACGAGCCTGGCACCGGCGAGATCAACTATCGGAATGTGTTCAAGGCGATTTATGACGTGGGCGATCGCTTCCAGGGTGCGGTGGCGCTGGAGTATAGCCGCGTGGGGCCGCTCGAGGAAAACCTGGCAGCGATGCGCCAGCTTGCGAATTTCGCCTGACCCGCCGGCTGACGGGATTGAGTCGTCGAACCACCGCGTGGCTTTACCTGCGCTCGTCCACTACCTCATCCCGGACAAACTATCGCGATGACCTTTTGGCGCTTGCAATTGGCGCCACTTACCCTGACAATCACGCCGGAAGACGCTTCGGAATTGGTAGCCACGGCACGCGCTTTGCGCCGTGGGCCTCTGCGATGGCGTTATGGAAAGAACCCACGGCATAAAAAGCATGCCGTGGCTACCCGTCCGTCGCTACAGCAGTTCACCGCGGTTCCTCGCCCCGTTATTAATTTCAAAACAGAGGGAGGCCAAGTTATGACCAAGCGGAGCGTTGGATCGACAGCGAGTGTTTCGAGGCGTGTGAGCCGGCGAGAATTTCTGGGCGATTGCGCAGCCTGCGCGGGATGCGCGGCGGGCCTCGGCGCGACGATGAGCGCCGCGCCTGCCGCGGCGGCGGTGGCGAGCGCGCCGACGCAGGGTGAGAAGCCGGTCATTGGCCTGGTATTTCCGCATATCTCACCCGACAAGCCCTCCTGGCCCAACCAGGGTTATGACTTCGAAGGCCGAAAGAAAGAGTTGACGTCTCGCCTGCGCGCCGCGTGCCCGAACATCGAGTTCCGACCCGCCACGGTCCAGAACGAGGCGGAGGCCAAGAAACTGCTCGCAGAGGACGGCAGCGTAGATGGTTACGTGGTGTACATCGTGGGGCTCTGGACCGGCGCGCCGGCCTTGCTCGCCAAGTCGGGGAAGCCGACCCTGCTGGTGGATGATTTGTTCGCGGGCTCGGGCGAATTCCTTATTGCCAATGCCGCCGCGAAGCGGCAAGGGCTGAAGGTGGCCGGAGTAGCATCATCGCAGTTCGAGGACGTAGTGCAGGCAGTGAAATGCTTTGAGACGATGAAAAGGCTTCGTTCCTCGGTGATCCTCGACGTCATCGAACGCGACCTCGGCGAGAACGCTCGCGCCATTCAGGAAGTCTTCGGGACCACGGTTCGTCCGATTTCTGCCGCCGAGTTGAATACCGCCTACGAGCGCGCCGATCGCGCCGAGGCCCGCGATGTCGCCACGCGCTGGATCGACAACGCCGAGCGTGTGATCGAGCCCTCACGCGCGGAAATCGAGAAGTCGGGCGTCATGTATCTCGCCATGCGTGACCTGCTCCGGCAGCACAACGCGCGCGCGATTACGATTGACTGCCTGACCTTGTTTTATGGCGGGAAACTCGCCGCGTACCCATGTCTTGGTTTTTTCCAGTTCAATAACGACGGGCTGGTGGGAGCCTGCGAAGCGGACCTGCAATC
>JAIQGA010000034.1 GCA_020072925.1 Terriglobia bacterium | reverse complement strand
ACCACCTCGACATTGAAGCGCGCGAGGCCGTCGAGGATACCCTGGCACGTTTCCCCGGAACCATTCTGTTCGTCTCCCACGACCGTTATCTCATCAGTAAACTCGCCAACGAAGTCCTCGACCTCTCGCCCGCGTAGGCTGGCGCAGACCCCTGATTTGTGGGGTCTGCGATGTCCCGCAGGGACAGTTTCCTTCTCGGGGTCATCCCAGCCGATCCATTTCCAGGATGGACGCGTCCTGCCGGAAGTAGAATCTCCAACTCGACCACGGCCAGTCACCCGGTTCGTTCACCAGCCCGCGCGTGACCGGATTATTGTGCATGTAGTCGAGCTTTTCGAGCCGCTTCTTTTGGCTGTAAACATTGAACGGATAGAATCGCCGCTGCCACACGCGATAATGGGATTCATCGTGCACGGTGCGCGGCAGGCGGAGCCACTCCAGCATCTTCCCGCACCAGGGATACTGAAGGTTTTCCCAAAGCGCCTTCAGAATGCGGGTGGCCGTTCCCTCTTTCAGCCCCTTCAGGATGAGAGGCGTGGCTTCGGCCGGTTCGGGCTTGAGCAGCAAGTGAAAGTGCTCGGGCATCAATACCCAGCCGAGGAGCAGGAAACTCAAGCCCTGCCGCACTTCCGCAAGCCTCTGGACAAAGCAGCGGCAGAAACGCTCAGAAAGAAACAGCGGCGCCCGGTGATAGGTGCCGGTGGTGATGAATTGCAGTTGACCCGGGCTGTAGTTACGCTGGTAGAAGGGCATGTTCGCGGGGAGTATACTCTCGACGCCCCGGGGTCAAAAGAGAGTCCCTTCGGGAGATCGCAGACCCCACAAACCAGGGGTCTGCGCCAGCCGGCGGATTTTATCAAAATTGAACCAAATTCGAGACTCCCCCATGCTGAAGCTGATTGTCGGAGACCTGAAGACTTGTGCGAGCCGGCCGAGGTTCGGAGCAGTTGGAAGAATTCAATGACGATTACACGTGTTGGTGCCAACAGGTTCTGTAGCCGCGCTATGCTCTGCGCCGAAAAGTGCCGGTGAGGACACCGGCGCTACAGCCATGCGGAACATCCTCAAGTGCTCTGATTTTGGTCGGGAGTGACCGCCGCTTCCTGATTCGCCACTTACCCGTGTCCTACCTGCCATCTGCTACCTACCGCCTACCGCCGTGAGCTTCTGCGCAATCTGCGCAATCTGCGGATACGTTATCCTGTAACATTCCACCTAAAATATTCGCCGCGCTCAGACGTCTACAGGTGTGGATGGACGAGGCGCTGAGAAAGCACTTGCCGATGGCGCAACAGGACCGGCGGATCTCGGAAGCGATCGATCGAAAGTACGCCCGGCTGCGCAACTTCATCCGCCGGCGTGTCCGCGACCCGGGCGACGCGGAGGACATTCTTCAGGAAGTTTTCTACGAGCTGGTCGAAGCGTACCGGATGATGAAGCCGGTCGAGCAGGTCACGGCGTGGCTCTTCCGCGTGGCGCGAAATCGCATCACCGACCTCTTCCGCAGAAGAAACCGCGAGGCGCGCGCCGGGGAGGCCACGCTGCCGGAGGAGAGCGAGGAACTGGGGTTTGCGGACCTACTTCCTTCGCCCCAGGCTGGACCCGAGGCCGCCTACGCGCGCAACGTCTTGCTCGAGGAGTTGGAGGAGGCCCTCGATGAGTTGCCGGAGGAGCAGCGCGAAGTGTTCATCGCGCATGAACTGATGGGCGTGAGCTTCAAGGAACTCTCTGCGCAAGCCGGCGTCAGTGTGAATACGCTGCTCTCGCGCAAACATTATGCGGTCATGCATCTGCGCCGACGGCTGCAGGGTATCTACGAGGAATTCAAGAAGGGATGAGGACGAAAATTATGGCAAAGCACTGGGTTCGGAGAATCGTGAAGTTCGTGGTACTCGCCGCGCTGTTTGTCGTCGTGTTCAGCTTCGTGCTCATGAGCCTGTGGAACTGGCTCATGCCGGCGCTGTTCGGCTGGCGGGTGATCACCTATTGGCAGGCATTGGGTATCCTGGTTCTCAGCAAGATCCTATTCGGCGGGTTCCGGGGCGGTCCGGGTCCTTCTCGTTGGGACTGGCGGCGCCGCATGATGGAGCGCTGGGAACAGATGACTCCTCAGGAACGCGAGAAGTTCCGCGAAGGGCTGCGAGCACACTGTGGTCCGTTTCCGCCGCCCGAGTCGCAAGCGAAGCCTTGAGTTCCTTGCGTGAACTTCTTGGCAGCGGCCGACCGGCCCGATGCGGACAAAATGTCACTGTAGGCCAAGGGGGCCAGGAAAGCGCCACGGGTCAGATCCGAGAGGAACGAACTGTCACGGAAATGGGGATTCGACTCACAGGAATTCAAGGCTTCCTCGCGCGCGGTGCTAGCCCAGGAGGGATTGAAGTAGACCTACATCCCACGCCAGGAAAATCCCGAAGCCCACGCTGAAAAGTCCGGCCGCGAGACGAATGCCGCGCTCGACGAGACTCACGCGCCGCGCCGCCAAAGCAAGCGGCACGCTCATCAGCGTGCTCATGAGCATCATGCCGCCAATCGACCCGATGCCGAAAATCACGATGTACCCGCAGGCCAGCAGCAACGAAGGAATCGCGCCGACTACCATCAGCATGATGGCGGCGGTTCCCGCCAGGCCGTGCACCACTCCCACCACGAACGGCCGCCCGCCCACACGCAGCACGTGATGAGCGTGACCATGCTCTGCGCTGAACACGTGAAAATGCCAGTGGCTGTGCGTGCTGCCGTCGTGCGTGTGGGAGTGAACGTGGACCTTGTCACCGCGCAGCAGCTTGCGGATGACGTTCGCGCCGAGAAGCACCAGCATCACACCCACCGCGAATTCCAGCGCCTGCGAAAGCCGCGGCGAGACCGCCAGGCGAAACACCGCGATGGCCATGCCGAAAACCAGCAGGGCGGTCGTGTGTCCCAGTCCCCAGTACACGCCGATCAACGAGGAGCGCCACAGGTTCTTCTCCTCGCTGGCAAACGTGGAGACCGCGGCAAGATGATCGCCGTCGAGAGCGTGCCGAAGGCCCAGTACGAATCCCAGCAGCAGCGTCGTCCAGATGGGAAATGTCCCGGAGTTCGCGAGCGTCAGGTATTTCAAAACGCCCCCCTAACGATAATGTTCTGCAAGGAATGCGCCAATGCCCGCGTAAGCGCGCGAAAGGGTCGCCTCGTCCGGGAGAAAGACAATGCGAAAGTGCCGCGTTCCGGGCGCCTGGTCGAACCCGCTCCCGTGGACCACCAGCACGTGCTTCTCGAGCAGCAATTGTTTCACAAAATCTTCGTCGCGGTCTTCGATATCCAGGCTGGGAAACGCGTAGAACGCGCCACGCGGCGGGACACAGCTCACCCGCGGCGTGCGGCGGCACCAGTCAACGGTGAGGTCACGGCGGGCGCGGAGTTTGCGCAGGACCTCAACCAGGTGGTTCTGCGGCCCCTCGAGCGCCGGGCGCACTCCGTATTGTTGCGGGTGGTTCGAGCACAACCGCGCTCGCAGGAGTTTATGGATGCCCTCGACGTAGGGCTTCACGGCCGCGGCCTCCCCGCTCACCACGCCCCAACCTACGCGCCAGCCCGGCACCTGATAAGACTTGGATAGTCCGTTCAGAGTCACAACCGGCACGTCAGGCGCCAGCGAGGCGATGGGAATATGGGGCATGCCGTCGAGGATAAGCTTGTCGTAAATCTCGTCCGAGACGATGACGAGATTGTTCTGCCGCGCCATCTCGGCAATCGCTTCCAGAGTCTGCCGCGAATAAACGGCGCCGGTAGGATTATTGGGATTGATCAGGACGATGGCGCGCGTCCCCGTGAAGATTCGGCTTCGGAGATGATCCAGGTCCGGCTGCCAGTCGTCGCCCTCGTCGAGCAGGTAGGTATTGGGTTGCGCTCCGAGTTTCGCGAGGACCGCCGAGTAAAGCGGATATTCAGGGCAAGGTGTCAGAACGTTCTCACCGGGATTCACGAGGGCGGTCAGGCAAATGTCCACCCCTTCCGTAACCCCCGCGGTGATGAAGACGCTCTGGATGTTGCGGATGCCATTGCGTTCCGCCTCCGCGCGAACCGCTTCGAGCGCCTCATCGGCCCCCAGAGAAGGTGCATAGGTGTTTTTCCCGTCGCACAAGGCTTTCGTGACCGCCTCGATCATATGGGGCGGAGTGCGGAAGTCAAACTGAAGGGGGTCGCCGAGATTCAGTGGGATGATTTCCCGGCCCTCGCTGGTCAACTTGTCGGCGAGCACCGCTAAGTCGCGGATGGCATAACGAATCCCCTCGGTCCGCAGCGCGGCCATCACGTCGCCAAGATGTCCGATTCGCCCTGGCATAGACAATGTTTCATTTTTAGCAGAAAGCAAGCAGCCAGTCAAATTGGCCGTGCAACAAAATTGTCGCGCCGCAATGCGACAATCGCCACACCTGCGCGGTAATCGGGAGGAGGTAAGAAACCTCGTTCGGGAGGTCCGACACCAGGGGTTTCGCCTAGACGGCTTGCCGTTTCGAGGCTTCCTGAGCTAACAGGGCCTCGAGGTCGTGGTAGGCCAACCCTTGCGAGTCCGCGACCGGCTGGCAGGTAACGCATCCGGCATAAGTGTTCACCCCGCCCTTGAGGAGGGGATTTTCAGCGATCGCGCCCTGCAGTCCCCGCGCCGCAATCCTGCGCACATAAGGCAAAGTGGCGTTCGTCAGGGCGATGGTCGAGGTGCGCGGCATGGCGCCGGGCATGTTGGTGACGCAGTAGTGGACGACGCCGTCCACGGTATAAACCGGATCGCTGTGGGAAGTGGGGCGGGTGGTTTCCACGCAGCCTCCCTGGTCGACCGAGACGTCCACGATCACCGCGCCCGGCTGCATCGCCTTCACCATTTCGCGCGTGACCAGGCGGGGAGCGCTCGCGCCGGGCAGCAGCACCGCGCCGATCAGGAGGTCGGCCTTCTTCACCGCATCCGCGACATAGTACGGGCTCGAAAGGTGGGTCTCCACACGGCCGAAGAAAAGGTCGTCGAGGTGGCGGAGGCGATCGAGGTCAACGTCCAGGATCAAGACCTGCGCGCCCAGACCCATGGCCATCTTGGCGGCATTGATGCCCACGGTCCCGGCGCCGAGGATGACCACCAGCGCCGGCCGCACGCCCGGCACCCCGCCCAGCAGGACGCCGCGCCCACCGTGCGCCTTTTGCAGGAAGTAGCTGCCCACGACGATGGACATGCGGCCCGCGATCTCGCTCATGGGCGTCAGCAGCGGCAGACTGCCGCGCGCATCTCGAATGGTTTCGTAGGCTATACCAGTAACCTTCGCGGCGAGCAGGGCGCGGGTAAGCTCGGGCAACGGCGCCAGGTGCAGATAGCTGAAGACATTCTGCCCCGCTCGCAGGCGGGGATACTCAGGCGGGACGGGCTCCTTGACCTTGACGATCAGCTCACTGCGTCGAAATATCTCGTCGGCGGTGTCCACTATCCGCGCACCCGCAGCGGCGTATTCCCCATCGCTGAACCCCGAGCCCTCACCGGCCGCCTTCTCGACCCAAACGCTGTTGCCGTCGTGGACCAATTCGTGGACCCCTGCGGGCACAAGTCCAACGCGGAACTCGTTGTCTTTGATTTCCTTAGGAAGACCAATGTGCATTGACGACCCCTCTCAAGAATGCGCCCAGGGTAAGCAGACTCTGGCACGGATTGCGACTATTTGTCCGAATCCGCACCGCCCCAGCGCGCTGGGACTTCTGGCTGGTGAATGCGCACTCGCAACCCGCGCCATCTCATCCGAGCAATTTCCCAGCCTGAATTCAAGTCGAGCTGGTCTTCGCTTGGGGCAAATCGGCCATGTCGTCCCAAGATGGCTTCTCAGCATGGGGAAGCGGGTTCCCGTCAGGCGAGCGCCCGTACATCGAGCGGAATCCCTTTCTTCTCATCGCGTACGAGGGATATGGCCTCCAGTGGGCACTTCTCGACACACACGCCACAGCCCATGCAGGCTTCCCAGTTTCTTTCCAGCCCTTTTTCGTTGGCCGAAAGAGCCTCGAAGGGGCAGGCGTCCACGCACGCCTCGCACAGATTGCACAGCTCCTGGTTCACTTCCGCGACGTAGCCTGAGGATGTCATCATGCGGATGCCATACTTCGTCATCGCTTCAATCCCGCCGCAACAACACTTGCAGCAGTTGCAGATGGCGTAGAAGCGGTCAAGGCAGGCATCTTTGAACCAGGCGGAGTGCAGGTGCCCCCGCTCATGTTCGGCCCGGAGGAGCTCCAGCGCTTCGGCTTGTGTCAGCCGCCGGCTGCTGTGGGGATTGTGCTCCAGGATGAAGTCGGTGAAGGGTTTCCCGATTATCATACAGACCTGGGTGGGCTGGCAGGACTTGGCCCGCGCGTGCCGGCAGCCGCACTCGTACACGACTACTTCCGGGGGACCTTTCAGTACCAGGTTCCGCGCGGCAGGGTAAGGAATGATCTGTTCCAAGTCTCGAAGGGGAATATCCTTCTTTGCGCTGACGACCGCTTCCGCTTCCTCCTGGGTAAGGACTTTGCCATGGTAGTGGTCCGAGAGCGACGTCCACCCTCCCGACTTCGCCCGTGGCATCAGCCAGTTGATCAGCACGTGTATGTACTGGTTGGTCCAGCGGCCGTAGACATAACCATGCAGCGAGCCACCTTCACCCAGCATGCTTCGAGTGGACGGGCGGAAGAACCTCCAGCGTTCACCGAAAAGCCACAGGACGAGCAACCCGACGAAAAGAACCACAAGGGTAGCCAAAACGATTGTAAGGAGCATGACGGGACCTCCCTTCGGCGGGCCTTGGGAAGAGCGCTGGCCACGACGCTGAGGAAATCACGGGGCGAGGGCTTCGGGTCGCTGATGTCGGCTGAACATATACTGGGGCGGGTTTCCGCCCAAGTCAAGGCGAGGGTCAATCCGGGCCGAGACGACTTTCGTGCGTAGTGGCAATTTCGCATCGCCAGCGTAGCCGAGACATCGCCACCGTAGCGGCGATTTTATTTCGCCAGAGTAAAACCAGGAGCTGGCGACGCAAAGTCGCGGCTACATCGTCATCCGACTTACGGGTTCTTCGGAGGCTGTTGCTGCTGCGGCTGTTGCTGTGCCGGTTGTTTCTTCTTTTTGAACAGGCCCACGATGCCCTGCACCGTATCGGCGGGATTCTGTTGCTGGGCCTGACCTGGCTGGGCGGTGGCGCCCTGGCCGGCTTGCTGGCCCTGCAAGAGGGTTTGCACAGCGCCGAGCTGGCCTGCGGCCGTCGCCGCCCTCAACAAAAACCGCGGCTTTTCGAGTGTCCCGAGCAGCCCAAACGGGAAGGTCATCATCCCGTTCTCGATTTTGGCGCCCGCCAGGCCCGCCACCAGGTTGCTCAGCGAATTCTGTCCCGCGGCGATGCTGGCGATGCCCTGGTAATCCAGGTTGCCGTCGCCGGCCATCGCCATACTGCCGGCTCCATCCACCTTGGTCCCATTCCCGACGATAGCAATTTTATTGCTGGTAATCTTGGAATTAGCAATATTCAAATCGGTGGCAATGGAGGAAAACGAGGAGGGGTCGCCCGCGGCGGGGCCCAGGTTCGCCAGGCGCGCCAGAAGCATCAGGTTCTTGTTCAATTGCAGGCTGGGAAGCTGGCCGTTGCGAATCGTCATCTGGCCCGTCCCGCGCATGCCGGCCAGGGGGTCAGGAGAGTGGGTGACATCCCCGGCGAGCTTGATGGCGCCGTCCAGCGTGCCGGTCATCTTGCCGCGCCCGGTGGGAAAAGCTTCCAGCATCTTCGCCACGTTGACGCCCTTCAATTGCGCCTGGGTGGAATAATGCGGGTCTTGCCCGGCGAAGTTGAACGCCAGGTCGCCGTTGGCGCGCCCGTCGTAGCATCGGAAGTTGAGGTTGTCGAAGAATATCTGCTTGGGATAAAGGCGAAGCTTGGATTGCACGGAGGTGATCGCCATCGTGCCGAGCTGCAGCTGGTCCGCCTTCAGCGTCCCCTGCGCCACGAGCGGCGCCTCGCGGGTGGCCGCGTAAGCCACCGACGTAAACAGCCCGCCGGGCTCCGCGGGGATTCGCAATCCGGCCGACTCCGTAAACGCGCCCAAATCCACCTGCTGCAACTTGCTGGAAACGTTCTGCGCCTCGAAATACGTGGGGCCGGGACGCCCCGAGGCCAGCAAATTGGCTACGTTCAACTGCCCGCCGGAGATGTTGACCTTGGAAATCACCCCCAGCGTGAACAGGGGTTTCTCGCCTGGCTTCGGGTCCCGAGTCTTGGCCGAGGTTGCATTTTCAAAGTTCCATTTGCCGCGCACGTCGGAGAGCAGGCTGATGACCGGATCGTCGAGTTCGAGCGATTTGATCACCACCTGCCGGTTCCACAAAGCCCCGGCATCCACCACGGCGTAAATACGCCGCGCCTTCACGAAGTTGCCCTGGGGAAAGCCGGCGGGATTTCCCAGCGCGAAGTCATCTATACGTATCGACACGCTCGGGAACACCGTCAACGCCATATGCCCGATGGTGGCAGGTTTGCCGGTCTGCTCCTGGAGATACGCCATGGCCTGCGGCCGGTAGTTATCAAGATTGAAGAGCAGCGGTACGACGACCACCAGTCCGAGCAGGATGACGACGATGGCGATGACAACAACGAGCAGAATCTTCTTCCCTTTCGACATGGGAACCTCCCCTCGGGAACCCTGCCGTTACCGGCTCGCTGCCTCCCTGCGGAAAGCAGAGCGAACCACGGCGCGCGCTTCCCAGAGTTCGTCGGAAATGCCGGGGCTATCGGTACGATTTTACACCCTTTCCCATTACGGAGTGGGGGGCGCCGGGGTAGCAGATTTTTCTGGAGGTTTGGTCGCAGGCTTCACGCGCTCGAGCCTGGCGGTGTAGTAGTCAAAGAAGGGCTTGCCGGGAGGCGCGGCCTCGACCGTTTCCGTGAACTCGTCGACGCCGATGCGGTCGAGCACGCGTCGAAACAACCATCCCGGAGGCGGCTTTTCGCCGCCCGCGGGCGTCATGCGAACTTCTCCCCCATCGATCGTCACGCGGTAGCGGGTGATGAAGCCACTGCTGGAAAAGCTCTGAAGCACAAACCCGCGGTCGCTGTGGGCCGCGGTGAGAATGCCCAGATAGTTTTCATTCCATGCCGGCCGGGTCTTAGTCTCCGGCAACGTGACCCCGCCTCGCAGGACCATCACCTGCTGGTCCAGGTCAAGGCTGACGGATAACCGAACATCACCTTGCGCGCCGTCGTTGGTGGTCTGGCCCGCCCACTCCCCCACCAGCCAGCCGAGGGCCGAAAAATCCGGCTTGGGAGGAAGCGTAATCGTGTACTGCACGCTCGGCTTCTCCTTGGCGACTGCAGGCACGCCGCCGAAAACGCAAAGCAGCACGAGGAATGTGGCTTTCATGAGGTTGATCCCCGAAACCTCCCAGCCCGGAATCATACCGCCCATGCCCGGGACCGTGAAACGGAAAAAGCCGACGGCCGGCCCGGCGAAGGTCGCCGAGCCCGCTCGACCCCCGGGGCTTCGCCCTGCGGCGCATTTCCCTGAGGGCCTGCTCGGGCCACTTCACAAAGGAAATCGCGGTGACCTCAGGGTGAAGCGGCAGCGCCGTAGGAGGTGGCCTCATCCAACTCCAGCATTTTCATGAGCAGCTTCAGCATGTCCGTGGTGGTAATGATCCCGCGCAATTCGCCGTCCTCGACGACGGGCAGACAGCCGATGCGCTTGCTGGTGAGGAGCCTCGCGGCCTCGATCACTCGCTGACCGGGGGCCACGGTGACGGGGTCCCTCGTCATGAGGCGGGAGATGGGCGTCGTCTCGAGCACCCGGTTGTACTCGTCCGAGGTGATGCCCGAAAGAACCGAGGGCGCGTATTGTTTCACGTCGCGCTCGGTGATGACGCCGACCAGATGCTTGCCCCTCAGCACAGGCAGGTGGCGAAGCGTCGAGCGCAGGAAAATCATCGTGGCGTCGAGCAGGCAGTCGGTCTCCTCAACGCACGTAAGTTCACTGGTCATGTAATCGCTTACCAGCATGCGGCGCCTCCTCTCCGGATCGATTCAGCGAGTGACGTGCTGGGTCGGATTGGTCTCGGACCACCGATCGGGGGGAAAGTTGACCTCCCAGAATCCGGGCTGATCGAGGATTTCAAAGCCGATTTCAAATCCTTTGCCATCGCGGTTCGTTTTCATCCACACCACGCGGCCACGCGTGGAACGCTCCTTGAGGCGCATGCGGATGTCCAGCGTCGATCCTACCCCGAAGCGCTGGCGGGTCCGAATCATCCCGCCGTGGAGGCTGATGACGACGGTCTCCACCGGTTCCCACTCCGCGGCTTCGTCGCTGGTATTGATGATCAGCGGAATGCGCATCACGATGCGCAGGCTGCGCCGCCGCGTCGCGGATTGCTTCGGAGCGTCTGCCATGCTTGCCCTGCTCCCCCCAATCTGCTGCCGGTGCTCCTGGTCTCTCAGTCTGTAGCGCATCATAGCACAAGCCAGCGACGCGGAGAACAGCCGCGGCGTAGCACGGGCGTCCCGGCCGTGATTCCAAGCCACGGCCGCGATGGCCGTGGTACATGAGGCAAGCACAGCGTGCGGACGTTGACGCTGGGTGCGGGACAGGTTAGAATTTTATTTCGGGCTCTGGCGAGACAGCAGGCTGCAAGTCTCCCCTCGGGTTGAAGCCCCACCTTAAATTGCTCAGAAGGATTTTCCATGAATGCAAATGATCTCCGGCCAGGCATGGTCATCAAGCACAACAACGACCTCTACTCGATTCACAAGGCGGAGCACCGCACGCCCGGCAACCTGCGCGCCTTCGTGCAGGCCCGCATGCGCAATCTCCGCACCGGCTCCCTGGTCGACCACCGCTTCCGCTCCGAGGATAACGTCGAGCGCGCCATCCTCGACGAGACCGAGATGCAGTTCCTCTATGCCGACGGGGATACGCTCTACCTCATGAATACCTCGTCCTACGAGCAGACCCATCTGCCCAAAGATGTGATCGGCGACCGGGCGCTCTTCCTGGTCCCCGATGTCATGCTCAAGGTGGTGTTCTTCGAAGGACGCCCCGTGGACGTGGAGTTGCCCGCCACCGTCGACTTGAAAGTAGTGGAAACGGAACCCGGCATGAAAGGCGCTTCTGCCACCAACGTCATGAAACCCGCCAAACTCGAGACCGGCCTCATCGTGCAGGTCCCGCCCTTCATCGGCGAAGGCGAAACCATCCGCGTGGATACCGCGGAAGGCAGCTACCTGGAACGCGCGGGGTAAGTCTCGAAAATCGAAACTGGAAACTCGACATTCGAATATCGAAACTGGGAATGCGAATCTAACGCGCTGGCGTGCCGCCGCATCCCATGTTCTCTACCTCGGGCAGCACAATCCCGCGCAAATGTCGAATTCCAGCCTTCTCCCTTGGGCAGGGAACTCCACTCGCAAACCGAATTCTGGCCCTCTCCTTTGGAGTCTGTATGATAACTCCCGGTCGCCCACGTGCAAGGGAGGCGGGCGAGGAGGCTCGCGATGAGATTTTGGCCTTACGGACCGGATCAAGCTTAGTTGCTGCCCCCCGCGTGCAGGAAGTACGGGGAGAAGATCACTTGTGTTTCTTTGTGCACCGCGTGAAGGAGCAACGCGGCATGCGCCGTGTGCGGCTGCGCGGGCTGAGCAAGGCGAGTGGGGAGATTGCCTGGGCGTGCACGGCCTTCAACCTCACCCGCTTGTGGCGGCAGGCGGTCCACGCGTAGCGCGCAACCGCGCCGCGGATCCCCTCGTGGGCCGGCGGCCTCGAAGATTTGCGGTATCCTCATGAGGTCAATCGATCCATCAAGATCGTCACCCTCTTGCCTCGCGGTTGTCACACAGACTCCTTTGGGGAGAGCGTGGACCGCAAGGGCCGGGTGAGGGGTCAGCGGTCCGTGACGCATGTACACTGTAGCTTTAGTTACGATGTTTGCTATGGGCCGCCACGAACCATGCAATAATCTCATTGACGCAGGTCGACAGGAAGTAGTAACAATGACCCGCCGCGGGCCCCACGGCTCACCGAAAACCCTCGCCCGTTGTTTGCCTGTCCGAGTGTTGCAGGAGAGTTGTTCATGAAAAACCTTTTGAAAATTTCACTGGCTGCTCTTTCGCTGGCCGTCGCGTGCCTCACGTTATTTGCCCAAAGCGAAAATGAAAACGCGCAGAAGGATACCCTTTTATTGCGGGATTTCCGGCCGCAATCCATGCTTCAGGTGCCCGCCCATCCGGTGAATCGCGCGCGTTTTCCGGTCATTGACGTTCACAACCATGTGAATGACGCGCGCAGCGCGGGCCGCGAGCACATGCCGCCCAGCGAAGTTCTGAAAATCATGGACGACTGCAACATTCAGAAGATCGTGATCCTCACCGGCGGGTGGGGCGAAGCGTTGCAGCATGTCGTCGACGAGATGGTGAAGCCTTATCCCGGCCGGTTCACGGTGTTCACCCAAATCGATTGGAGCAAGATTGACGACCCGAACTTCAGCCAGTTGATGGTCCGGCAACTGGACGACGCCGTATCCCGCGGCGCTCGCGGGCTGAAAATCCTGAAGGAGCTGGGGCTGGAAGTGCGGGACAAGTCGGGGAAGCTGGTGACGGTGGACGACCCCCGCCTGGATCCCGTGTGGGAGGAATGCGGGCGGCTGGGCATTCCTGTGGCGATTCACGTCACGGATCCGTTGGCTTTCTTCCGCCCGCTCGATGCCACCAACGAGCGTTACGAAGAGTTGATTCACAATCCCGACTGGCATTTCTACAGCCCGCAGTTTCCCACCAAGGAGGCGATTCTGGACGCGCGCAACCGGATGTTCGCCAAGCATCCCCGGACGACGTTCATTGCACTTCACGTCGGGAATTATCCGGAGAACCTGGATTATGTTTCGGAAGTTCTCGACAAGCACCCCAACGTGGTGGTGGAATTTGGCGCGCGCGAGGCCGAGTTGGGCCGCCAACCCCGGCGCGCGCTCAATTTCTTCATTCGATACCAGGACCGCATCCTTTTCGGCACCGATATGACCCCGAGTGAGGAATTGTACCGGAACTATTTCCGCTGGCTGGAGACGGATGACGAATATTTTGACTATTACGCCTATCCGGAGCAAGGCCTTTGGAAGATCTACGGGCTTTATCTGCCCGACCCGGTACTCGAGAAGGTTTATCACCAGAATGCCGAACGCATTTTCGGCCAATTCAAAGGATTGACTGGAAAGGAGGCAAGTGGCCAATGAGGGATTTCATCAAAACCTCTTTTCAAAGTGGAGGGCATTTATATCGTTTGCTTCTTCTCGCTGGGCCCCTGATGTTGATTGGCTGCGGCCAAAAAACCGCGACTATCAACTTGGGAGGCTCTGCCCCCTCCGCGATTTCGATAACGGTGCATCCCGGGGGACCGGTGGAAATCAAGACCGGCACGACGGAGTTTGACGTGCTTCCCTCCGGGTACATCCAGGCCTTTCTTAATCAGAACGGAAAGCGGCTCACGCTCGACGAACCCGCGACCGGCTCTTCAACTCGTGGTGATTCCGTTGAGAGCGGCGGCAAAGAGATTGCCGACTTTGCGCTCGACTTCGATCACGCCCGGGTCACGGAGGCGCGGGGAAAAATCGGCCCGCGCGGCAAGCGCATCGAGATTACCGGCCGAAGCCCCGCAGGGAGTGAGCCCGTGCTCGAAAAGACCCTGGCCGTGGAGGTTTATGACGACTTCCCGAACCTCGCGCTGACCACCATGGCCTATACGAACCTTGGCGCTACGGATCTCGAGCTCGACCGCGTCGTCACCGAGAGGCATCGCTTCAACGCCTCGCTCGCGGATCCGAGCGCCGCCCCCTATCACCTCTGGTCGTTTCACGGCTCGAGCTATGAGTGGGGTAAGGACGACGTAATTGAGATCACCTCGAAGAATTTCTCCATGCCCAATGTGTTGGGCGCCATCACGCCGCACGGCCAGGGCGGCGGAATTCCCGTGGTGGCGTTTTGGGCCGCCACGGTAGGCGAAGCCATCGGGCACGTCGAGACTTTGCCCCTGGTGCTCTCCTTGCCCGTCAAGGTGGGGAGCGATGGGCGGATCGAAGCCGGACTCGCCCAGGATGCCCCGGCCACGCTGAACCCCGGCGAGGTCTTTTCCACGCCGCTCAGTTTCGTAGCGGTCTATCACGGCGATTACTACGAACCGCTGCGTCTCTATTCCCAGGTCCTGCAACGCGAAGGCTGGACCCTGCCGAAGCCCACGAACGAGGACTACAACATCAGTTGGTGCGGCTGGGGTTACGAGTTCAACGTTACACCCGCGCAGATGCTGGGCACGATTCCGAAATTGAAGGAACTGGGAATCAAGTGGGCGACGCTGGACGACCGCTGGTTCGAGAATTACGGCGACTGGCAGCCGCGCGCCGATACTTTCCCCGACGATGCCATCAAGAAGATGGTGGACGAGTTTCATCGGCAGGGAATCCTGGCGCAGATCTGGTGGCTGCCGATCGGCGTGGAAGATGGCCAGGGAAAATACGAGGGGCATCCCTACGGGGTGGCCAAGGTTGTGCAAGAGCATCCGGACTGGCTCATCCTCGACAAGAACGGCAAGCACGCCCGCATGGCGCGCGGTCTGGCGGCGCTCTGCCCGGCCTTGCCGGAAGTGCAGCAATATACCAAGCAACTCACCGAGCGGTTCATCCGCGACTGGGGTTTCGACGGCCACAAGCTGGACAACATCTTTACAATGCCGGCCTGTTACAACCCCGCGCATCATCATAAGTCACCGGCTGATTCCATCAACGCCATGGGCGGAGTGTACAAGGTGATTTTCGAGACGACTCGCGCACTGAAGCCGGAAAGCGTCACACAGATTTGCCCGTGCGGCACGCCGCCCAACCTCGTCTGGCTGCCTTACCTGGACCAGGCGGTGACGGCGGATCCCGTCGGAGGCGTTCAAGTGCGACGGCGCATCAAGATGTACAAAGCGCTGCTGGGACCGCAGGCGGCGGTCTATGGCGACCATGTCGAGCTTTCCGAAATGCCGCGCGTGAAGGGGGAGTACGCTGAAGTCGGCAGGGATTTCGCTTCGACGGTGGGTGTGGGCGGCGTTGTGGGAACCAAATTCACCTGGCCGGATTACGGGCCGAAATTCCACAGAGTTTTCCTGACGCCGGAGAAGGAAGCGGAATGGAACAAGTGGACGGGCATTTACAATGCCCGGATGCTCTCGCGCGGCACGTTTCTGGATTTGTATGTCACGGGCTATGACGTTCCCGAAGGATACGCGATCGAAAAGGACGGAAAGATGTATTACGCCTTCTTTGCGCCGGAAGGCGCCGGCGGCTGGAAAGGCGAGGTAGAGTTGCGGGGATTAGAGAATGGGAAATACCGCGTTGCAGATTATGAGAACGGGAAAGAACTGGGCACAGTGGTGGCGCCGAATGCCCGGCTTTCCACCGCTTTCCAGCGGCACTTGCTGCTCGAGGTCGGCAAGTTCTAGCCCGAATTGTTCAAGGAAACGGCGACAAAGGCGGCGGTTCACACAGAGGCCACTGAGCACGGAGCGGAATGAGTTCTCAGGGATTCTCGACACAGAGGACGCGGAGAAAAACGACGGCAGAGCGACCCGTGTCAGCTCTGTGGCCTCTGTGGTAGGTTTTTCTCAGTGTCCTCTGTGTTTGATCTTTTTTCGCTCTCTCACGGCGAGCAAGCTGGGATATTCGCTGGTGATTTGGGTCAGAGGTTGGAGGGAAGACCTCAGATCACTCGCCCAGGACCTGAACGAAATACATTCTCTCCAGCGGGCCGTCGTATTCCATGAAGTAGATGGTCTGGCGGGAGCCCTTCACGACCTTGCCATTCTCGATAGGAAACATGCAGCTAATCCCGCCGAGGATGCTCTTCAAGTGCGCGTCGGCGTTGAAGCCCATCCGGCCGTCGAAATCGAGATAACGCCGATGGTGATAGTCCGCCTCTTCGGGAAATAGGCGGGAAAAGTGCGTGAGGATGTCTTCCTCGAGGCAGGGAATGCCTTCCGTGACCAGCAGTCCCGAAGATGTGTGGCTGGTCATGACATTCACGACGCCGTTCTGGACGCCGCTTTTCGCGACCACGTCTTCGACCTGCGGCGTGATGTTGATGGCCTCTTCGGACTTGCGTGTCTGCAGTTTTATCCGTTCAAGTTTAATAATCATGGCCTTGCTTCAGTCGCGGCGCGCATGTTGCAGGACTTCGCTGTTCATCATTCATCATTCAGAATTCATCATTCCGAGCAGCCGCTCGGCGTTCTCGCGGAGAATCTTCTTCAGGCACCCTTCCGTCAAGGCCAGGCTCTTGAGCGCATGGACCATGTTCTTGATTTCCACGCGCGGGTAGTTCGAACCGAACACCACCTGATTGCGCAGGCTGCGCTCGATCACCGTCGTGGGAATCTGTCGGCTGAACACAAACTGGAAAAACTCTTTCGGGCTGTCGTAATAGAGGCACGAGGTGTCGAGGAATACGTTGGGGTACTTCAGCGCCAGCGCCACCGCTTCCCACACCCAGGGCCAGGCGAAGTGAGCCAGCACGAAGTTGAGCGCCGGGAAATGCCGGATAGGTTCTTCGAGCAGCAGCGGATGTCCCCGCTCGAGCGCCGTCCCCGGCGCCCAGCTCATTCCCGTATGCAGCAGCACGGGGATCTTGAGCGCCGCAGCCGCTTCGTACACGGGGAAAACCTTGCGCCCGTCGGGACGGAAGTCCTGGAGCGCCGGATCGAGCTTCAGCCCCTTGAGGCCCAACCTCTTCACGGCGTTTTCGAGTTCCCGCGGTGCGCCCTTCGCCAGCGGATCGACGCTTGCAAACCCGATGAAGCGCCGGCTCATGCCGCAGAGTTCTGCCACCTGCTCGTTGGAGCTGACCGAGTCTTTGCGCGCCCGCCGGCAGGCGATGGGCAGAAGCACCGCGCGCTCGATGCCCGCCACGTCCATTTGCAGGAAAAACGTTTCAAGCGGCTGGAAGTTGTTGCCGATTTGAAAAATCTCGCGCGCCACACGCTCGTAGTTCCGATACTTGCGCGCGAATTCCTGAATCAGGACGGGGTGAGTGTGGAAATCGATCATCAGTTCATCCGCGGGCGTCGTTCGGGCGGCCGGGTCAGGCGAAAACGCCTCAGACGTCAGCCGAGTTATGTTCGTTCAAGATAACTACGCGGGAAAGGTGGCGCGGACGGTCGGGGTCGTAGCCTTTCTTCAGCCCCGTGTTCAATCCCAACAATTGTCCTGCCACGATGAAGGCCGCGAGGCGAGCGTACTCCTCGACTTCCAGATTCAGTTCCAGCAACAGGTCCGCGGCCTGGCGTAGGGCGGCATCCGCGCGGTTGGTGACCACGAGCGTGGTTCCCCCCAGACCTTTGACTTCCTCCAGGACCTCGCGCTCCGCCTCGAGCCCGGTTTCCGAGAGGAAAAAAGTAACCAGTGTCTCAGGGCTCACGATGGCTTTGGGCCCGTGCCGAAACTCCAAGGTGTGGAAACTCTGGGCATACGAGCAAGACATCTCCTTGACTTTCAACTGAGCTTCCGCCGCCAGCCCAAAGTAAGGGCCTTGCCCAAGGAACACATAGTTGGCAAAATCGCGCTTCTGAACAAACTCCGCGAGGCTTTGCGCAATGCTCTCCAGCCGAAGTTCGAACTGGGCGGGCAGCTTGCGCAGCGCTGCGGCGAATTCCTGCCGGTGAGCCCATTCCGCCGCCAGGGCCTGCAACCCCAGGAGCATGGAGGTGAAAGACCGCGTCATCACCATGCTTTTTTCGTCGGCGGGGAGCAGCGTGAGCGTCATAGCAGAAATTTCTTCCAGCGGCTGGTGCGTGGCGCAACTAACGGCCAGCGTGCGCCGATTCTGCTCGAGCTCCAACTGCCGCGCGACCTGCAATACCTCCGAGGTGTAACCCGAGCGCGAAATCAGGACCGGCTGGAAAGGAGAGCCGCCAGCGGAGACCAGGTTGGGAAACAGCAGCCATTCGGAGGCTGGCACCGCGCGGGCGCGCAGGCCCGTCACGGCCGCCCAACTGGCGGCGGCAGCCAGGGCCACGTAGTAGCTCGAGCCGCAGCCGATAAAAACCCAGTCCGGCGGAGGGGCCCAGAGCGTGCCCATGCGCCGCAACTGGTCTTTTTCATCCAGGGTTCGGAGGCATTCCCCCCAGCAGCGTGGCTGCGAAAGGATTTCCTCGCGCGTGTGCGTTCCCGGTATTGTGGTTTGTACGCCCAAGTTTTCGTGCCCTCCCTGTGCGCGCGCCGCCGCACCGGCGGTTCGCTACACGATGGTCACTTCAATCCCTGCGTCCTGGAGCGCCTGCAGGTCGGGTTTCGGAATGCGCCCGTCGGTGATGGTCTGATGGACCGCCGCCGTCGGCGCGATCAGGCTGAGGCTGCGACGGCCGAATTTGCTCGAATCACACACCACCACCACGCGCTTGGCGATTTCCATCATCACGCGATTCACTTTGGCCTCCAGCAGGTTTGGCGTGGTCAGGCCAAAGTGCGCGTCAAAGCCGTCGACGCCCAGGAAAAAGACATCCGCGCTGAGCCGCCGCAAGGTCTCTTCCGCCAGCGGCCCGACCAGCGAGAAGGAATTCTCCCGTAACAGCCCTCCCGTGAGAATGACGGCAATCGAGGTCCCCGCGAGCTCGGCAGCGATATTGACCGCGTTCGTAATGACCGTCACATTGCGCAATTCGCGCAGGGCCCGTGCCACGGCCGTCGTGGTGGTTCCGGAATCGAGGATCACCGATTGGCCTTCCTTCACGAGCTGCGCCGCGGCGGTGCCGATTCGCAGCTTTTCTCTCCGGTGGAGCTTTTCTTTATCACGGAGGCTGGGATCAAGCAGCGCCCCGCTCGGCACAGGCAGCGCGCCGCCGTGAGTGCGATGCACCAGCCCGCGAGCGTGCAAGACCTCCAGATCCTTGCGAATGGTAACCTGCGAGGTCCCGAATCGTGGCGCCAACTCCTTCACCAGGACACGCCCGTCGCGCGCCAGCATGTCGAGGATGGCTCGCCGCCGTTCCTCGTTCAAGAGGGCGTCGTTCGTCGGGCTGCTAGGTTCTCCCATTTGCCGTTGCTTTCCCTTGCTTTTCCATATGAATGATTTCGAATTGCGCACCCTAATCTGACACAAATCCACGCTGCGTACAAGCTGATTTCAGCCCGCCGCATGAGCGAGCCTTACTTCCTGTCAGGATGGGGCAGCCAGGCCGGGCTTCGCGGGGGATAGATCTTCGCTTTCGATCCTGTGCACAGCAGTTCATTCGAAACTGAGAGTCACACGCTTCCGCTTTCTTTTCCCGGCCGGTAAAAGCCTTGGATCGGGCATGCAGCCTTTATCAGGATTGCCCTCTTTGCCCTTCGAGCATAAACTGTGATTATTCCAATGTGAAGAGGCTGGGGGCCTGAGGTATGCCCCCTCTTGCCCCAGGTCGGGAGGAGCAGAGGAAGATATGGCGGCGCAGATTTCCCGATTCGGGCCACTCTGGATCGTTCTCACGGCGCTGGTTCTTTCCATCGCCGGCACGCCGAGGGGGAATGCCGCTGAGGACGAAATCCAGGACATTACCGGGAAATATCATTTCCTTACGGCTGATGACACCCTCGCGCTGCTGGAAGAGGAGGGGGTACTCAAAGGCTACATCGATGTCTACCAGGGTGAGGACGAATCCGACGCCATCCTGAGCTACAACATCCTCCAGGGTTCCCGCAAAAAGGACCACGTGGAATTTCGCACCAACGAAATTCACCGCAAATACTACCGATTTTCAGGCAAGGTGGAGCGCGGGTCGGGCCACGAAGACAGCGACGCGGATTATTTGCGGCTCGTCGGCGACCTGGAAATTGTCACCGTCAGGGGCGATAAAGGTGAGCAATCCGTGCAGAGGATGCACGTGCTCTTCAAATCCTTCGGGAAGTCGGAGGACGAGGAAAACTAGCCTCGCGCCTGCCGCGCGAGGGGTCCTGAGAGGCCCGCGCGGCGACCCGCGCGCCACGTCCCACGAATTGCTAATTCAGGCTGTCCTTACGGATCGAGACGGTTTTCACATTGTCGAATCTTCGCCAAGCCAGCCAGCGACGCCTGCCCTCCCGATGCGGAAGTCGGACATGGAACTCCCCTGGTTCTGGTTGAATCACTTTCGCGGGGGTTGGTCCCTGCAAGTCCAGGTGGGACCACCCGGCAGGATCGATCTTCCCCAAAGAAATATCCACACGAATTGGAGAGAAATCGAAAAGCGGGGGGCATACCAGGTTCAACCTATCAGCCTTGGCGCTGAATGCTTCAACCTCGCAATCCAAGGGGTGATGATTCTTGGCATAGCCAACGGCCGTGATAAGGAAAAACGCACCGATAAAAAGGTTCTTCATGGGATTGCTTCCAGGTGTAGGTGGGAGACACCCAAGCTCCTCCTTGCGGCTACCTTTCCTCCCAACCGGATGGGGAGCCGGCGACTTTGTGCCGCGCCAAAGAGATATCAGAACTCGTATAACTCAGCCCAGCCTGACGACCCCGCCGCCCTGCTCCGGGAGGTGTGCGGAGCCGCCGGGGCGGCGTGGCCGAGTTGGATCGCCGCCCCAGTGGTGTTGAAGGGTCAGGAGGTTGTCTTGATGTGCAGTTTCTGCTTGAGCTGGCGCAACTCCTTCTGGTCGCTTGAGTAATGCTGGAAGTCGCCCACAGAGCTCCCGATCAGCTTTGCCTGGGTGTACATGTCCTTCGCGTACGCCTTCAGTTGGGAAGCGTAGAGGTGGGACTGATTCCGGTTAAGTGAAGTGATGGCGAGTTGGGTCGTGTCGGTGAGGTTGACGAGCGTGGGTGCGATCCGGTTGATGGCCTTTTGCTGTAATATGGACTCCTTCCCACGGTTCTCACGTAGCTGGTTAAGCATCGCATCCATGGCATTCACGCGGTAGCGGGCCTGATCGAGGTAATAACCGTCGAGCTGCCAGTCATAGAGATTGGGCTCCATCATGCAGGAGTTGAGCTGATCCGCATCCTTCTGGACTTTGTAAGCATCCACTTGTACCTGTTCTAGGAGGCGGGAGGTTTCTTCGGACACCTTGCCTCTTGAGGCAGCCATCGTGGGCGTACCTGCGAAGCTCGAGGGCGGACATGCCGCCAGCAAAACGGCAGCCACACAGGCACTCATGGCCACCCAGAGAGCTTTTCGTATCGAGTTAGTTTGCATCGTCGATTTCTCCTTTCCTTGGTTCAATAGTTCACAAAGCTACATTACTTCTGTGAAAGTCATTGACGGAAGAGTGGGCTGCGTCTGCGAGGCGGACCTTCATCCTCGAACCCTGGATTAACGGCGCCGAGCCGGACGCTATGTTCACACCCACTGGCGGGTGCTGCCCCGTTCCCGGCAGGAGCCTAACGGGCTCAGACCGTTGCACCGCAACGGCGCGGGAGGGTTTCACCTTTCTGCGCCGCCAGGGGGTGTATGCCCAGCCCCGCACTTTTAGCCCGAAGACCATGTCTTCTGGGGCCTTCCTATTCCCAGTTCCGACGCGAGGGAGATTTTGGTGCGAGCTGACGCCCTCGGTCGGAACCCGCGAGGGCGTTACGCCGATCAGCAGGTCACGTAGCTTCAGTCGCGCCTTGTGGAGTTGGGACTTCGAGGTGCCTTGCGCCCAGCCGAGGATCTCTGCAATCTCGTGGTGATCGTATCCTTCCACGTCATGCAAAAGGAAGACGACTTTGTAGCCCGGCGGTAACCCGCCGATGGCTCGCTCCAATTGCACACGATCGATTGCGCCGGTCAGGGCGACGTCCGGGACCCCATAGAGGTGCAGTGGCGTGCCGCCCTCATGGCCTGAAGTGGCATCTGGTTCCAGCGGATTCTCGGGCGGCCGCTTCTTCCGCAGCCGCATGAGGGCCACATTGAGGGCCAGGCGGTAAAGCCAGGTGGCAAATGCAGATTCACCTCGAAAGGTGTCAATCTTGCGAAACACCTGTAGGAAGGCCTCCTGGGTCAGATCTTCGGCTTCCTCGGTGTTTCGGCTGAGTCGAAAGCACAAGGCATACACGCGGCGGCTGTACATCTTGTAGAGACGCTCAAAGTCAACGTTCCCGTCGCAGCGAGGTATGTCTCCCCTTCCTCGGAGTGGTGGAAAAGTACCGCAGACTGCTTGTGAATGATTCTCCACGACCTTCACATCCTTTCCTGCTCGCTGGAAGCCCGGCCGCGATTCGCTCTTCAAGGCAGGTGGGGCACAGCGCGAGCACTACTCGCGATTAGTCGGGAACCTGATTTGGTCGGGATCCCCGGCATGTCACGCCGGGATGGACACCCGCTAGGCTGCGGGCGGGGAACGAAAATGGCAAGCAGCAAGAGCTTCCGGAAGTTTCCGGAAAGCAAACAGAGGAATGGGAAAAGACGCTCTGACGCGGCGAGAGGTCGCGTGCCGGGATGGGGAGTCGGCTCTTCTCAGCTCGCGGCTCACCTCGAGACGCTCATCGTTCATCCGGCTGGATTTGGAAGTGCGCCAGGATGAGCTGTTTCGGCTGAGGTAGGGCTGCCGGGCATGGGCTGACAGCGCCGCGAGGCTGACCAGCAGAAGGAGCAACCCGGCAACCAGCGGCCCGCGACGACTAAAGCCTCCGCAATTTGACCTCTCGCGATCTTGCATGAGCGTAAACTCGGACAACGGCTTCACCCTGCTTCCGGCCCATCCGGCGCCTCGCGTCAGAGCTGGCGCGTGCCAACAAGCCAGAGATGGGTTAGAAGCACGGCCGGTTCCCCAGGATGCCTGGGGCGCGCGGGAATTTCGGCCGGGGACACCTTGCTAGGCAGGCCCCCAACCGCCGATTCCGAATTTGGCGGCGCTACAGAGGCAAGGCGCGGGTTGCGGCCGCACGCGCAAGTTTCTTCTCGAGGCGGGCGGCGCGCCGGGAAAAACGCGCCAGGGAAGGCGCGTGCGCGAATTGCTCTTCCGCGCGCGCGAGAGCGGCACGCGTGAATTCCAGGGCCTGACCGGCATCGCGCTGGCGATGCTCGTAATGGATGGCCAGCGCTTCCAGAGCCTCCATCGCCAAAGGTGACTCGCGGCGCGAGAGCTCCAGCCACGCCTCGACGGCTAATTCGTACTGCCGCTGCCGCTGGAGTTGTCGCGCGAGATGATGGAGCGCGGAGCTTTCGATCTCCTCCGGCAGGCCCCGCGCCAGCGCCTGCTGGCACGTCGAGACCGACTTGTCGCGCGCGCCCGCTGCCCCGTAAATGCGGCTCAGGCTGAAAAGATCGAGGCTGGAGTCGAGCGTGGCTGCGCCCGCGTCGCCGACCGCCCTGGCCAGTTCCACAGTGACCGCGGCGAGCGTGATGATATCGAGGGCATTGTGGACGAAGACCGGCTGCAGGCCTCCGGCCTCACCCGTGCGCAGGTAATCGAAGTAAAGCTGCGGAATTTCTGAGCCCGGAACGTCCCCTTCGCGGTTGATGCCCAGAACGGCGCTTTCCAGATGGGTCAACTTGCAGCTCTCCAGGCGCAACTTCCAGAGGCGCCGCGCAGGATGCAGCGCATCGAGATGCACCAGGCGGTCGAACGGCGACTTCGTCCGCGCCAGCGCGTAACGGGTCTCGAGCAGAGGCACATCAAACGTCTTGCCGTTAAATGTGACCAGCCCCGCGTAGGGCTCCAGGGCTTCCGCCAGCGCGTGCAGGATGGCTTTCTCCTCGGGATAATCGCGGAGAAAGAATTGCCGGATGACGAACTTCGTCCCTTCCACGGCGCCGATGCCGATCAGAAACGCGCAAGTGCCTGTGCCGCCCGCCAGGCCCGTCGTCTCAGTATCGAGAAAAACCAGTCTGCCGACTTCCGGAAGCGCGGTTCCGCCAAGAAACAGGTTGAGAGGGTTGAGGTCCGCGCCGGCAAAATCGCCGATCCGCAGCTTTCCGTAGGGCCTTCCGAAAGGGAACTCATCGCGCGCCAGGAAAAAATCCCCCTGAGGATTCGTGGCCACCTCGCCTTCAACGTACTCTTCGATGCCCTTGGGCGCTTTTTGCGCGGGAAGCTTGCGCGGAGCGGCGGGCTGCTCCAGGCGGCGCAGATATTCCAGCGTGCGCGCCAGCTCCTGGTCGCGCGGCTTGGAGGCCTGGCGAAGGTGGCGAAGCTTTTGTTCGAGGTTCATGGACAAAAAACCTTGGATGTCCGTGGCCCCTGGGGCGTTGTTCTTACCAAAAGGCGGGAAGCGACTCTGGATTTCGTTCCCTCACCACTGATACCCGACACCCCACACCCTTTCTCGTTACACCGGGACTACTATTCTCTTCAAAATTTCCAGCGCCACTTCTTTCCCCTTTTCGCCCACGTCACCCGCCGGCCCTACGCACGAGGGACAGCCCGCGGCGCAGGGGCACTCCGCGATCAGGCGCTGCGTCTTCTCGAGCAGCGAATCCGCCATGCGAAAGAGCGGCTCGCTCAGCCCCACCCCGCCCGGATATCTATCATACAGGTAGATGTTGGGTTCAAAGATTTTGGATTTTAGATTTTGGATTTTGGATTGCGATTTCCCAACACTCTGCCGCAATTCCGAACTTCTCGAAACTTCATTCTGACTCCTGACTTCTGACTCCCGACTTCCGGCTTCTGCCTCCTGGCTACTCTCTTTCTCGTTCTCCCCCACCGCCACACCCAGATCGCGGGCGTCGCACATCACCAGGAGCGTGGCAATTGCGCCCAGGGCGTTCGCCAGGCCATTGACGCCGTCGAGGCGTTCGGTGGAATCGTAAGGCAGGCTTTCGATCAGCGGGCGCGGCAGGGTCAGCCAGAAGGCCGTGGTGTGCATTTCCTGTTCGGGCAGCGACAGTTGCCCCGCCCCGACGTTTTCCATGGTATGGAATTTGATCTTTTTGAATCCCACCACCTGCGTGTTCACCCGGACCTCGCCGTGGCTCTGGAAGGCGGGGCCGCGGGGCGCCGTCTCGAAGTTCTCTAATATAGTAATCTTTACATAGTCAATAGCATCTGTAAAATACTCGCTCGAAACCTGGTGGACGTACGCCTTGCGGTCGTCGTAATCGAGCCGCTCGACGTGATACTGCTGGCCGTCCTGAAGGTAAATCGCCTTCTCGTGGAGCATCGTCAGGGCGCTCGAGAAATCCACTTCGCCGATGACCTTGGGCAGCGTGGTGTTATCGACAATCACGAAATTGTCGGAAGAAACAGAGCGCAGGCTGATGGCATCCGCCGGGTAACTCTCGGAGACCCAGTACCACGAGCCCTGCTTGTGATGGAGAAAGCCCGTTTCTTGCAAATGCTCGAAGAGCGCGCGCATCTCGAGCGCGCCGAACTTTTCGTCTTCCTTCAGCGGCAGCTCGAAGGCCGCGCACTTCAGGTGGTTGAGCAGGATGAAAAGGTTGTCGGGATTGACGTAACCGTGCTCGGGCGAGCGGCCGAAGAAGTACTCCGGGTTCTGCACCATGAACTGGTCGAGGGGGGCGCTCGAGGCGACGAGCACTGCCGCGGAGGTCCCCTGGCGGCGCCCGGCGCGACCGGCGCGCTGCCAGGTGGAAGCAATCGTTCCGGGATACGCGGCGAGCACGGCCACGTCGAGGCTGCCGATGTCGATGCCCAACTCGAGCGCGTTGGTCGCCACCACGCCGAGCAACCGGCCCTCGCGCAGGTCGCGCTCGACCTCGCGGCGCTCGAGCGGCAGGTAGCCGCCGCGATAGCCGCGAATCGCTTCCGGGGCGAGGGGGGCTTTCGAAAAATCTTCTTTCAGGTAGGTGACCAGAATCTCCGTGGCCAGGCGGCTGTTGGCGAAGACGAGGGTCTGGAGCCCGCGCGCCAGAAAGCTGCGGGCGATCCGGCGGGTCTCATTCAGATAAGACCGACGAATACCCAGTTGCATATTAACTATTGGAGGATTATAAAGAACGAAATATTTCTCCGCCGCGGGCGCGCCGTTCTCGTCGACCAGGGTGACGTCCTCCTCGAGGATGCGCGCGGCGAGTTCCGCGGGGTTGGCGATGGTGGCCGAGGTGCAGATGAACTGCGGCGTGCTGCCGTAAAAGCGCGCGATGCGCTTGAGCCGGCGCAGGACGTTGCCCAGGTGGCTGCCCAGCACGCCGCGGTAGTAGTGCAGCTCGTCGATCACCACGTAGCGCAGGTTCTCGAAGAGGCGCTGCCAGCGCGTGTGGTGCGGCAGTATGCCGGTGTGCAGCATGTCGGGGTTGCTGATCACCAGGTTGCCGCGCGCGCGGATGGCCTTGCGCGCGTCCTGGGGCGTGTCGCCGTCGTAGGTGAAGGTGCGCACCGCGTCGCCGAGCTGCTCGCTCCAGCGGTTGAGCTCCACAAGCTGGTCCTGCGAGAGCGCCTTGGTGGGGAAAAGGTAGAGCGCGCGCGCTTCCGGGTTTTCCACCAGCGCGCTCAGGATCGGCAGGTTGTAGCAAAGCGTCTTGCCGGAAGCCGTGGGCGTGACCACCACCACGTTCTTTCCCTCGTGCGCAAGGCGGCACGCTTCGGCCTGATGCGCGTAGAGCGCTTCGAGCCCGCGCGCCCGCAGCGCCGCGACCAGCGGCCGCGGCAGGAACTCCGGAAAGGGCGCCCAGCGCGCCTCGCGCGCCGGAAAATGTTTGACGGCGGTGACGCCGCCCAGCGCCGGCGAGCCCTTGGATTTCTCGCGCAACTCTTCCAGCGCGCCCACCACCGGTGTCATCCCTTGGGCCTCTTTCTTGACCAACTCGCTCGCCTCGCGTTTCACGTTGCCTCGCATGCTGAAGAAGGGATTAGGGGTCAGGGATTAGGTGTTGGGGGCAGCCTTCAGGTATCAGCCTTCAGCTCTCAGCTATGAGTCGTCAGTCCTCAGTGTTCAGTTTTCAGCCGGAGTTCGGGGCTCGGGATTCGCTACTCGGGAAAGACCCGAGTCCCCAATCACCGGTCCCGTCCGATCCAATTTACTACTCAGAAATCACCATTCACCATTCCCCCAGCCCCTAATACTACTACGTTAAGTCATTGACCTCCCGCAGGAGAGGTGCTAAGCTCCGGTCCATGACCGAGAGCGAAATCGAGAAATGTCGAAAGCGTTTGGAACAATTCTTGGCCGACCTGCTGGAGCCGCTGGGGCGGCGC
>JAIQGA010000356.1 GCA_020072925.1 Terriglobia bacterium | reverse complement strand
GGTGGTGGAGATCGAAGTCCCCGAGCAGGAATTGCCGGTGTGGGACCTGGACGCGAAGCTAACGGTGGTGGGCAAACGCGTGCCGCGCATCGAGGGCAGAGAAACGGTCACTGGGGCCGCGAAGTACACGCTCGATTACACGCCGCACGAGCTGCCGGGCCTGCTTTACGGCAAGGTTCTCCGCAGCCCTTACCCGCACGCGCGCGTGGAGAGCATCGACGCGACGAAAGCCGCGGCGCTGCCGGGCGTGAAGGCGGTCGTCCTGATCGACAAAGGCCACGGGTTTTTCGATCCGACGACGCTGCTGAGCGTGCTGTCCGACGGTCCAATCTCGAAGCCCCAGGAGCGCGTGGTGATTTTTGAGGGCGAAGAAGTCGCCGCTGTGGCCGCGGAATCCGAGCAGATTGCCGAAGATGCCATCCAGCTCATCGAGGTGAAGTACCACCGCCTGCCGCACGTGGTGGATTACGAGGAGGCTCGCGAACCGAACGCGCCCCTCGTGCACAAAGGCGCGAAGAGCAATGTGGTGCCGGGCGAAGCCCAGACGCGCGGCGACATCGAGCAGGGCTTCAAGGATGCCGACGTGGTGATCGAGCGCACCCTGCGCGTTCCCGTGCTGCTCCACAACTCGGCGGAGTGCCATGCGGCGGTGGCCAAGTGGGAAGGGCCCAAGTTGACGGTGTGGGCCTCCACGCAAGGGGTGAACGGCTTCCGCGAGGAATTGGCTAAAACCTTCAAGACGGAAAAGGCAAATATACGCGTCATCACGGACCACATGGGCGGGGGTTTCGGCAGCAAGTTCGGTATGCAGGCGTACGGCGCGCTGGCCGCGGCGCTGGCGCGGAAGGCCGGGGCGCCCGTCAAGCTCGCTTACGACCGCCACGAGGAAAACCTCGCCGCAGGCAATCGCCCCAGCGCCACGATGTGGGTGAAGCTGGGTGCGAAGAAGGATGGCACGCTCACCGCGCTGCATTGCCGCTCGTACGGGACCGCGGGGGTGGGCCGCGACGCCAGCACCACGCCCATCATGGGTATTGTCTACAAGATTCCCAATTTGAAACTTGAGGAGGCGGACGTCTTCACGCACGCGGGCTACGGGATGCCCTTTCGCGCGCCGGGCTTCCCGCAAGGCTCTTTCGCCATCGAATCGGCGATGGACGAGCTGGCGGTGGAACTTAAGATGGATCCGCTTGAACTCCGCCGGAAGAATTTCGTAGACCAGCCGCTACTCGCGCTCGACAAGATGTATGCGCTCGGCGCGGAGAAGATCGGCTGGAGCCGCCGGTCAGAATTCGGGCCGCAAACCGATTCTCCTGTCAAGCGGGGGATCGGTATGGGCACGGCGGTCTGGCCGAATTACTCCGGCCCGCCCGCGGCCTGCCGCGTCACGATTGCGCCGGACGGCTCGGCGGAAGCCGCCATCGCCGTGCAGGACCTGGGGACGGGTACCCGCACATTGGTGGCGATGGTGACGGCGGAGGAGTTGGGCCTGCCCGTCGAAGCTATCAAAGTCAACATCGGTGACACGCGCCTCGAACTCATTGCGCCCGATAGCGGCGGCAGCGTCACGGCGCTCTCGATCACTCCTGCCGTGCGCGCCGCGGCCGCAGATGCCAAGCAGCAGTTATTCAAGAAGCTGGCGGCATCGCTCGGCGCGCAGCCTGAGGAGTTGGTCGCCGCGGAAGGGAAAATCTTCGTGCGCGAGCATCCGGATAAATCTCTGACCTGGCAGCAGGCGGCTGCGCGTCTGGGCTCGACACCCATCGCCGGCCGCGGCGAGCGTTTGCCCAACGTGGACCCTTACGGCAGCTTTCCGCTCTGGGGCGCGCAATTCGCCGAAGTCGAAGTGGACACCGACACGGGCCAGGTGCGGGTGAAGAAAGTTGTCGCCGTACACGAAGCCGGGCGCGCACTCAATCCTTCCATGTTTGAGAGCCAGGTGTATGGCGGCGTGATGATGGGCCTCGGCTACGCGCTGCTCGAACGCCGCACCATGGATAAGCCCGAGGGTCGCGTCATCAATCCCAATCTGGAAGACTACAAGATGCTGGGTCCCGAGGAATTGCCGGAGATCGAAGCAGTGATCGTCGAGCCGATCACGCCGATGAACAATATCGGGGGCAAGGGACTGGGCGAGCCGCCCACCGTGCCGACCGCCGCGGCGGTGGCCAACGCCGTCGCACACGCGCTGGGCGTGCGCATTTACGAACTGCCGCTCTCACCCGACCGCGTGCTGGACGCGCTCGAAGCTCGGAAGGAGGCCTGAGATGAAGCAATTTGCCCTCTACAATCCGGCCAGCTTGAAGGAAGCTGTGACCTTGCTGGGGAGCGACCCGGCGCGGGCGCAATTGCTGGCAGGCGGCATGGACCTCCTGGGCCGCTTGAAGAAGCGCCTCGACACGCCCGAGCGCGTCATCAATTTGAAATCCATTCCCGGCCTCGACGCTGTGCGCGAGGACGGCGGGACCATTCGCGTGGGACCGCTGGTCAAGCTCACGGATTTGGCGGAACACCCGCTCCTCTGGTCGAATTTTCGGGCGGTGGTGGAGGCGGCGGCCTCCGTCGGCTCCGTGCAAATCCGCAATGCCGGGACGGTGGGAGGCAATCTGTGCCAGCGGCCTCGCTGCTGGTATTTCCGCCATCGAGATTACCCGTGCCTGCAAAAAGGCGGCGCGACGTGCTTTGCCGTGGCGGGCGAGAACCGTTACCACGCGATTCTGGATGGCGGGCCGTGCTTCTTTGCGCATCCTTCCGATCTGGCGCCGGCGCTGATGGTTTTTGACGCCTCAGTTCGACTCGTGGGTTCGGGCGGTGAGCGCACGGTCGCGCTGGAAAAACTGTATCACGTGCCAAGAGAGCGGCTGAATGCCGGCCTGACGCTCGAACCGGGTGAAATCCTCACGGAAGTCCGACTGCCTGCTCCTGCGGTGGGAACGCGCAGTGCCTATTTCAAGTTCAAGGAAAAGCCCTCGTTCGACTTCTCACTGGTGGGCGTGGCCGCCGCACTCACCTTCTCGGACGGCAAGGTTGTGAAGGCGCGCCTGGCACTATCGGGGGTAGCGCCCGTACCGTGGCGGGCGCTCGAGGCGGAAAAAGCCCTGATTGGTTCGGCGCTCGACGAAGCCGCGGCGCGCCATGCCGCGGAAATCATCGTCGAAAACGCCGGGCCGCTCTCGCACAATCGTTATAAGGTCGCGCTCACGCGCACACTCGTGCGCCGCACCCTCCTGGGCTTGGCCTGAGTGGTCTCGGGCATGGCAAGGCGCGTTGTCCTTGTATCCTGAATTGACCTAATCCTTCAGATCAAGTAGGGCCGACGGGCCCCGTCGCCCGTAGTCCCAGTATCCGGGAGCGTAGAGGGAGGGATCGGAGACGCTCAGCGACTTAGCGGGATGCTCGCGTGGCGCTCTTGCTGCCGGCGGCAATCAATTCGCGATCGATGATTTTGACGAAATCGGCTTCCGGCTGGGCGCCGTTCACAAACACCCCGTTGATGAAGAAGCCCGGAGTGCCGGACACTCCGGCCCTGGTGCCGTCCTGCACGTCTTGTTCGATCCGGGCCTTGAATTTGCCGGATGCCACGCAGGAGCTAAAGGACTTCTCATCGATGCCCAGGCTCCGGGCAATCGAGGTCAAACCTGGCACATCCAGCTTGGGTTGATCTGCGCCGAACATGGCGTCGTGATACTCCCAAAACTTTCCCTGTTCCCCGGCGCAACGACCGGCTTCCGCCGCGAGCTGAGCTTGCGGGTGGAGCGTCCGCATGGGGAAGTCCCGGTAAGCCAGCTTCACACGTCCGTTATACTTGGCAAGCAGGTCTTTGACCGTAGCGGCGGCCTTCTTGCAGAAGGTGCACTGGAAATCTGAGAATTCCACGATGGTGACCGGAGCTTTCGGGTCGCCCCTCAGCCGCCCCGGGTCGTAGCCGACTTCAACCTTTGGCGGACGAAGCAGAATGGCGGTGACAGCCTTGGCGCGCAGGGAATCCGCGAAATCCTCCCGCGCCTGCTGGGTCTTCAGCAGCTTTACAGCATTTTGAAGTTGAGGTTTGATTGCCTGAAGAGGCTGGTTTAGCTGACTTCGCACCGCAAGGTAATAGCCCTCAATTTCCGCATCGGTTGGCTCGGGGATCTTGGAGTCAACTTCCTGCTCCAGCAGCTTGTCCGTCGAAACGCCTCGCTTCTTGGCTTCGGCTTCGAGAAGTCTTTTGCGGATCAACTCATCAAGCGCTTTGCTCTTGATCTCATATTCTTGCTGATGGATTTGGAGCATTTGCGAAGCGACTGGTCCTTCAAGGTCGCGCTCGTAGATGGGCTGTCCATCCACTATGGCGAGAGGTTCATCGATGCCGGCCTTGGTATTTTCATTGGGTAAAGGACAACTCTCGGGGAGTGGTGCGGAGTCCTTCGAAGTGGCGCCGCCTTTGGCAGTGCTTTGCCCAGCCGTCGAGCAAACTGAACAAGCGAACAGCACAGCCGTACAAAAAGTAATCCTTGATAGCTCGGTTTTCATGCGCTTAGTTCACCATTTCTTGGGAATTGATGCAACTCCGTACTACGTGTGGATAGCGGCTAGCCGTAGAGAGAATCAGCCCCCGGACCCTTGCACCGGGGGCTGATACCCAAGAATTCGAACAAGACCGAGAGGGTACTTAACTGGTGGATTAAGGTATCGTCGTGTTCGACCCGCTGTTGTTAAAGAGCTTCGTTTGAGTCACGGTTACTGTGCCCGGCCCCACGCAGGCGGCCACGGAGCTCTGGCCTGAGGTCTGATTCACCCCCGTGAGCGACCACGTCGCAGCGATTGTGTGCGGCCCGCCCGGCACGTTAACAATGAAATTGAAGGCGTGCGCCGAGAGGGTACTCAAGGTCAGGGCAAAATTGCAGTTGGGATTGGGTCCGTAGCACGTGCCGCCGCTGCAGATGTCGTTATTGGGGTCGGGGCAATCCGCGGCCGTCGTGCATACGCCTCCCACCAGGACATTTGTGCAGGTAGCGAGGTTCGCAAACAGAGAGTTGCTCACCTGCTGGAAGCGTTGGTCGTAAACCACGCACCCGCCAGCCGGCAGGATCCCAGTGGTGCCTCCGTCAACCGTCAGGCACACCTGAATGCCAATATCGGCAGTGGCCGTGGTGACAGTTGTCGAGAGTTTCGTGTTGGTGAAGAGCCCGGTCACCATTGACGGCGTGACTAGCAGCGTTACGCCGCTGCCGTTGGAGGTCTTGATCGGCGTCTGTAACAATGCGCACTGTTGGCCATCGGCGACGGGCGCACAAGGCGGGGTAAGATTGACCTGCCCCCCGAAAACTGGTCCAGTGGGAATGTGAGTTCTCGGGTATAAAAGCCGAGAGGAGAACTCACGATGAAGAAGAGCCGATTCACGGAGGAACAGATCATTGCGGTTTTGAAGGAGGGCGAGGCAGGGAT
>JAIQGA010000033.1:27374-32184 GCA_020072925.1 Terriglobia bacterium | reverse complement strand
AACCAGCAAAGCACCAAGAACAACCACGAAGTCTGGAACAACAAAGAGGGAAGCGGGAAGAGGCAACACTCAGAATCAATAACTTAGGTGGGGCCAAATCAGACGATCAAAAGGGGCCAAACCAAGTTGACAAAACCATTTGCGTCCCCGCATTGCCGCTTTGAGCGGCTCACAACCTATAGCCCCCGGCTTTGCCGGGGGATACTTGCCGCCGCAATCCGGCGTAAAGGCAGGATGCTCGGATAATCTCCCCCCCGGCAAAATCACATAAGGCGGTAGGTCTGCCTCGAATAGCGATGAGCTCTGTGCTTCGGTGGCCCGCATGTTCTGGAGTTGTTTATCAAGATTGATGCGGAGCCCACGGTCAATGTCGGATGCTATGCTGTGACGGCCCTCCCCGATCGCAACTCGGGTGGTAATCCCGCTTCCAGCGAAAAAATCGAGAACAGTTGACCCTCGGTAGGAAAGGGCGCGGACGAGGCGCTTTATGACTGCGTGTGGCTTCTGTGTCGGGTGCCCTACGCGCTCAAGGGAGTTCCCGTTCAATCGTGAAATGCGCCATACATTCGTCGGGTTTCTCCCTTTCTCGAGGCTCTCCGGTCGCAAGCGCTTGTCTCTCATGTATGCGGCCTTCGTTGCATCGTCGAAGGGTTCGCGCACAGCGTCCAAATTGAAGAAGTAGCTCGACGTTTTCCCAAACCAGGCGATTTCCTCGTGTCTACTGGCAAAGAACCTGTGGGCGCTCATGCCGTTGGGGTAATTCCAGATGATAAGATTGGCGAGAAGCATGTCGCTGTGTTCCCGAAGATGGTTCATGATCGTAAGTAGGTCGCCAGAGCCCGCCTCGCCTTGATACTGGAGGCCTCCGAAGATTGCGATATTGCCGTTTGTTGACAGGACTCGCTCGGCCTCCTTGAGCCAAGCTGCCGCCCATTCACGGTAGTTATGAAACTGGTCCCAGTGCGCCAACTGGATATTATAGGGAGGATCGCATATGATCGGTTGGATGGATAGCATTGCCCAATCGGCGCCTTCTTCCCCCCACTGTCTGCTTGACGCCGGACTCTTTAGGGATCACCTTGCCTATGCGCAATGTGATGCGCGAACGATCTGGCGACCATTTCAATCTCGGATCATCTTTTCTTTCCAAGACAAGACGCACTACTTCGTCGGCCAAACTGTCGACATTCAAAGCAGGCTGGGGCGGGTGGACTTGTACCTGTCCATATTCAGGATTGCAGTCCGCACCGCCGTCGAGCACATTCACTTTCCATTGGTGGACATCCGCGCGAGTTGAACCGAGCACGATAGGGCCGTGTCTTTCGATTAGGAAGAGAAGGAAGGGTGACTCCCACTCCGGTTGTTTCATTCTTTCCAACTTGTACGCCGCCATGCCCTCGGCTTCATTGCCATCTATCTCTTCCCAACAGAACCTAAGAAGTTCGATTAAGCGGACTTTATCCTCGTGCCGCTCTATCAACCCAGGGGAAATGCTGCTCAGGAACGCACGTAGCGACTTGATCTTCACAACGTACCTCGCTTTCCGCTCTCATGACGGTAGACCAAACGCCAGGAGCTCGAAACAGTCCGTCGTGCACACCTTGAATGCCCAGTGTGCCAAGCGGGGTTTCCGACACACCAGAGCAGCAGGAAAGCCTCGGTTGTCCCCCGCGACTGCTTTTCGCCATGGACTTTTGCTAAGAGACAAAAACGCATTCCCCAGCTCGGCCCAAATGAGATTTGGCCTATGGCCCAGATTGTGCTGGAAACGAGCCGGGCTTTCGCAGACCCCAAGGGCTGCAATCCTTGTCTGAATTGTGCCTTCGAGGGTGCTGCGGAATCGTCAACACTTAAACTTCCCAATCGAAACAGATTGATTCAATGCAACTGATCATCTTCTCCACTTCTTCGCGACTCAAAGTGGCATCCGGATGTACCGCCTTATTGCGCACGTCCCACACGGACGCCAGCCCCCGTGCTTCCCGGCGGTGGACCACCGAGTGTTCGGCCAGGTCGTTGATCATGTCGTCGGCAGACACTTTTTGTTTGCCTTTGTCCCTCGAACGGAGCCCTCGCCACCTTAGACGGAGGAGACGCTCAAACTCGACGCCGGCGAGCATCGCAGCCAATCGCGGGTACCGCTCACATAGTATCCGCGCAAGTTCGACTGGACCATAGTTTTCCAGAAAAGGGGTCACGACCTGTTCCAGGCGCCGCCGCTGAATCCAGACATCGTTATCGAATTCCCTCCGAGATTTTTCCACTTCGGCACCGTGCAAGGGCAGCGCAGTCAACTCGTGGTAGGTCCAGAGCGCCATCTCAGTCTGCGCCACTGAGGGAAGACCGAAGTGTTCTTGCCAGCTGTGTAGCTCTTCACAAAAAGCCAAGTAAAGGTCCACAGTTCTCGCCCGGTTAATTTGGAGCAAATGTACGATGGGGGTACTGAAGACCCCAAATTGATCGGGATGTGCCATGCGAAGGACTAAAGACGCCACGCCTAGGTTATGAAATACCTGCAACAGTTGTTCAACGAGGTCATGTCCGTCTCCAACAATTGGGCTCAGGAAAACGTGTTGACGGGTGAGCTGCTTTTCCAGTGCCTTCGCATCAGGTAGCGGCCAGTAACGCCCGAACGGCGTGCGATCCTTGTCAAAGATCTTTGCCACATCGCGCGCCATGAGACGGCTACCGCCAGTACGGACCTGCTCAAACTCCTTCTCAATTTTGGCGAAGTCAAACCGGCGGCCGAACTTCCGCTCACAGACCTCGGGAAACCGATCAAGATAGCCACGCAAGTTTAGATCAGCCATATAGAGTCAGGGTTCTACCCTTCGGGGCCGTGCCCGGCGTACTGCCTAGCGAGGTGGAGCATTGGCACGAGCACATCCAAGCGAGTTACCCATTCGTGGGGAATCCCGTCGATCCCCTTGGATGCTCCCCATAGCTGCCCGGCAATCGACGCGGTGCTATTACTGTCACCGTCGTGGTTAGCCGCGATCCGGATAACCTCAACATAACTTTTTCCTGTCAGGGTCGCGAAGAGAGCAATGGCTAGTGCTTCTTCGCCTACCCAACCCTCCCCAATTTCTCGGATAGTTGCGCCGGGGTCAGTAGGATCTTGCCGAGCGAGTTGGAGCGCTCTTGCTACCACACCTGAAGTCTCTTCGTGACGTTTCCATTTCGCAAGGATCTCACAGCTTTTTTGTCTCGCGGTGGTTAGGTCGATTCTCTCAGAAAGAAACCGAACCATCGTGGCAACCATGCCAGCACTGAGATAACCGCTTAGGGAAAGGTAGAGACGCTTCAGGCATTGATGACCTGCCATGATTCTGGACTTGGAAAGATTCATACTAATTCACCCCCCCTAGGCTGGAGACCATCGCACCCAAATCATTTGACGCTAAGTGTCTCTTGGCTGTCTCGACCAGTTCGACAGCCGCACGGGATTTTTCCCAGTAAGGTCTTGGGCTTAGTTTTTGGGCCCTTCTTCCTCCTCGCAGGACGGTGGAGCCTGGCCATTGAAATTAATCGGTCCTTCGCTGGGTTCTTCGAATTCGTAGTCGCCGAGTTGATTCCGACGATAGGGAACCATGACGTCCGTCGTGACTTCTCCTGGCACCTCGATCATCATGTCGAGGCAGTGGCCCGGCGTGATCATGGCATCCAGGAGCCATTGAGGTTCGGGTCCCTCCTCAGGTGATGGTTTGTACCCTGGTTCCCGTGGAAATGCTTTGAACGTCGTATCCCTGATGGTGATTGTCGCGAGGGCCTTCTCTTTGCGAGCGGCTCTGGAAACCACGTTCTCGGACTCTCGTCCTTCCTCTTTGCTTCGTAGAATCAATTCGAACACACGCAACGTCCCGTCGGGTTTGAGCAGAAGCGCGACCGGCGTCAGGTACCCGTTGTCTTTGAGGTTCTGCTTTGCTGTCTCCAGCATCCTGTAAGCAACTTCCTTTGCGTTTAACACCGTCCCCATTTTTCCTCCATTGCCCGTCGATTCAAGTGTTGGGGTTCTCGCCGGGCCCCTTCTCCACTATCCGTGACGGCCTGTGGAGACCGGTTCCGAGGCATCACCTCGGCCCATCAACGAACCAGCCAATATGGACTCTGGCTCAGCTGTGGGTGAAACAAACCAAGTACGCGCAGAATCAGAAACGCGAGGGACAGTCCGCATTTGCCATACGCGAAGGGATTCTGTTCAGGGCCGACGGGCAAAGAAGAAGTAATGACCGTGATGGACCTCCAGCTTGAATTCTACAAGTTCAGCCTCGTCGTGCGAGTGCAGGACTGCACTGCAAGTGAAGAGTGAGTGTTGGACTCCCGGCGAATTTGATTTTCTTTTTTTTGATTTAGTTTCTGTGATTTTCATTTTTGTTTTTTATTCTGAAGCGAGGGCTGGGAGGATAGTTACAACGATAGGCGGCGGTTGGAGGGCGGGGGGCACCCCTTTGCCGCTGATCGCCGCTCACCAGAAGGTTTGCCAGCCCACACCAAGGACGGGCCTCTCATCTTGCCTGGAAAAACCAAGCGCCTAGATTCGCCTTCTCTTGTACCGGATCCAAACCCCGGTCTTGCGCGGTTGCGCCAACCGCTTGGCTCAGCCCTGTCTCTCGCCTTTAGGTGCGTCTATCGTGGCACCACCAGCAGTTCGGCGCATCCCCATCGTGACCAAGAAGGCGCCCCCGGTTGCTCTGCGAATCTTCCAGGAACCCTCACAAACCTCTTGACAAACATACTTAGCGTTAAGTAAGATAATGCGCATGAAGAACCCACATGCAGCCGCGTTGGGCCAGCTTGGAGGAGAGGCGCG
>JAIQGA010000033.1:0-27368 GCA_020072925.1 Terriglobia bacterium | reverse complement strand
GGCAAGCTTGGGCTCGACTGGGTGGACAGGCCCGCGCCAGTAGGCACTCAAAGAAAGAACTTTCCGAATGGGGGAAGCTCGGCGGTCGCCCTCGCAAGGTGACCAAGGGAGGTAAGCGATGAAACGGGCGGGAATATACGCTAGGGTGAGCACCCACAACGGCCAGAATCCCGAAATGCAACTCGATGAAGTTCGAGAATACTGCCGCCGGCGTGGGTGGGAAATTGTTGGTGAGTATGTGGACGAGGGAATTAGTGGATCAAAGGAGCACCGTCCGGCGCTGGACAGGTTACTTTCTGACTGCCGCAAGCGGCTGGTGGATGCCGTAGTGGTCTACCGCTACGACCGCTTCGCCCGCAGCCTACGTCAATTGGTGAATGCACTCGAGGAATTCCGTGCCTTGGGGATCGACTTCGTGAGCCTCCATGAGGGCGTGGACACCTCGACGCCCAACGGGCGCCTGGTCTTCGGCATCTTCGCGAGCATTGCCGAGTTTGAAAGGGAGTTGATTCGAGACCGTGTGCGCTCGGGGCTAGCGCTTGCCAGAAGCCGAGGGCGGAGGCTCGGCAGACCACGCGTCGGCGTGGACGTTTCTAGAGTGGCCACCCTGCGCGCCCAGGGGCACTCCTGGGCCTCAATCTCATCTGAGTTAGGCATCGGTAAGGGCACCGCCCAACGCGCGTGCGGTAGCTTGCCCAAAAACCCCTCTCGCACGCGCCTCGCAACTGCCTGATAATCAAGAGCCGCGATCACCCTCCCGCAGTCGCCCAAAAACAGATGTTTTTGAAGCAATCGCATCGCCAGTGATTGCGGGCCACTTGCAGGTATCAGCGAAGATTCGGCAGCAGCGTGGCGGTCTGACGGCTTCTCACTGGCAAAATTTAAGACGGCTTGATAGCGCTGACTTGTATCCGTGACATGTCGGGGGTATTCTCTGGGCCACTAAGTGTGGAATGAACCTGGGGATTCCCGAACAGATGTCGCCACACCGCCATCCAGACGCTCAGCGAATCCTGGACAAGTTCCAGGATGAGCACATGTCGTCGCTCTACCACTTTACGTGCATCGAAAACCTGCCAGGCTTCTCCAGAATGCAGGCATTATGCTCAAAGGGAACTTTGGAATTAGCCGGGTCGTGGCCCATACCAGAACCAGGAGGCAACGACCTTTCACACAGACTGGATCGATACAACCAGAACTGGGACAAGGTATCGCTAAATCTGACCCCCCGCACGCCATTTGCATACCGAAAAAAGCGTGAGTTACATTTGTGCTTTTTCGTTATTTCCTTGGAACCTGCCACTTGGGACGGAGTAGTTTTCGCCGATTGTAACGCCGCCTCAACCTCCGACGTTCAGCGGGGCACGGGGCGAGACGGCCTTAACCTGCTCGACTTCAGTGCGGTGCGTTCGAGGCCGCGACCCTGGGACAGACCTGGCTGGGTTCGTCCTGTCCAAGCCGAGGTACTCGTTCCCAACGGCATTCCCCTCGAATATGTAAGGGAGGTCGCGTTTGTAAGCGAAGCCAGCCTTGCAGAAGGGGAGCGTCTTTGGGGACCGACAGGCCACCCACCATTCCGCGTCAGCCCCGACATCTTTTCGGACGCACCTGGAGACGTCACCATCGGTTTCCCTCACGTCAAACGGATCGTGCTAACTGACACAGTGATCGACAAGACCTCCGTTGACCGAGACCATGCGCACATGACTCGCTTTGACCGTCATCCGGGCGCACGTGTTACTGCTATAGCGAGCATTCAAGCCCTAGCTGGCACTCGGGCAGAAGTGCGATGGAGTCCAGTAGGAGTTCAAGCTAGTACGGAGTTTGAAACCTCGACCGACTACTTGCACTGGCCACACATTTTGTTAGATCAGCTACAAACGGGCGCGTGCTCCATAGAATATCGACTAAATGGAGTCCGATGGTCAACCGTCGAATTTGAGGTGGTATAATGAAAAAGGATGGAATGAACAGCCAAAAGCCCCTTTTTGAGCCGCCGAAGCCTCTGAAAACCTACCAGCCTGTCCCCGATCATGGTCGATTTCAAGCCGCGCTTCTCTTCGGGGCCGTTGGAGATGCCTTGGGTTGGCCTACGGAGTTTCTTAGGCTCTACCGCCAGCGATGTCCGTCATTCGAGACACCGGTTAGAGATTTTGTTCTTTGGCACAAATCCGTGGGTGGCCGTTGGTGGGGTTATCGCGAAGAGATAAAGCCCGGGGAGTATTCGGACGACACACAACTAAACCTTGCTGTCGCACGCTGTGTCTCGGAGTCGGGGGACTTCGAACCAGAACGGTTTGCGTATGAAGAACTGCCATTGTGGCTCCACTACGAGCGGGGCGGCGGACGCTCTGTCAAGACAGCCGCTCGCTCCCTTGTTCGGGGCCGTGTGGACTGGTTCCGCAACTTCTACAAGCAGGGCGACCTGGACTACCGGAATGCGGGGGCAAACGGTGCTGCGATGCGAAACTTGCCTATCGCGTTAGTGAACACCGCGAACGAGGATCGACTGGTCAGAGATTCCTTCCTGAACGCAGTGATTACACATGGCCATCCTCGTGCGATTCTGGGCGCCATCCTCTTCGGACTCGCGGCCCGACATGCAATCGTTTCCCACAATGGCGGGATCAACACGACTTTGATCGAGTATCTTCGAGACAAGACCGAAGGTGCTGGGCGAGCCGTAGTGGAGGAAAGGCGGATCGGCAATTGGGTAACGCATTGGGACACGCGCAGCGGTTCGGGCAAGGGTGCGTTCCGAGCACTATTTCAAGCCGCTAGGCAGGATACGAACAAGTATCTTGACGCCATCCGCGACTTTGCCACTCGACCGGTTGAAGATTATTACAAATTCATCGGTGTTCTTGACCCCTCCACGAGAGGGTCTGGGGTTGCCACCGTATGCGCTGCAATATACCTGTTTGTTCGATACCTTGATGAACCAGAACGAGCACTCTACACGGCTGTCAACCTGTTCGGTAGCGACACGGATACGATTGCTTGCTTCCTGGGTGCCCTCCTGGGTGCCTACCATGGTCTCGGAGCGGTTCCCAAACACCTTGAGACCAAGATCCAGGACCGCTCATACCTATTGAAGACTGCTAGCCGCCTCCACTCAATCGCAGCAGGGGACGTGCAAGACCAACTGGCAAATGATAGACCTGTGGAACGGCGTGAAGCATATCTGAGGCTTCTGGCTTGGGAGGTCGGGCTCCACGAGATGTTTTGGGATGCCATCGATGTTGGAGGAATGGTTGTTCATCCCACGCTCGGGCGCGGCAAGATCACAAATAAGGATGTAAGAACGATTCCGCGCCAAGGCTATGTCGCAAAGCTTATCCACGTAGAGTTCGATTGTGGGCAGACTTGCGTCTTTCACTCGCGAGTCGAAAATAATGAGAGGCTGTCGGAGAGTCTGGCAAAAGAATTAGAAAAGATATTATATCCAGTCTCTGACAAGGAAGAGCGAAAAGCTACTAAACAATAGACGCGAGCCCGACCGAGGCGACCAAAGGCAATACTGTTGAAGTCGGAATGCCATATCGTCGGCGATCCTTCCAGCCATCTATTCAATTGCGCCACGCGAGACTATGATTCTCACTGCAATCTCCCCACTTCGTACGGGAGAGGTCCAGCGCCCAATTAGGTCCCCGAGGGATTTGTGTCCACCTTGCAGCTTTCCGAGCTTCTGTGTGTGCGAACCGGCGGCGTTGCCTACCGCACACAGAAGATAGCGGTGGTCCGAGGTCAAATCAGCACGGCCCGCGCGGAATGCGCCGTGAAAACAAAGTCGGGGCCTGCTACTATGGGCACTCAGAAATGGGGGGAGGAGCATGTCCGTCTATCCAGGGCGCAAAGAGGTTCAAGAATGGGTTGAGTGGGTGCGGAAGTATCTCCCATCGGATGGTGATATTCCTTCGATCGATTGGTGCGGGCCGGAGGCAAAGACGGAGCCGGGAACTAACACTGCACCTGAGTGCGGCGAAGCAGCGGGAAATGAACTTCCCTGGGTAGGCGCCAGCCAAGACATTCTTGACGAGGAAGCCCTGGCAGGATCAGCCTCGCAAAGGGAGAATATGCTGGCGTTGTTTGCGGAGGTAATGTCGGCCGACGTTCGTGAACTTGCGCCCCGATTTGCAGCTCTTCATTTTTACTACAACTTGGGAAGTGCAGATTGGCCAGAGTATTCAATCTACAAAGAATACGAATACGGATCCACGCAAGCGGGGTTTCGTCGCGATCTCAGAGTCCTCGTGGGCATGCTTCAGTTAGAGGAATGCCCGCACGACTGGCGGCGGCTAAAGTGGGAAATCTCGAACTCACTAGCGGCAGAGGACTGGGACCGGGCACACCAGCTCTACAGCTTTGCGGAAGCGTTCAACGCCGCTGAGGCTAAGGACATTTGGGCGCTGCGTGGGCAGGTCAGTTTTTTTGTCGCGCTCGGCAGAGATAAAGAGAAACGCCGCGAGACGTACGACTGGCTACTCAGCGTCAACCCACCGGGCAACGGACTCGGTAGTTATTTCGTCTCCCGTGCGTACTGGTCTGCACTCGTCGAGGCTCCGGCAAAACTTCGTGAGGGAACCCTGGATGACAAAACACGAGGATTGGTACTGGACGCACGGAGTAACCTGGAAAAGGCTTTCCAGAGCCGCGCCGACCTTGGTCCCGTATACCATGCGATGCTCGGCACCTGCTATTTAGCGCTCGGTGATTACGTGCAGGCCCCACGAGAATACAACAAGGTCCTCAGCCTGGAGGTCAGGTTCAAACATGTTGATTTCGATGTGCTCTTGCGACTCCTCAGGAAGGTGAAGGCAAGAGTTGGCGATGACGTTGTAGACCTTCTCAAACGGATTTCCGAAGAACACGCCGAGTCCTTCATTGATGATTTCAAACCCCCACTTTTTCGAGTGCTGGCCGACTCCTGCGCGCGCGGCGGAAAGCCGTCAGAAGCCGAAGCTGTGTACGGGGAATGGGCGCAGGAATATCCCAATGACCCACGAGTGTATAAGGACCTTGCCGGACTGTTAGCACAACAACAAAGATTTAGGGAAGCGACCGAGGCATTGCGAAAGCTGGTCGATCTGCAACCTGAAACTGAGCAGGAGCCGGCTTATAGGGTTGCGCTCGCACTCGGTAGCATAGCACCCGACCAGATCGACATTGAAAGGGTCACGCGTGAAATCTTCGAGAATAAGCCAGAGGTTACAAAACTTCTCGATCTGCTTTTTCGCGATTTGTGGCCCACTTACGGCAGATTGGGCAATGAAGCTCGCGAGGCACTGCTTTACGCGGCCTGCCTAACCTATTATCTGGCGTCTATCCAACCTGCGTTGGCGCCCCAGCTCGCCCAAACTGGAGGAGAAAAACACGCCAAGGCTGTTGAGATCGAGCTGAGAGAGCGCGTTTTTGTATGGTTCAGGAAAGTGGTCAGCCGGGACTCGACGCTCAAGGCAGTCGCCGTACACTTATGCGAGGACAAAACGGCTGGCCCCTTTGCACGCTTTCTCGTTCGCAACGGCAGATTAACTTTGGGACAAATGCATTTCATCCTTACCCAAGCGGTGCCAGGGAACGGCGAATTGTTCGCTCGCTTCGGCAAGTGGGTTTCAGAGAACTTCCTCGGCCTTACGCGCAATAAGCTTGATGGTCTGCCGAAGATTTGCAGGCCGCGTAATCTTGAGGCACACAAGCAACTGCGGCTGGAAGTGAAGGATGTCCCCAGGCTCTGCCGTGAATTCCTTGATGCCTTGCTTGCTGGCCCGCCCCCCTCACAAATGTGAACTGGTGTCCGTTACGGTGTCCTGTAACTGACTAATCAGGTAATTTGGCAGCCGCTTTCATAGGATGGCACACTTGTAAGCGGTTGAGATTACTCATTGGCGCGTCGGTACAGAGAATTCCTAAACCGTGGGTCGGGAGTTCGAATCTCCCCAGGCCTACCACTTCCTAGGTTTAGCGTTCTGAATTACTTGTCTTCTGGTTGTTCGGTGGTACCTGCAGCCTGTGCGTCGCCAAAAGTCTATCGCCCAGATTTTGTCTGGCTGCAGTCCAAGAATTGCCGGAATGTTGAAGTGCCGGAACGCCCGGGAGATTTCTCGGGAAGGAAGAAAGTTTGTGCGCCCGCAGCAGTGTCAGATACCGATTCCCACGAAACTCGATGCGTTCCGCATCAACCACAAGACCTCTTCAGGCAGCCTTCTGCCAATCGTATCGATGATGCAAACCGCCGATGCGCGGGAATGAAACCAACCGGACGGATTGCTCCGGCTTGGGGGAAACCGGTCGCATCGCCGGCGCGTCTTTATCAAGAGAGTCGTGGATTCGATCCGCATGATAATATGATATGTAATCCCGGAGCAGACCACGCAAGTGAGCCTCATTGAACGCGATGACGTGATCAAGTAGCTCTCTGCGACAGCTTCCGATCCAGCCTTCGGCGACCCCATTCTGCCAGGGGCTTCGAGGGCTTATGCGCGTGGGTTTCATGCCGGAGCCGATCAGAAAATCGGTTACCCCCTCGCCAAACTTGCCGTCCCGATCCAGAATCGCGTAACGGTAAGGAGAAGATTCCGCAAATGCTTCCCTCAGCTGCTGCACAATCCAGGGGCCGGTCGGGTGTTCGGTCACATTCAAGTGGAGGATCTTGCGTCGGCCGTGTTCGATCACGAAGAAGCAGTACGGCACACGAAAGGTCAGGGTGGGCACGGTGAAGAAGTCCATGGCCGCGAGGACCTCGCGGTGATTGCGCAGGAAAGTAGCCCAGAGCTTACGGGCACGGCCGCGAGGAGAGAGGCTCCGGAAATAGCGGGAGACGGTACGTTCGGATAGGTTGAAGCCGAGTTTGAGGAGTTCACCGTGAACTCTGGGGGCGCCCCAGGTGGGATTCTCCTCGACCATACGCCGAATGAGAACTCGAACCTGGGCATCGATCTTTGGCCTGCCAAGCTGCTTTGCCCGCGATCGAAGGCGCCAGAACAGTCGAAAGCCGGCTCGATGCCAGGCGACAACGGTCTGTGGTTTGACGATGATCAGGACATCGCCCCAAGCGGACCAAAGCCGGCAGAGAAATATCCAAAACAGCCGATCCTGGATGCGCAGCCGAGGGCGAGGATGCTTTCGCTTGAGTACGCAGAGCTGCTGGCGAAGCGCCAGGATCTCAAGGCTGAGGCTGTAGCGGGAACGAAAGAAGGCGCTCAGGGAGGAGAAGAACGTAAGGGAAAATGGCATCATGGGTTTGGGTTTATAGCATATGGATCCATCCCGGCGCCCGCGTTAATTCATTGAATTTCCTTTCTTACGGGATTTTGGCGACAGACAGGGCTGTGGAATCCCTTTGTTTGCTCCAGACGCAAATTGGCAATTGCCTTTATGCGTCCGTGATTCTCCAAGGCAGGCTTTCGCTAGTCTCGATGAATCGTGCATACTCGGTGGCTGATACCGGCTCGCTAAAGAGATAGCCTTGAATCTCGTCACAGCTGTTTGTTTTGAGAAAAGCGTATTGTTCTTCGTTTTCCACGCCCTCGGCCACCACACTCAATCCCAAACTATGGGCCATGGCAATTATTGCCAGGACGATAGCTGCGTCCTCGGGGTCTTCCGACACATTTCTGACGAACGAGCGATCGATCTTCAGAACGTCAAGCGGGAAGCTTTTCAGGTGAGCCAAAGATGAGTAACCTGTCCCAAAATCATCTACGGCCATTCTTATCCCCAGACCTTTCAGCTCCTGCAGGATCTTGGTGGCCGTGCTTACGTCTTCCATGATGGCACTCTCGGTTAGCTCAAGTTCGAGGAGATCTGGCGACAGACCCGTTTCATCGAGAATCTTACCGATCAAGAAGGCCAGGCGTTGGTGCCGGAATTGGCGTGGGGAGAGGTTAACGGAGATCGTTGTGGGCAACAAGCCGGCTGCTTGCCAAGCTTGTATTTGCTGGCAGGCTTCCCGCAGCGCCCACTCTCCAATAGGGATGATCAATCCTGTCTCTTCGGCGAGCGGAATGAACTTCGAAGGAGGCACGGCCCCCATTCCCGATGTAACCCATCGCAGAAGGGCCTCTCCTCCGCGAACGAGTCCGGTTTTCGCGTCGACGCGCGGCTGATAGTGCAGCTTCAGCTCACTGCGCTCTATGGCCTTTCGCAATCTGGCCTCCAGATTTATTCTTTCCAGGGAAATCTGCGTCAACGACTCGGTATAGAACTCGAAGGTGTTCTTGCCTTTCTCTTTGGCATGGTACATGGCGGCGTCAGCGTTCCGAAGAAGAGATCTGGCATCATCCCCGTCCGAGGGAAAAACCGAAATGCCGATACTGGCAGTCGCATAGAGTTCATGGCTACCAACCTGGATAGCCTTCTCCGATGAGCCCAGAATTCGACGTGCCACTATTGCCGCGTCGTGCTCATGCTGGAGGCCGGTCAGGAGGAGAGTAAATTCATCGCCGCCAAACCGGTAAACATGAAGTTCATGCTGGTCCTCGACAGGGCGCGCGAGGAAGTCGCTGCCGCGCACGGTTTGGGTAATCCGCTCCGCGAACTTTCGCAACAATTGGTCGCCCACGGGGTGACCCAAGGAATCATTTATAGATTTGAAGTTGTCGATATCCATAAACAAGAGGGCAAGTGGTCTTTTGCTCCGTTTCGCCCCGCGTAATGCGTGGCTCACCTGTTCGGCAAACGACTGACGGTTGGGTAAGCCAGTCAGGCAGTCGAAATAGGCCAGATACTTAATTCGCTCCTCCGCATGCCGCTGTTCGGTTAGATCCTGGAGCGTGCCTTCAATGCGACCGGGTGACCCTTTTTCGTTAAGAGTTACTTCAGCTTGTTCATGAATAATGCGCGCGGTTCCGTCCGGGAGGGTTATGCGGAACTCGACGTCATATGCTTGCTCACCGCGCAAGGCCGCCTCGAACGCGTGCAGGACCCTACCCTGGTCATCCGGGTGAATTAGGTTGGTCACCGATTGTCGAGTCACGGCGCAGTCTCCTGGAGCAAAGCCAATGATCCTGCAGACTTCCTCAGAGAAATACCAGCGATCCTCGGCAACCTGCCATTCCCAATGCCCCAGTCGGGCCATCTGCTGGGCCTTAGCCAACCGCACCTCACTCGCCTTGAGATTGCGAAACGTTCGACTTGCCCGGAGGATATAGCGCACGCGATGCCCCAGAAGCGCCCAATTGATGGGTTTAGAAAGGAAATCCGTTGCCCCCGCCTCATAGGCCTGGTTCACCGAGTCCACGTCATCGTGCCCGGTCACCATGAGGACCGGGACGTCCTCTCCCTTGGGCAACTTGCGCAGCCCGGCACACGCTGAAAAGCCATTCATGTTTGGCATTTCCACGTCCAGCAGAACGATCTCCGGCATTGCAGCTTCGAAGCTGGCCAATGCCTTGGCGCCATCTTCCGCTTCGATAACGTCAAACCCAGCCTGTTCCAATGACGAGCGCATGAGCAGACGCGCTGTCTCATCGTCATCGGCGACCAAGATCAGGGTTTTTTCTTCCGCTCTCTCAGGATTGCTCATAGGTGGCTCCTGGAACGTCCTTCTTCAGTGAGTTGACAACGCGGAGGTGTTCCGATTTGATTTGATCAAAAACCCGCGTGGCATCATCCAAGGAACTTCTGCGGCCAGCCTCCTCGAGTTCCTTGCACAGGGAAGCAAGGTGCATGGCGCCCACGTTCGCACTGCTGGATTTAAGTGAATGGGCGGTTTTACGGACTGCTTCCGGGCTGTGTTGCAACACAGCGTCACGCAGGCTTTCGAGAAGTTCTGACGAAGTCTTGAAATACAATGAGACGACTTTCGGAAGAATCTCCGGCGCTCCCGGCCGCTGGAGGGCCGCGATATTTGCCAGGGCTCGACGATCAATGGGAGGTTTTTCCACCGAAGGTTCTGGCACTGCCGCGACTGCAACAACCCCGGCCTCTGATTGGGCTTGTGCCTCCGCGGATTGTCCCTGGGCGGCCGGAGGTTCCCGAAGCCATTTTTCCAAAACACTTCTGAGTTCTTCTTGCGTGAACGGCTTCGCCAAGTAATCGTCCATCCCGGCGGCCAGGCATCTTTCGCGGTCACCCTGGACAGCGTTTGCTGTGAGGGCGACGATAGGGATCCGATTCTTGGCGCGCTCCTGCGCCTCCTGGCGACGGATCACGGCAGTAGCTTCAAATCCATCCATGACCGGCATCTGACAATCCATGAGGACAAGGTCGTAGGCCTTCTCTTTGAGAGCATTCACAGCCTCCCCTCCGTGGCGCACCATGTCCATGCGGCAGCCGATTTGCTCGAGCATCGCCCTAGTTACTTCCTGATTGACGGCATTGTCCTCGGCCACCAGGATGCGCCTGCGCGACAGCCTCGCGTTGATTTCGGAAAGGGCCGGCCGACTCTTTGCCGTAGCGGCTTGAGCAGCGACCTGGTACCCACCCACCGCATTGGCAATGCAATCGAACAACTGTGATTGCCGCAGCGGCTTCACGAGGTGGTATTCGATCCCCGCCTCCGTCAGTTGCTGCGCGCTACAATCGTGGACCACTGAACTGAGCAGTATGAGGTGTATGTCACGAAGCGCGGGGTCGGCTTTGATGGTTCGACCTAGCTCCAACCCATCCATATCCGGCATGTGCAGATCGAGAATCACCAGGTCATACGGTTCCTTCTGCGCCTCCTTGGAGTGAAGCATCTGCAATGCCTCACGGCCACTATTTGCCGTCTCCACCTGCATTTTCCAGTTTTCCAATTGATTCCGCAGAATCTCGCGGTTGGTAGCGTTGTCGTCGACCGCCAGAACCTGGAGGTGCATTTGCTCGAGATGAATGGGGGATTTAAGGGATGGTCCAGCCGGTCGCTTGCGCAAACGTGCCGTAAACCAGAATGTAGATCCTTTGCCGAGGGCGCTCTCAATCCCAATGGCTCCCCCCATCATTTCAGCGAGGTGCTTGCTGATCGTCAGGCCAAGTCCTGTCCCGCCATACCTGCGCGTCGTGGACCCGTCGGCCTGTGTGAACGACTGAAAGATTCGCTCCTGGTTTTCCCTCGCAATTCCGATTCCAGTATCCTGAATCTCGAAACACAAGGTGGACTCCTCTTCGGCCTCCTCAGTTGTTTGGACACGCACCGCCACTTCACCTTTTTCCGTAAACTTAATGGCATTGCTCACCAGGTTGGTCAGGACTTGGCGCAATCTCCCCGGATCACCGCGGAACGCGGAGTGCATGTCCGGAGATATGGCGCACATCAGCTCCACGCCCTTTGTAGAGGCTCGCTCAGAAAACAACACGACCAATTCCTCCACAAGTTCTCGGACATCAAAGTCAACAAACTCCAGATCCAGTTTGCCTGCCTCGATCTTTGAGACGTCCAAGATGTCGTTAATGATGGCCAGCAAGGTCTCTCCCGAGCGGCGAAGGGTCTCGCCGAACCTTCGCTGACGATCACTGAGTTCAGTACCCAACAGCAATTCGGTCATTCCCAGGACCCCGTTCATGGGTGTCCGAATCTCGTGGCTCATGGTCGCCAAAAATTCACTCTTGGCGCGATTGGCCCCCTCCGCAGCCTCTTTGGCAACCTGTAATTCTTTCGTTCGCTCCACAACCCTACGTTCCAAATCAGTCTGGTAAGATTCAACCTGGGTGCGATAGGCCCGCAAGGCGGAAAGCATTTGGTTGAAAGCCACCGCAAGCTTCCCGACTTCTTCTGTATCCGATACCTCGAGATTGCGGTCAAATTTTCCTGCCGAAACCTCGTAGGTTGCGTACACCAGGGTATCCAGTGGAGCGGTGATCTTTCGTGTCACGATGACGGTGAGAACCATGCCCACGAGCATAGCTACGCCGGCGACAATGATGGCCAAGCTCAGAAAGCTCCGTGCATCCTCTTGGATATTCTTTTGGCTGACCACCACCCGGATATACCCCAGTAGCTCCGGGGTACGCGAAGGGCCCACCATCGCAAGTGAATCCCCCGCGTCGCTAGAGGCGGCGCTCACTACCGGAGCAAGAATGTCAATATGCGGGCTCGCTTCATTCGCCGATGTGAATTGACTCACAGTTACGCCTGGACTGGGCTCTGGCTTCTTGCCCTGCTCGCCCCTTGCGGCGATTGGACCCGGGACTTTTGAGGGGGTTAACGACTCACTTTGTGCTTGCTTGCTGCTGGCAGGGATGCGCGCGGGTGGCACTCTGAGGCCGGGACTGCGAAAAGTCCTTTGAATCAAGACACCCCCCCCTTTTTCAATCACCGCCACGTAGGCGAAGTTTTCGTTGACGGCGAGACTCTCTATCAAGCGCAAAAGAGTCGCCTGATCGTGAGTGTAAATGGCATTTTGGGAGTTGCTCGCGGCAAGCTGAGCGAATCGTGTGCCCTCGGCCACCAACTTGTCGTAGCTGGTGCGGCGATCCTCACGGAGAAAGAAGCCGGCGATTCCAACTGCCGTAAGTAGGATCAAGAACATCGAAAGTAAGTTAAACTTGGTCGCGAGGTTCAAGTGTTTATTTGCCGGCACAGCCCTGCTCCTCTGCTCGAAAAACTTCGCGCGCTCCCCCGATGACATCGTCGGTGAGTTTGACGTGTACTCGTCCGGCAGTAGTGAGGTTTAAGAAATAGACCAGCTTGCCAGATACCGCGGGACCCATCCTTGGGTCAAGCTCGCCGTTGAGGAGTTTCACTGCCAGTTCGGCACTCTGAGCTCCATTATCCAGATAATCCAAATCAACCGAATAGAGACCTCCCGCCTTAGTCCTGGCGGAGGACAGCCCCACAGAGGGAACACGATTGCGGATACCCGCCAGGAGGAACTCCTTCGCGGTTAACGGAGATAGAATCACGCTGTCCGCGATACCCCATAGGACATCTCCACTGCGAACGACCGCACGCACCAGGTGGGGAATTCCCTCTGGCCTCTTTATCCGCACGCCATCAACATCCAGCCCTATTCTCTCGGCACTGGCCGAGCTGCTTCGACCTTGCTCTGGATCGTCGGTTGGCTGTACTGAACACCAACCCTCGTTCACCCTGGAATTATGCGTTTCATCAGCGAAAAATGCGGCTCGGGAGAATAGTCGAGGATTGCGGCCGTAGCGTTTGGCGCACTCTGCAGATCCAAGAGATTAGCCACAAGGGCCGCGACCACCGGGGTGCCTTGGACTCGGCTGGTGACGGCCCTTGTCGCCACCGATCCGAGAGTGAAGAACAGGGCAGTTTCGTCCGGATCTTCCTGCCGCATGATTGAATCCGCTTTGGCCCCTTCGCCCTCAATCAAGTGGCCAACGATGGAGGGCATCTCTTGCATAGGTATTTGTTCGTCAACCTGGCCTGATTCACCCGTTCCGGAGCTTGACTTCTGTCCGCCATTCCCCACGACCGGCCACTGAAACGCCCTACTCTTGAAACAATGATGGGGCGAACCACAGACGTTGCTCTTGCTACTCAGGTGTCGAGATTTTCATTCCCGTTAACGACGAAGCCATCTGAGTCGGCACGTAGGCGACCCCGTAAGCCCGCTTTGCCTGGGTGGGAGGGTCCTCTCGATACACGATCCGCACAGGAGCAAAAATGTTGGCTGCGCCAGGCACATAGGGCAGGGCCACCTCGAGAAGAGTTGCGATCGGGTAGTCCCTGGAACTCCGAAAGCGAAAGCCGCCTCGCGAGACATTCTCCGTGTGCACGACCTCATCGCCATACACGGGGTGACGGATGCAGGCATCCACCATCAGACTTACGCGAGGATCCTTCCGCTCCTGGATGGAATGGCGGGGATTCAACACTTTTTCATTCTTAACAGACTGTTCACCTGCTGGACCCGGAGCTATCCACATGGAGGTCACCGCACACCGTTTGCAGGGCCGCGCGAGGCACTCATTGGCCAGCAGGACCTCGAGCTCGAAAACGTCAAGATACGCCACCTCCTGCCAGTGGCAATGCATGCACTCGAGCAGCAGGCGGCTCGCCGCTCTTTCAGCTACGGATAGCAACGGAAAATCGATTCCCCAGAAATCCGGTCCCGCCTCCAAGATCTCGACGCCGTAATGGTAGTCTTCTCCATCTCCGCCGATTGGTCCAGCCACCCGCAGCTCTGACTCTCGCCCTGTCTTCACGCAACGAATTCGAAGCTTCTGGTCCGGTACCAAGATATGTCGGGATATGATCTTGGCGCCATTCCGGGCCACCACTAGCGTCCTGGTTTCTTCCACGAACTTCTGACCTTTCCTGTCGGTCCCCATGAGAATAATGGGGAGCTCAAGGTAAACGCGGTCGCTGTTACGCACAGCCTCGGTTCCCACGAATGTCACCCCCGAGTAAGGTAGATTCTACTTCGGAAAGACCTTGGCTGCCGCGGATTATATCCGGTCCATAACGCTCTAACAACTACCACTAATGGGGCAGACTGCCCAAGGCGTACGCCCCACGCGTCTGGTGGGTTGTCAACGGGATTAACGAGACAAACGGTGGAAGTCTACAGCCTCAGGCTGCTTGAGGTAAAGTACATCGTCCGGAAATTTGCAACGCGGCCTGTCTACACCACCCCCCTTGGTGGTTGGGCCGGGCGACGGATTATTGATTAACCAAATTGATTGCCCCCCGACAGTTCCGCGTCCCACAGGTGCAGCGCATGGTCTAAACTCGGAGCCGTGACCTACAGGCCGGGCGGTCCAATTCTGCTGTCGCAAGTAATCGAGCAGCGGAAGTCGGTGTTTGAGTGATTCGAGATCCTCGCCCATGGCGCGGCATTTGCCCCCGGAGACGAGGCTACGAAAATCTGGGCAGCGTTCCCAGGCAAGGATGGTGGGGGAACAGAGAATTTTTCAGCGACGCAGAGGCCAGAGAATTTGTAGCAGCGGAGCCACCTCGGATAATGGCCCCAGCTGAGGACCGGCCGGATCGCCGCGGCCCAGCCAAGGGGCCACGCGGGCGAGCGTTTGGCGCCCAAAGGAAGCCGCCGGTTGGGAGCCGTCCAGGCCGCCCGACCAGCGGCGGAGGGTGGAGGGATCGGGCGCCCGATCGGGGTCCTTCAGCGTAGGCGTCGCCTCTTCTCACGAGCAGTGCTCCACAAAGTGTCTCCGCAGCGCCTGAGCGCGAGCCAGCAGGCTGTAGTGGGTGTAGGGGAGGGAGAACAGAGGGAGGAGGGTGAAGGTCTTCCCGCAACCCTGCCAAAGGCCGCGTCGGATCCCAATCCAGGCGTGATATTCATCGTGCGCCCGCTTGCGGCGCCGACCGTGACCGATGATGGAGTCGCGTTCGCAAAGTGGGCATCGCCGCAGCATGACCTGGTCGCCATCACGAGCCCAATCGGCTTCCAGCTTGTGTGGCGAGGCAGAAAGTGGGATAAAAAGAATCGTGGTTCATAGGGGCTCTGCCCCGGCGTTGACCCGCCAAGATCTGAGCCGGAAGCGGGGCCCCTCCTCCTGGAGAGAAAAATCCCAATTGGAGAAGAATAACTCTTCTCAGCTATGCGTTTGGAGGTGTGGTTCAGAAGATTGATTTCATAAAAGCGTCGGCTCCCCTCGAACCGAGTAGACTTGGTAGCTGCTGACGACCAAGGCTCGGAAGAAAGGAGCCGAGTATGTTGATTATAGGATGTGATTATCACCCGAGCTTTCAGCAAATCGCCTGGGTGGATTCTGGGACGGGAGAATGTGGCGAAAAACAACTGATGCACAGTAGCGGAGAAGCTGAAAAGTTCTACCGCGACCTCAAACTGCAGGGAGTCCCAGTGCGCGTGGGGATGGAAGCGACTGGGCACGCCCGCTGGTTCGAGCGCTTGTTAGCAGAGTTGAACCAGGAATTGTGGGTGGGCGACCCAGCGCAAATCCGAGCCACGCGCGTGCGGAGGCAGAAAACCGACCGTCGCGATGCCGAACATATCTTGAAGCTGATGTTGGAAAGCCGCTTCCCACGCGTGTGGACACCTGGCCCGGAAAAACGCGACCTGCGCCAGTTGCTTTGGCACCGACATCGGTTGGTGCAGATCCGAACCCGGGTCATGAACCAGTTGCAAGCCGTGGCCATGAATGAAGGGATTCAGCGCAAGAAAGGTCTATGGAGTCAGCCAGGGCGAGCGCAGTTGGAGTCCTTGCCACTGGCTCCCTGGGCCACGCGACGCCGGGACGATCTACTCGAACTGGTGGACCGACTCAGTCCGAGCATCGATGAGTTAAGCCGAGTGATCGAGCAGGAGGCAGCTCAACGAGCAGAGGTACAACTTCTGATGACCCATCCGGGCGTCGGACCGTTGACGGCTCTCGCCTACGTGCTGGTCATTGGATCACCCGAGCGGTTCCGTTGCGGCAAGCAGATCGGCAGCTATCTGGGGTTCATTCCCTGCGAGGATTCCAGCGCAGGCCATCAGCGCCTGGGGCACATCAGCAAACAGGGCAACGCGCTGATGCGTTTCTTGCTGGTGGAAGCGGCGCAGGCTGCCGTGCGTTCGGATCCCGACTGGCGGCGCCGCTTCCTGCACTTGGCGATGCGTCGTGACCGTCGGATTGCGAAAGTGGCGATGGCGCGAAAACTGGCAGTTCGCTTGTACGGGATGTGGCGAAAAGGATGGGATTACCAGCAACTGGTGAAGTTCGGTTCGCACGCGGAGTTGCCCGTAACCGGCCATGGTGTGAGATAGATCACCGCAAGATTGATTGGGCACCCCCGCTCCCCCATGGGGAGTTCGAAGTAGTAATCGTGGTCGAGGTTTTGACCGGATAGATGGTTGGGTCGGACCGAACAGACTCGCAAGATTACGTGCGAGCCGTGGTCGTGGCAATCGTGCAAGAGTCTGGCAGGAGGACGAGTACGCTTCTCCGTCTCGCCGTCTGCGGGTGCATCCCACAGGCCGCGGGGGATGATTCTGCGCAAGTCAGTATGACGCTCCTATGGAACGAAGCTCAACTGCACTTCGTTTCGCTTCGTTCCTGGGCCAATTCTAGAGGACGGGGAGGGCTGTCAAGGGTCGAGATGAACGCCCTGCGGGCGCCCTTGACAGCCCTCCCCGCCCAACCGGTGGCGTGTGTCTTTTTTTGCTTGACTCGGCCGACGCTTTCATAGATTGCCAGTTATGTCCCGCGCACGGAAAGTATGGCCATGTTGGGTCTCAGATCCAGCGCGCAGCCACATGGATGTATTGTCCCGAAACCGTCCCTGTGACCTGGAGATTAGCGACGACGAGCCATAAGTACGGTTAGGCCGTTACACGTCAATTGGATTGTTTTCGAGCACGCCGTGATCCAGGCACAATGGCTAACGGGAACCAGGAGAAGCACATCCGCGGGTTGCTAAAGACACCTCCACTCCCACGCGTGTCCAGGTTCATAGCCCCTCGTCTTGAATGTTGCGGTCAGGATTAATGTGCCTACGGCGGGAAATTCATGCGGCGCAGAAGGTCTTGAAAGCGCGGGTCGGAACGCAGGGGATCGAGCCTTGGATCGACTTTGACGTTGGACACCCCTTGATCGTGGTCGTTATAGGCCTTTTCAAGCCATGCGAAGGCCTGACCGTTCTGACCAAGGGCAGCGTAGACCACCGCCATCTTGAACGAAGGAACGTACCTTCGCTTTGATAACCCCCTCAATTCCTTGAAAACCTCTATCGCCCGGCCTCGTTGGCCTGATAGGGCATAGGTGCGGGCGAGCTCCGCGAGCGCGAAGGGGCTGCCGCCGGAAAGCTTATTGGCCCTTTCCAGCGCGGCGGTGGCTTCCTGATACCTCTCTTTCTGGTCGTAGGCGAGTCCGAGGTACAAAAGAGCCGGGACAAAGTCGGGATCCATCTGCAGCGTCTTCTGTTCCTGTCCGATCGCTTGCTGATACTGGCCGGAGAGAAGGAAAACCCAACCAACGACAGCCCTCATAACCAGCGAATGAGGATCAAGCACCTGGGCACGGTTCGCTTCCTCCATGGCCTTATCCCAACGCCCTATTGAAGCCAAAGTGAGGCTGTACCACTCGTGAGCCGTCGCATTGCTGGCGTTAAGCTCGATAGCTCGCTTGAATTCGCTCTCCGCGCCCAACCAGTCCAGATCATATAGATTGCTCATTCCCAGCGTGGCATGAGCTTCCGCTAGCGTACTGTCGATCTGCAAGGCTTTCCTCGCGGCTGCTCTGGCTTCTGGCAGCGCCTCCTTGGTCGCTCGGGCCTCCCAGGGGACAAGCACGACGTAGGCGTCGGCTAATCCAGCGTAAGCTAGGGCGTAGCCAGGGTCTTTCTCAATCGCGATATGAAAATACACGATCGCTTTCTTGACCCCCGCCTCGGTGCGTTTGTTCCAGTAGTAGCGGCCCATGAGATACGCCTCGTGAGCTTCCGGGCTGACGGGACGAGCACTCGCAAACCACGCTTGCTGCTGCGGGGTTAGCTCAATCTGGATTTCGCTAGTGATGTCCTGCGCCACCTCGTCCTGCAAAGCTAGGACATCACGCAGGTCGCGCTCATAGGTTTCGGCCCACAAGTGCTTGTCGGTCGCGGCCTGGATCAACTGGGCGGTGATTCGCACCCGGTCGCCCGACCGCATCACCGCACCTTCCACCACCGCATCTACATTCAGTTCCCGCGCGATCTCCGGCAGCGTCTTGGCTGTCCCTTTGTAGTGCATCACCGAAGTCCGCGAGATCACGCGCAGCGCGCTGATCTTACCGAGGTCGGTAATCAACTCCTCGGTCATGCCATCGGCGAAATATTCCTGGTCGGGATAGGAGGAGAGGTTTTCGAGTGGCAAGACCGCGATCGATCCGATCCTTGGCAGGGGCACGACAAGGCGTGGGGCATCGTGACAGCCCTGGCACAATGCGGGATGGCGTTCCGCGGCGATGGTCGCCAGGCGGTCGCGCAGGCCGCCGACATTGACAGTCATCACCAGCGCCAGCCCTGCGGCCAGCGCCACCACCGATGTGCCTGCCCCCGCAGCGATCCAGCGCGCCCGTAGAAGCACCCGCCTGTGGGCGCCGTCCGGCGGGCGGGCACGGGGGTCCGACCCGACACCCACCGGCGCTGCCGTGGAGGCCTTGCGGTGGGGCGTGTCCTTATCCAGGACGGCCCCTCCCACTGGCGCCAAAGGGTGTACCGCTTCCTGGTCTGACACACTCCCCTGGGTCGTCTCTACGGGGGCGATGAAACGGTAGCCACGCCGGGGCAGCGTCTCGACGTAGCGGGGAGTGTCTGCGTCGTCCCCTAGCACGGTCCTGATCTGCTTGATGCAGTGATTCAGGCCTTGCTCAAAATCTACAAAGGTCTCGCAACCCCAGACTTGTTGGGAGATTTCCTCTCGGGTGACCAATTGACCGGGGCGGCTGGCCAGCAAAGCGAGGATCTTGAAAGGTTGAGGAGGCAGATGGACGAGGATTCCCGCTTTGCGAAGCTGACCCGTCCGGCGATCCAATTCAAAGACACCGACGCGGAGAGCCGTTGGTGTGGAGGCACCGGGACCGGTCATAACCACCTGGCGAGGGACACGGTCGTTGGAGGACATTATACACCTGTCAAATTGTCAAGCGATTCTTTCTAACATGTAGCGGATTTAATCATGTGAACCGCTAGGTCGATGAGACACGACACCTTAGCCGCTCAGTTCAAAATCAGCCAAAACTCACTCGCTGTCCATTGATTGCCTCGAGAGCCGGACTTAGCCTGCAGCCACGCACGGAAGGAGGAAGGGAACAATGAAGGAAGAAGAAGCGTGCGCGGCCGCTTTTCTGAGATCGCGGGATCTATTGCTCGGTTGGATCGAAAACCGGCAGGTGGGCCGAATAGTTGGACCTTTTGACCAAAAGCTGGCGTAACCATAAAACGGAAAACGCCGTTGCTCCCGTGATCGTTGGAGGTGATTCCATGCGTAAAATGCTGAGCTTTTTATCCTTACTTGCACTGCTGGCACCGTGCGGCTGGTGCCAGCAGGTTGGTAAACCGATCGACCTCGGGACGCTCCCCGGCGGGTCGTTTAGTGAGGCTTGGGGAATCAACGAGAAGGGCGACGTCGTCGGTTGGGGGGACAATGCCGAAGGCAACACACGCCCGTTTTTTGTCGCCACGCAAGGCCCGAAGGCTTTCCAGATGATCGACCTCGGGACGTTGGGCGGCGATCGAACTGATAATTGGACCATGGCCATGGATATCAACAATGCAGGCCTGGTTGTCGGCCATGCCCCAACGGCCACCGGGGAAATCCACCCGTGGGTGTGGTCAAAGAACCTGCCGATGAAGGACCTGGGCACGCTCGCGGGTCACACGTACGGTGCAGCCTACGGCGTGAACGGACTCGGCATGATCGTCGGTTGGAGTGCCTCGGATTTTGAATGTGGGGACCAGACCCCCGTTGCGTGGTTGCCGGACCCCAGTTCGAAGTCCTGGAAGATCGCGAGGCTTGACACCACCGGCTTCGGCAGCAATTTCATTTGCTGGGAGGCGTGGAAAAGCAACCGGCTCGGCCAGATCGTCGGCGATGCAACCGACATGTCGACTTGGGGGCTTGTCGCCTTCCTCTGGAACCCCCTCCCAGGCGGCGGGTGGAAGGTGGCAGAACTCGAAACTCTTCCTGGATATCCCTTCGCTATGGCACACAGCATTAACGATCGGGGCGAGATATCGGGCCATGTCATCACGGAGGACTGGAGCGTCTCGTTGGCCGTCGTGTGGAGGCCCACTTCTCCGGACCGGACTACCTATCAGGTCCAAGTGCTTCCCAGCCTGACAGACCCACCGCAGGGCTGGGCTATAGCGGAGCATATCAACGATGTCGGTGACGCGGTCGGAGTTAGTACCGACTCGGACTGGGTCGATCAGGCAGTTCGCTGGTCGGCCAACACGACAACCTCCATACACCAGTTGGGGCTCTCCTGGAGCTATTTGTACGCGGTTAACAACTCGGGAATCGCCGCGGGCGGTGGCGTGAACCCGGATACCGGAGAGTACCACGCGTTGATCTGGCCATTTCGTTGAGCACCGGGACCATAGAGGATCCCTTAGCATCTTGCGATTAGAGGCTAACGGCTAGCCTCGACGGGGACGACGCCTCCTCGCACGCGTTGCGGCTTGCGCCTCACTGCGGTTCCGCTGAGCTTCAAGGTGCAGGACTGAAACTGAGACTGTGCTGGCGTGCGCATTTGGTACGGGGCTCAGCAGGCATCCGCCCGGCCTGGCCGAGTAGGAACGACGCGAGCAGTGCACACATGGTGAGTTGCGCCGTGTGTGCGATTGGACAGATTGGACAGGAGGGCGCAGAGTCGCCAGCACCCTTCGAGGTGCGTGGCCCTCGCCCGCACGAGTCAGGGAAGGAGGATTTATGGAAAACACCAAACAGATGGTGAATACAAAAAAGAAACGACAGGTAGCATTGCTCTTTACGGCAACACTCATCCTTATGCTGGCCGTTCCCGCCGTAGCCCCGGCGGGTCCGATTACCTACGCGACATTTGACGTCCCCGGCGCTATTTCGACTTATGGCTTCGGGATCAATCCACCCGGCCAGATCGTGGGAGGGTACCAGAGCGCTGATGGCGCGTTCCATGGCTATCTGTTGAGCAAGGGCAGTTTCACGACCGTGGACTACCCGACCAGTGTCAGCGGTTATGCGACCGACATCGATCCTGCGGGCGTGATTGTGGGGCAGTACCAGAGCGTTGACGGCGCATTCCACGGCTATTTGCTATACAGGGGTGTATTCACTTCGATCGATCCACCCGGGGCTATCTATACGGAGGCTGCGGGCATTAACCCTGTGGGCCAGATCGTGGGCCAATTCCAGAGTGCCGACTGGGTATTCCACGGTTTTCTGCTGGGCGCGGGCAGTTTCACTACGGTGGATTTCCCGGGCGCGACGGGAACCGGCGCCTTCGGGATCAGCCCCACCGGCGACATCGTGGGAAGTTACGACAATTCCGACGGGACGACCCATGGTTTTCTGCTGAGCAAGGGCAGTTTCACTACGGTCGATTTCCCTGGGGCCAATTTGACCATCGCTTTCGGGAACAACGCTGCCGGTGAAATCGTGGGATTGTACTATGACGCTGATTGGGTGGGTCATGGCTTCCTGCTAAGCAAAGGGGCCTTTACGACAATCGATCCGCCCGGATCTGGCTTCACCATGGCCTTCGTCATTGACCCACTCGGCAGGATATTGGGTTTCTACGTCGATGCCGACGACATGGGCCATGGCTTTCTGCTGACCAGGGAAACGCAGTGAAAAACAGGCGAGGTGACTGGGCAACACGCTTTCAACATGACGGTTTCTTCGGCAACTTGAGGAGGAAAGCCGATGCTGAACCAAAGAGCCTGTTCGATCATGGCAATCACCTGTCTTTGCGCGGCGGCCGTGGCCACGGGCCCAGGGGCGGTTGCGAGCTTGGCCCAAAGCAGCTCCGCGAGTTACACCTTCCTGGTGGGTGCGGGGTTCCTTTGCGATCCCCCCGACTCTGCCCCCTGTCCCGCTGTGGTTAAGTCTTCCAGTGGCGACAGCTACGAGATAAGCGGTGCGGGCACGTTCGCCACGCAAAGCAAGTCAGTCACGGCAACCGGAACTTTCTCCCATAAATCTTCCTGCGGAATGGTCTTGGAGACGGGCGTCTGGATTGCGAGTGAACTCGTGAGCTTTGATTCGTACGGGGTCGCGCCGGGCGCGCTCATGCGCGAGGGCCGGGCATTGGGCTCCTTACAATTCGGGCCCATGCGTTCACGAATGTTCTCAGGCTCCGTAGCAGCAGGCGGTCGGGCGGTTTTCCACATCCGCCTCTTGCCGATGCGGGCCGGACCGAGAAGCGCGCTGCTGCAAGTAAACTGCCCGATCGGCAAGGTATCCCCCGAGCACCAAGCGGAAGGGATAAGACTGGCACTCGAAGGAAGCGGTATCGAATTCGATGAGGAAGTCAGCGGGCGTACCCTGTTCGTCTTGACGAGGCCGGGAGCCAGTGTTGCTTCGAAGGCGCCACCTCGGAAGGTTGCAGCAAACCCTGCGCCGGCTGAGGTCCAGCAATGATGTAAGTCTAGACTGCTCCGATACAGAAGGGCGCAGGGGGGGCTTGCGCTGCCACCTGAGCGGGGCAGTCCGGCAGAAGTCCGCGCACACCTGCGGACCCACTAACTGAGGAGGTGACCAATGTTACGTTACAGAGTCTTGGCTGGATTGATTGGCTCGGTGCTCTCTTTAGGGACCGCCGTCGCCCAAAACGAGCCAGTCTTCTCTTCGATCGACTACCCCGGTGCTGTGCTCACCAACGCTCAGGGCATCAATCCCGGAGGGGACATCGTGGGCTACTACAACGATACTCTGGGCAACCAGCACGGATTCCTGCTCAGCAGAGGTGACTTCACTTCGATTGACTATCCCGGTTCCATTTTGACCGGCGCGGCGGGGATAAGCCCTGGTGGGGACATTGTGGGATCTTATGCTGTCGCACCCGGGGGGCCGGCAAACACGCACGGCTATCTGTTAAGCATGGGGACCTTCACCAAACTCCAATACCCCGGGCACCCGGGGATGTACGCTCAGCGGATCGCGCCGAACGGGGACATCTACGGCTGCTATCACGACACGGACACGGCGGGAAGCATGCACGGCATGACGCTTATGCGTACTGGAACCGGCTTCATGCCCATGGGGTTCGATGCTATCCCCGCCTCGATGCGCAATGGCGCGACGCCGGGTGGAAGCACGATCGTCGGCTTCTACAGCGACCTTACGACAGGTCTCTGGCACGGCTACCTGCTGCAGGATGGGAACTACGAGCCTTTCGATGTGCCCGGCAGCAATCTCACTCAACCCTATGACATCAATCCCAAAGGAGTGGTGGTGGGGCTGTTCCGCGACACCACCGGAAAGTTCCATGGCTTCCTGCTGAGCAAGGGTGTGTTTACCTCCATCGACTACCCCGGTGCGATCGCCACCCGCGCTTTCGGTATTAACCCGGGCGGAGACGTCGTGGGAGCCTACGTTGACTCCACCGGTAAGACACATGGCTTTCTGCGGAAGATCACCGACTAGCCGGCGCGTCCACGTAACGCGCACCGAAGCGAGCGTGTCCTTGTTCTCAAGAACAAGGACGCGCTCGGCGCGACGCGCCACTGTTCTCAAAGGCTGCCGTCCCCCCCGCAGATGCGCCACCGGCGGTGGTCGACGACATGAGTTCACTGGGGAGGCGGCCATGCATACGACTACCGCGAACGTATCCGAGGGTGAAGTGAGTGGGACTGCGAAGGAGGTCAGCCAGCCCGGTGCCGGGTGCAAGCCGGGTTCGCCGCCAATTTGTTGTGGCAAGCCCATGGAGCCCCGCTTGGCCCGCGCTCGCGACCGGTCGGGTGAGATGCTGTTTGTTGCCGTGCAGCAGTGCTCGGTCTGTGGAGGAATCACTTCTTCCACCGGGTAAGCCCGAGCAGAATCTAATTGCTCGAGTGCCGGAGCTCACCGAGCGCCTGCAAATCGCGATGAGGGTGAAGTAAGCTCGTCATCTGGGCCTACGCCTCAGGGGGCGAGCCCTTCTCGATTGCGCAAGATCGAAAGCGCAGATGCCCCCACTCTTTCTTTCATCGGTTTCTCTCCCAAGCACATGCCCGATCCGAAACCGGGCGAAACCTAGACATTTGTTTCCACGCCGGTCAAACAGACACACAATTCCTGTCCCTCTGGAAAGTACTCGCCCCCCAGTTAAGACGTGCTCAAAGGATTTGGTTCCTGCCGCATCGGAGTATCGGAGCCCAGGCGATGGTGGCAGACCGACATAGCGTTTTGTCAAAAACCTGCCGACAAGTTTTTCGCACGCTCCCATCGCCCACGGGCGGATTACTACCTTCGTCGCCCCTTCGTTTCCGACCGATGTCAACTCGCGAGTGCTCAGGCATCCGGAAGTCATCCTCGTTCCACGAGATCGCCTATCAGCCCAACCTTGTGGCCTTCTCCGACAAATGGCTCACCGACCTCGGGATCGAAAAGCGCGCTTCCTCATAAGTCGCCTACTGTTTACCGACGAATCTGCCGCTGCAATCCTTGCCTCTGGCCGAAGCACCCGGCAACAAACCACATTGACATATTACGGCCATAACCGTCCTTGTGGCAATTCGTCCGGTTACAGGCAGCTACAACTGCGGGTTCCCTTGCCCAAAATCCCTGCCATTCGGCTTACCGCAAGCGGTTGATACTCAAGCGCCGGTTTCAATACATTCCACTGCCCGGAATCAGCCGCTTGTGGGGCGGTCCCAAGTGGTTGCACGCCGCACCAATCGTGCCTTGGCTAGGGTGTTGCAAGTGGCTGAGCCCCGATAAAAAGGCAGCAACGCTTCTCAGGGTCATAGAGAAACGGCTCAATTCTTTCTGCAATAGGAAACTTGGCACGCTTCAAAGCAGCAAGCAGGTAGACAGCCCCCCGCGAAGGCATTGTGGGCTCACGCTCCCCGATGAAAAACTGACGCGGCTTTGATTTCTGATCTTCGGGTACTTGCAGGAAGTCCCACCAACTCTTTCTCTCCACAGTCCAGCCAAGCTTCGACAGTAATCCCTCGAAGTCGAGTGACAGCTTTTCGGATTGCCGTTCCCAGTCGTTTGGAGCGTAGAGAATCAGAATCGGATACGTTCCCTTGCCCTCCAGTTCCGCTTCGATGGCCTTTACATGTTCGGGGGTGAGGAGCATGAAGAGACTCATTTGACGACCTCTTTGTAGTGGAGTGGAACGCGGGGAGTGTGGCATCGTGCATCCCCGAACGTGGGCAGGAGTGTACCACCATTCAAGCTGACCGGGGCGTTTTAGGGTGGTGGCGTGACCTGACCGGGGTTTTTTGTACCAAGTGAAATGAGAGAGAATTCACTTGAGGAGGACGGGTCATGTCCACGAAGAGGTTTAAGCCGGAGCAGGTTGTGAACCTGCTCCGACAGATTGAGGTGGAGGTTGCCAACGGGAAAGCCACCCCGCAAGCCTGCCGGGATGCGGGGATCCACACCGAGACGTACTATCGCTGGCGGAAGGAGTTTGGCGGGCTGAAGCTCGACCAGGTGAAGCGGCTCAAGGAACTGGGGGAATACAGATACCAGTGACAAAACTACGTTCCAATCACCGTTCCGGCTCTGGTCGTCAACCCGCGCATGGTGGCATTCTTCGACCAAGAGAGACGGAAAAGCAGCCCAGACAATGGGCATCACAAATATCGGCGCAGTAAGGTCAGGCGGAATGCGAGTAGCTGCATTGAAAGCAGTGCTGGCCACGACGGTGCACACTTTGGGCGGATACGCTGAGTCCCAGAGTTCCGGCAACGAATGGGCGCGCTTCGAGGGGAGCAACGTATGCCGCACCCGCGCCATACACCGGGCAGTCTTCGTCCTGGCCCCGGTAGACAACCGTGAATAGTGTCTTTCGACTCAAAAAAGCCGGATTCCTCATTGTGCGAGGACGACACACATTCTACACTTCGATCTCGCCGGGCGATGGAGTGAGGCCACCTGCGACGGTCAAAACAACCGCCATCTGCCAAGATTGCGGCTTCACAGGACAAGAGCCGAGCCGAGAATGCGATTGGCCCATCAGCAGCGATTTTGCTGCGAACGCGACCAAGCGTCGGGATTCGAATTACGCCATCCTCACGCATCAGTTATTTTGAGATAGATCGGCAGGCACTCCAACATGGAACCACTGGCGCCTTTGGCTGCTCATTTGGAGCCTGCCTTCCCTGAGGGTTTCTTGTAGCGAAGCGCGTTCAGCCAGCCGTTGCCGCGATACCAGTCCAACGTGTAGTCCAACGACATGAGGGTTTGGTATTCCCAGTAGTGGTGCCGGTCGATCTTGTTCTCATACAGGAATAGGTCGATCTCAGGCTTCAGTGCCAAGTTGCCGATGACTTGTACGGAGACGGAATTGGCAAGTCGGTCAGCATAGCGAGTATCCGTGGAGTTGTCCTTGGCTTCAGCAAAAAAGAAGTCTCCCTGGTTCCTCAAGGTATACGTTACCCGAGGGTGTACCGGGACTTGAAGCTGCAAGGTAAGGCAGAAACCCAATGACAACGAGGTCAGGCACAGGAGGGACGTGGCGATTAGCAGCCAGTTAGACGTGGCACTGCTCCCCGGATGGGTCTACAGTTCTGTCCGGACAATAGGGACATAGATTTTTGGTACCGTCGCAACGAAGTAACCCGCAGCCGCGCGGGTATATTCGCAACAACCAATCCATTGACTGTTCGAGGTCGCTTATGGACGGTTCGCTGGTCAACTGTGCCGGGATTGACTGCTGCGACGGTTTCTGGCGAGAATTGAGGGGCCGAAACAGGAAAACGGCGTCACAGTTAGGGTCTGTCAAATAATAAGTGTAACAAGTTGAACCATTCTGTCGTATACTCCGGGCATGGTAGACGCGGAGCGTACCCGAGACAGATTTGGTTTGTTGTCGGTCTTTCTGGATGAACGGCTGCGACGGCTGGTGGC
>JAIQGA010000032.1 GCA_020072925.1 Terriglobia bacterium | reverse complement strand
GGCGCGCGCGCGCCAGGCTGCGGCCGACCTGGAAGCGGACCAGCAAGCCGCCGAGACCTTGCTGGCCATAGCCCTCGGGCTGGGGCCGCAGGACCGCGTGCGGGCGGCGCCGAACGAACGCGTCGCGCCCCTCGCCATAGAACACCGCGTATTCGGCGCTCACCGAGGCGTGATGGAGCAGGCGCTCCAGCAGGGAAATGTCCCGCCCTCCTTCGCCCTGGAGCGCCTGCCCGAGGCGGAAGGCCACGGCCAGCGAGCGCAGGGAGCGCATCGTATCGATAAAAAGCGAGTGGGGGCCCTGAAAGGAGTAAATATAGCCGCGCCCGTCACGCAGGGTGGTCCAGCGCGCGGCCTGCACGGCGCCGCTCAGTCGGAGCGCCAGGCGGTAATACTCCTTCTCGAAATCTTCAGCATCATACTTGCCTTCCTGAGCAAGGCGCAGGAGATTCCCATAGGTGCTGATATTGTTGAAGCCGTGATCGTGTCCACCCACGCTCGAGACGTGGTTGGGCATGAGCGCCAGGGTGTTGCGGCGACCCGAGGCGAGGAAGGCGGTGTCCCCCGTCGCGTCGAACTGCAGGAGCGCGGAACCGATTTGGAACCCCTGCGTCCACTCCGTCCAGTCCCGCGAGGTGTAGATGCCGCGCACTGTCGAGACCGGCGAGCCCTGCGAGGGGTCCCAGGTTTTCTCCAAACTGCGGAGCTTCGCCGCCGAAAGCTCGAACAGATGCTCCAGGGACGGCTTCAGGAGAGCGGGCGTCAGCGCGGGATCGATCTGGATCATGGCTGCTCAAGGTCCGGCCTCCGCGCCCAGCACGGAAGTCCGGCGAATGCTGAATAACACAATCCGTCCCAAACCTCAATTCACATGATACCGACCCAGGAAAGTTGTGTCCTATTGACCGCAACGGCGCGATACAATGAGGCGGCCTTACCCGCATCGGAACTTAAACTGAGACGGTTCGCGCTTACCGTGGGAGGTCCCTTTGATTTTGATGAGACTGCAAGGGAAGGTGCTCAGGCTCGGGATTCTCTTCGGTGCAGTCTCTCTGCTGGTCCCGGTCTGCGCAGCCGCGCAGACTCCGGCGGCGGAACCCGATTACAGTCGCATTTTCACAAAACAGGACGTGATGATCCGGATGCGTGACGGCGTGCGGCTGCACACGCAGATTTACGCGCCTCGCGATGCGGCGCAGCCTTTGCCCATCCTCCTGGAACGCACGCCCTACGGGATTCCCGAGGACGCGAAGGGGTCCACTTCCAAGCTCCGTATCTACGACGAACTGATCAGGGACGGCTACGTTTTCGTTTTTCAGGATATTCGTGGACGCTTCCTGTCGGAGGGAAAATTCGTGATGCTGCGTCGCCCGCGCGACCCGCGCGACGCCCAGGCCATCGACGAGGGTACCGACACCTACGACACCATCGATTGGCTCATTCAGAACGTTCCTCACAACAACGGGCGGGTGGGAATTCTGGGGATCTCCTACGGCGGCTGGTTGACGGTGATGGCCACGCTCGACCCGCATCCGGCGCTCAAGGCGGCCTCCGAGCAGGCTTCCCCTGCCGACATGTATCTCGGCGACGACTTCCACCACAACGGGGCCTTCCGCCTGAGCTACGGTTTCGAATACGCCTCCGAAATGGAAACAGACAAGACGAATTACGCGTTCAAGTTCAGCACCTTCGATACCTTCGAGTGGTATTTGCAAAATCTGGGCGCGCTCTCGAACGCCAACTCACTCTACTTTCACGGAGAGATTCCCACCTGGAATGCGTTCGTCGAACATCCCAATTACGATGCCTACTGGGCGACGCAGGCCGTGCCGCCCTATCTGAAGCGGGTCACGGTGCCTGACCTGAACGTGGCGGGATGGTGGGACCAGGAGGATTTCTACGGGCCTGTCAAGATTTATGAGACGTTAGAACAACATGATTCACAACATTTGAACTATCTTGTTGTGGGCCCATGGAATCACGGGGGGTGGGCGCGCTCCGACGGGCGCTCGCTAGGCAAGATTGACTTCGCGAGCGACACCAGCGCGTACTTCCGCGCCCGCGTTCAGGCGCCGTGGTTCGCCTATTGGCTGAAGGACCAGGGGCAACTGCCTTTCCGCGAGGCGCTCACCTTCCAGACCGGCTCGAACCAGTGGAAGACCTACGGCCAGTGGCCTCCGCGCGAACGAATTACGCCGCGCAAGCTCTATTTGCGTGCCGCGGGCGGCCTTTCGTTCGATCCGCCGCGCCCTGAAGATGCGGCCTTTGAAAGCTACCTTTCCGATCCTGCGCACCCCGTTCCCTACCGCCATCGTCCCATCGGGCGGACCTACGGCGTGCCGGGATGGACGGCCTGGCTGGTGGAAGACCAGCGGTTCGTGCACCTGCGGCCGGACATCCTGAGCTTCGCGACCGCGCCCCTGGCGGAAAACGTCTGCGTCGCGGGCGACCTTGTCGTGCACCTCTTTGCCAGCACCTCGGGCACCGACAGCGATTGGATCGTGAAACTCATCGACGTCTACCCGGAAGAGCAGCGACCCGACCCCACCATGGGCGGCTATCAGTTGATGATCGCGGACGAGGTGTTACGCGCGCGTTTCCGCCACGGCTTTGAGACGCCGGAGCCGCTGGTCGCCGATCAGGTAACGCCCTACACCATCGATTTGCATACCAACAATCACTGTTTTCTCGAGGGGCATCGGGTCATGGTGCAGGTCCAGAGCACCTGGTTTCCGGTGATTGATCGCAACCCTCAGAAGTTTGTGCCCAATATCTTCAAGGCCACGGATGCCGACTACCAGACCGCCACGCAGCGCGTCTATCATTCGCCGAGCTATCCTTCCTACATCGAGCTTCCTGTGGAAACCCACTGAGCTCTGTTACCAGAGTTCCGATGGGCCCTCCGGCATCGAGATGCCGGATGGCCTCGTCATGGGAATGTCTGGCGCAGGTTCAGTTGACGGGCAGATACTCGAAGTGATTCTGTTCGACGATGCGGTAGAGCCCCGAACAATCCTCGGCGGCGCAGAGAACTGGCGCGCCCCCGAAGAATTCCGCCACGGTGATGAGGCGCGGCGTGCCGCAAAGCGGGCAGGAGAGCACCGCGAAGAATGATGGCTCAATCGACTGGCGAGCCGCCAGAGCATCATCCAGCAGGAGAACGTCTCCGGGGGCCAGTGTCGGGAGGGAAGATTCGGTGACAAAGTGAAGCGAGGCGGGGCATGGGTCGCACGCCGAAGCCCTGGGCTTTTCGCACGTTCTTCCTTCAGCCTTCCCCCGTTTCTTCGATTTGTGCCCCGTTTTCCTCACGCCCATACTCTTTTCGTGTCAAGGGATCACATTTTTCCCGGCGCTGCAGTTCCAAAATGAAACTGGACGCCCAATTTGGAACGAGCGTCGAATTATTCTGGCCGGGCGTTTCTTCCGTCCCTTGATCATATCGGCCAGTGGCAGGTGGACCTTGAAACTATCTGGGCCAGCGCATGAGTGAAGCGCCTGCCGGGTGCGATGACCCTCGGCGTTAAAAGAAGGAAAGTGGGGCGATATTATTGCGGGACGCCGTTGCGAGCGTGCAGGGCTTTCGCTGGACTGTCCCATTTTGGGACAGGACAAAGGCTGGCATGGTCGACCGCGGCGTGCCGAAACACGGCAGATCGTGCGTGGCGCGCGGCTGGCGCTGCGCTGCACTTCGACTAGCAACTTCGGCTCCTTCGCTTCAGCATCGCGCTCCGAGAATTCGCTGAACATCCTACCAGTCAATTACTTACCGTACGCTTTTGGAATCAGCTCGGGCGACCCCTTAGCACATACGAGTCGCCTGTGCGGTGAATGTGCTGGGGCTCTTGGCAGGTTTGCACGCTTCCTCCAGGTGGCGCCCGCCGACTGGCAAGCTTCCTGCATTAGTCGTTCGCAGGCCGCGCGTTCCAGGGTTCAAGACAGAACCTTAGCGTAGAGCGATAGGCTCTGCTCCGGCGTGGAAGCCCGTCCCGATTCAGGCCGCACCGCGAGGACGCGGGCCGGGCAAGCGAGGAGGCTTTTCATGGCTACTCCCCTGTTGGCCGGTACGTTCAGCGTGAACCGCGCGGGGCTGATGTCGTGCTTCCCGCAGCGGACGAGGGGGGTCGCGCCCCGAGCGCTTCGCGCCTGGAGCGCGCCGAAGCGGCGAGCCGCTCGGGGTGAAAGACGGGGGGCGCGAGATGAGCGTTTGACGGCCCTGCTGCCCCTGGTCAAGCAGATGGCGTTGGGTATCCGCTCCCGCCTTCCTGCACATGTGGAATTGGATGATCTGATAGGGGACGGCGTGCTGGGGCTGATGGATGCGGTCGACAAGTTCGACGCTTCGAGGCGCGTCAAGCTCGCGTGCTATGCGCGCTACCGCATTCGCGGCGCCATTCTTGATGGCTTACGCCACCTCGACCCCATCACGCGCGAGGCGCGCAAGAAACAGCGCAAATTGAAGCAAATTCGTCAGGACTTGGTGGTGCGCCGGGGCCGGCCGGTCGGCGACGAAGACATGGCAGAAGCCCTGGGCGTGAGCCTGGCGCGGTGGTTCCAGTTGCAGCAGGAGATTCACCGCCTGGGCGTCGAAGCTCAGCCGTGGGAGGAATGGAACGGGCGCCCGGCGGACGGCGAAGCGGGCTTGGCGGCGGAATTTACGACTCCGTTCGATCTTTGCTACCGGCGCGAGCAACGGGAAATTCTGCGCCGGTCGCTCGCGACGCTGCCGGAGCGCCAGCGGCTGATCGTCTCGCTTTACGACCTGCGGGGGATGACTATGAAGCAAATCGCCTTGCAGTTGCGAGTGGATGAGTCAAGGATTTCGCAACTGCATTCCGCGGCCCTGCGGGGCTTGCAGGAGCGCGCCCGGGTCTTTTTGAAACACCACCAGCCGGCCGCGGACGCGCCATCGTGCTCTCCGATCCGCGCGGCAGTCTGACGTGACGGGCGCATGAGATGCGGGCCGGAGGAAATGCGGCCGACGGCTCAGTTGCTCCTCAGCGGCGGTGCCAGAATCACCGAGATGTATTTCGATCTCATCGTACCTTCCGTCCATGAATCGTTAACGGCGACATCTTGTCCACTTCACCGGAATGCCAGGCCGACGCGGAATCCCCAGTAATGTGCAGTGGGGCTGTTCGGCCAGACGTGGTCGCGGAATTCCAGGCGCAGGCCCCAACGTTCCTTGAACCAGTAATTGACGCCTCCGCCGAAGTTGAAAAGGTTCGCTGATCCTGAGCGGAACATCAGGGTGTAACCGGAGGTGACGAAGGGGACCAGCTTGGCGTCTCTCTCGGCTCGCCGGAAATGGTACGAGCCGTTGGCTGAAACTACTCCCACTCCGCCTCGGAAGGTATCCCAGGGCGCGAGGTAGCCGATTTCCCCGCCTGCGCCGAGTCCCTTGTAGATCAGCCCTTCTCCGCCGGCGCCTACGTGGTAGGTGCCTTGCGTTGCGCCAGCAGAAACCGCCCCCGGCGCGAAGAATACGTAGCCCTGCCCTCGCGGCGCATCCTAGGCAAGCGCGGGAGTGGCGATGGCAATGAGAAGAAGTACGAGCAGTCCACGCATGGTCGTCCTCCTGGAAGGAGTGGGAAATCCAAGACTTGTGTCGTTACCGTGGGGGGAGCACGAAAGCAACCATTCATCGCGCCACGCTAATGGTATGGAACGGAATGGGATGGAGACGCGGCGGTCGAAACGCAGGCGGCGTGAAAATGGAGCAACCTGCCGACAGTGGTGGAGGTCGCTGACACGTGATCCGCCAGCCGCTCCTGTTTGGCTTGAAGGGGGTGGCTCTTTGAAGGCAATCGGCGCGGGCTTGCATCGGCTCTAGCCGAATGATAGCTTTACTGCGACCAACCATGACCCGACACGAGAACGAGGTTTTTGAAAATCAGCACGTGGTCCTGGACGAAGGCGTCTTCGTCAACTGCACCTTCAAGAACTGCAGCCTGGAATATGCGGGCGGAGACGTGTACGTGCAGAACTGCACGGGGGAAGGGTGCCAGCTCGTCTGGCGCGGGGCGGCGCAACGCACCGTGTTTCTGCTCCAAGGTTTGGGGCTGATGGTCGCGCCCGCACCTCCCGCCGGCGCTCAGCCCGCCAGCCGCGTGCAATGACGCGCACCGCCGGAGCCTCGCCTCAGGCCGTTTGACACGCCTCTCTTCCGGCGGTAGACTTCGCGCGTAGTCACCCTTCCCTCGCCAGAAGGAGTGCCCTTCTGTTGCTGCTCCAAAAGTCAGGAGGCTTCCATGAGACGCAGATTCCTTTCTGCGGGTGCAAGGATCGCGCTGGTGTCATTAGTCGCTTGGCTGCTGTGCGCAGGGTTGGCGTGGGCTCTGCCGCCACAGGAGGGTGACATTGACAACGCGCGGGTCGTCGAGATGGCGAAGTTAGGCCTGGACGACGATATCATCATTGCCAAGATCAAGACGGGTCATACCAAGTTTGCGCTGGCGGACAACGACCTGATGGAACTGAAGAAAGCAGGAGTGTCCGGCAAAGTCATTGCCGCCATGCTCGAAGCCAGCGTGTTGAAAGACGCGCACGTCAAGATCGATGGCAATCCCGCGGAATTGCACACACTGGGCCAGGCGAAGGTCGGGGGCAGGTTGGGCGCGGTACTTTCAGCCGGGATCAAGTCGCAGAAGCAGAAGGCCTACCTTCAGGGGCAGCACGCGGCGGTGATTTCCAGCAGGAACCCCAACATCGAGATGGAATTACCCCCCAATGACTCCATCGACAACTACATTATGGTGAGAATGGACGCCAAAGGGGACCGCCGCGAATTGGAAACGGGGGCGGCGGGCGGCGTCGTGGGGGTGAAGCAAGGTATTCGTGCCGAGAGCATTGTCAAAACCTCTTACGAGGCACTGGGGGGCCGAAAATTCAAGATGTCGGCCCACGATAACTTAAAGGGTGGAGAGTATATCCTTTACGTCGTCGGCTCCGCGGACTTCCAGAAAGGTATCTTTGGCAAGGGTTACGATTTCACCGTGGAGTAGCTGTCACCGCGTTATCTGGCTTCAAGGCCCAAGGGAGTAGTCTATGCGAGCGCCTATTACAGCACTTCCCAGGCTGGCCTTCATGCTGGCATCAGCCTTTCTGGCGTGGCTCGGAATACTGGCGCCGCCCGCGGGACTTCCTGCGCAGCAGTCCGAGCCACAGACGATCTCGATCCCGGATGGCACGCTCATCACGCTCTACTTAATGGACGACCTGAGTTCGAAGACCAATAGGCCTAACGATCCCGTCCACTTCAAGGTCCGCGAAGACCTGCGCATCAACGGCAAAGTGGTGATTGCCTGGAATGCTCCCGGGGTGGGCAAGGTTGCTATCGTGGGGGGAAGGGGAATGGCCGGACGAGCGGGCTCGGTGAATTTTACGGTCGATTACGTTCAGGCCGTGGACGGCAGCAAGATCCGCGTGCGCGGCGCTCCCACGGTCCGAGGCGGATCGAACACCTCCGTCGCCGCGGCGGCCGCAGTGGCTTACGGACCGGCAGCGCTCCTCGTGATGCGCGGGGCGCACGCGGAAATCCGGAAGGGGACCATGCTCAGCGTGTACGCGGACGGCCCGGGAACCGTGACGGTGAAGGGTCCCGCCCCGGCCCTGAAGGCCGCAACGTCGACAGCCTCCTCGCCTGCACGGAATGAAGCCACGATGCGACAGCCTTCCGGATCAGCGACTGCCGCAGCCAAGCCCGAAGCGCCATTACCGGCCGCGCCGAGCACCGAGAAACCCGGCAGCGTCAGCGCCGCGCGGGGCCCGGAAGTGCATGTCATGGACCCACTTGTCCGAAACCCTTCGGAGCCCGTCGAGGTTACGGACTCTCCTTTGAATCTTCAGGGTGCGGCGCTCGATCCCAAGGGAGTTTCCTCAGTTACCGTCAATGGCCAGGAAGCCGAAATCAGCTCGTCAGGTGAATCGGGAGACCGGAAGGCGGTGATGTTCACCGCCAGAAACCTTACGCTCCAGGAGGGCCTGAATCGCGTACGTATTGAAGCGACCAACCGCGAGGGCGGCAAGTCGCGCCTCGGTGTCTCGCTTTGGATGCGCAGTAGGCCCAAACCCCTGGGAAGGCGCCCGCTCAGTCAGGTGCAGGTCCTGGAATTGCTGAAGGGAGGCGTGCCCAACGGACGTGTGGCAGCTTTGGTGAGAGAGCGGGGTATCGATTTCCAACCCACGGGGGAGTTCATCGAGGCCTTGCGCGAAGCCGGGGGAGATGAGGCGTTGGAGGATAGCCTGAAATCGGCGAAACAGCCGAGGCAATGAGCTCCGCGCTAGAGTTCTATGGCCGTGGGAAGGTTCTGGGCAAGAAAGCTCTCCGGGTCGCGGGAGAGACGCTCAAACTCGGTCTCGGAATAAATCAAGGAGTCGGTGGCGATTCCCTCGGCGAAGATGTAGTACGGGCTGCGGCTGGAAAATCCGGAAAGTTCTTTGCGCACCACCACAATCAGGTCTGCGTCACTGTCGGCGGTCCAAGTCCCATTGACTAGCGAACCGAAAAGCAGCACCTTGACGATTTCCGGATACGCGGCCTTGGCCTCCGCCCCGGCCCTCCGAAGGTTGCGGAGCGTCTGGTCGTAGTCAATGAATCTGACTTCGGCAGAATTCCAAAACGGTTCTGGCATGACCGATCAACTCTTGGCTCGACTCGGCGGAGAAGTAATCCGCCGGCTTCCCCCGATCGAAGCCGTTCGGGTAGCGGGAGTTCATATAGACCAGGTCAAGCTTTTGCGCAGCCTGGAGGACAGCCTCCGGGATGGCAATCCGATTCGTAACCTGCGTTAAGAAACCAAACACCGAATGGCCACGAGCGGACCCGTGCAGGGACTGGACAAGAGCCTCGACGGCTTTCTCTGCGCACTGTTGGGCTTGAAAAGCTGCCCATTCGTGGTGTCCCGTGGCCGCGGAGTCGATGGCGGCCTTTAGATCGAGTTCAGCTTGCCCTAGCCAGTCCGCAGCGCGGTTCACGGAGCTACCTCGGGGCAAGTGTAGCATGAATCCCTGCTCCCCTCGCGAGTTGGTACTTTGTCCACGGGGCGGCGACGGTTCAGTTACCAAGCCGAACCTCCAAATCCCTCTGTTTCATTCCAACCAGCCAATCATGCCCTGGCCTAAAAGGGACAGATAGTCCGAGTATGGGTTCCTCGCGCCCCGAAAGGCGTGACCAAAGTCATCCGTCGAGGGGCAATCCTGGATCAAAATCCTTGGCGTAGTACATTTGAAGGATTGACCAGGATCAGACACGCGCATAATGTCGGTCAAGAGGTCCTGACCCATGGGACATAATGGTGATGCTGGAAAGATCGATCTTCGCGAATACGTCGCCGAGATCGCGAAGGAATTGACCGAACGGATCGAGCACCAGCGCGAAGTCTTGGATAACTTTTTGACCGAACAGCAGCGGCAGGGTCACCCCATTGATTACTGCCCACTGATTGATTGCCATCCCAAGCAGCGTTTGCGGGACGGCATCGGCGAGGCGATCGCGGTGCTCGAGGAGACACGCAGCTCCTTCAAGTCGAAGCGGCTGGAAGATTTGCGGCGCAAGTTGGAGGCGCTGCTTTTGGAGGAGGGCGCCCAATAGCGGCGCGTTACCGAAATAAGCGACGCGCCCGCCGCGTAATGTCATGCTGAGCGAAGCGAAGCATCTCCGCATTTTGCCGATAGGAAATGCCGAGACCCTTCGCTGCGCTCAGGGTGACAGGCCGCCGAGTGTCCGACTTTCTTCGGCAATTGGGCACGAGCGCCGCTGACCTCTAACCGCCGGCGGACTCAGGCCGCCGAAACATCTCAGGGTACGTCTGACGGGTCCGATTCAGGATCGGGCAAGTGCGGGCGTAACTGGTTTCGTTCTGCCGCGCATCAGGCAGAACGACAGTTACGCCCGTTTTTTTTGCCTCAATCGCAGGCATTTCGCGTCGGGTCAAATTGCAGGAGGGCTCATGCCGGAGCAAAACTCTGAGGCCCCGAAGAATAATCAATTCACGCAGGAGAACGCCAGCGCGCTGCGCCTGCTGGAGGAAAAAGCCAAAGAATGGCGCTCCTGGCTGGCGATGACCGTTGCCGGCTTCTCGGTTTTTGCGGCGCTGAGCGGTCTGGCTATCTGGTTACTTCCCTTCAGCGTGCCGAATCAAGTCTCGGTGCTGGTTCACACTCTGTTGGGTCTCGCATTCCTGGTACCGTGCGGCTGGTACCTGCTCCGGCATTGGCGCCGCTACTGGCAAAACCCTCTCAGCCACATCCAGTTGCTGGGTTACATCGGCGCCGGAGCCTTCCTGCTGTGTCTGATTTCCGGGCTGGTGCTCACTTACCAGTCCATATTTGGAATCAAGATCGCCTACGGCTGGGACACGGTCCATATCGTGACCACGCTCGCGACTTTGGCGTTCCTGCTGCCGCATATTGTGCTGATCGTGCTGCGCGACCGGAAAGCCCAGGAAGCTGGCTCGCCGCTCGCCGTCTCGCAGCTTGCGGGACATTACGGCAAAGGTGGCTTAGTGGTGGCGCTCGGATGCGCCGCGGTGATTGCGCTGGGCGCGTACGCGTATTCTCCTGTGCGCCTGCACAACGCTTTCCCGGCGGACTACAGTTTCAAGTATGGCAAGGACCACCCTTTCTCGCCGAGCCTGGCATCGACCGCGACGGCCGGCGCCATGGACCCGCGCCTGCTCTCCGGGTCGCGCTCCTGCGGCACGTCGCGCTGCCACACGCAGATCGCCCAGGAATGGGAAGGCAGCGCGCATCGCTACTCCGCGATGGACCTGGCCTTCCAGGTGGTGCAGACGAACATGGCCAAGCAGAACGGTCCGGAATCCACGCGCTATTGCGGCGGCTGTCACGACCCCATCTCGCTTTTCTCGGGAACGAAAAACCTTTTCGTGGAGACCGCGAAGCTGACCAGCCTGCAAGGTTATCAGGAGGGCGTCTCCTGTCTCGACTGCCACTCGGTTCGCAAAGTGGACCTGAAGGGCAACGCCAACTATGTGGTGAAGACGCCAGTGCGCTACATGTTTGAGCTGGAATATGACCAGTACCCCACGCGCGCCAATCTCTTCCTGCGCGACTTCCTGATTCGCGCCTATCCGCGCGAGCACGTCAAGGACTTGAGCAAGACCCTCTTCAAGACGCCGGAATATTGCGCCTCGTGCCACAAGCAATTCATCGACAAGGAAATCAACAATGTCGGCTGGGTGCAACTCCAGAACCAGTACGACAACTGGCGGCAAAGCCATTGGAACCATCCCGGCAACCCGCGGACGACCATCGAGTGCCGCGAGTGCCACATGCCGCTGGTGAAGTCCACGGACCCCGCCGCGGGCGACGCCTCGGACTACAATCGCTCGACGAGCGACGGCATGCACCGCAGCCATCGCTTCATCGCCTCCAACCAGATGATGCCCGCGCTGCTCAAGCTCCCTGGCTGGCAGAAGCAGATCGAGCTGACCAACGATTGGCTGCAAGGAAAATTCCCCATTCCTGAGATTGCCTCGAAGTGGGCGCAGGGGCCCGCCGTGGGCCTGGAATTGACCTCGCCCGCCACGGCGCGTGCCGGCCAGAAGGTGAACATCAAGCTGGTGATTACCTCCAACAAGGTTGGCCACGATTACCCTACCGGCCCGCTGGACATCATTCAGTCCTGGATCCAATTCCGCGTCACGGACGAACAAGGCAAAGTCGTTTTCGAGAGCGGCATGGTGAACGACAAGGGCTTCATTCAGCCGGGGACGTTCATGTTCAAGGCGGAGCCCGTGGACCAGTACGGGAACCTGATCGACCGCCACAACCTCTGGGAAATGGTGGGCGTGCGCTACCGGAAGTCGCTCTTCCCGGGATTCTCAGACACCACCGAGTACGATTTCCTTTGCCCCTCGCTCGCGCCGCGCCGCTCGGCAAAGCTGCCGGAGGCGACTTCCTATTCGATCCAGGTGCCGCCGGGCGGCGCCCACACGCTCAAGGCCGAAGCCCAACTTCGTTACCGGAAGGTCGATCAATTCCTGCTGAATTTCTTATTCGGTGAGAACGCCCACTTGACGGCGCCCGTCACGACTATGGCGACCGACACGCGGACGATCGAAATTGCGACTCCGGCGCGCGAAGCCCAGGGCAAATAGGAAGCGACTCATGGCGAACGGGTTCACGCGCCGGCAACAACTGATTGTCAAGCACTTGTTGATTTCGAGCTCGCTGCTCCTGGCAGCCTCAGCAACCTTCGTACTCGTGCGGCACAAACCCAAGCCCTACACGCCGGGCGAGGCGGTGCAGGGCATCACCGAGGAGCTGGATCGCGCGATTCCTGCCGACGCGCCGCGCGTGAAATTCACCAACGTTGCGCAGCCGGCGGGCATCAACTTCCAACACTTTTCTTACGGCCAGCGCTCCACGCAGCTTCCGGAAGACATGGGTTCCGGCGCGGCCTGGGGCGACTACGACGGCGATGGTTATCCCGACCTTTACATCTGCGACATCGCCGCGCCCCTCACCGTTTCGCCCCAAGAACTGGCTGCGTCGCCGGGCGGCAATCGCCTCTATCACAACAATCATGACGGGACGTTCACTGACGTCACCGCGCGCGCCGGCGTGGGCTTCAAGGGCCTTGGCATGGGCGCCGCCTGGGCCGACTACGACAACGACGGCAAGCTCGACCTGGTGGTGACGTATTACGGCGGCATCAAGCTTTATCACAACCGCGGTGACGGCACGTTCGAGGACGTCAGCGGAAAAGCCGGCCTCGACAAAATTCACGGCTTCTGCACCGGCGCCTCCTGGGGCGACTACGACCGCGACGGCAAAGCGGATCTCTACATCTGCCGCTACGTCAAGTACCAGTACAAGCCGGAGTTCGCGAACAAGTCCTCGCGCCAGTTCACGGAGATGGTGCCCTTCATGCTCAATCCTTCGTCCTACGAGCCGGACACGAACCTGCTCTTCCACAACAACGGCGACGGCACGTTCACCGAGGTCAGCAAAAAGGCGGGAGTGCAGGACGCGACGGGGCGCAGCCTCAACGCCTCCTGGGCGGACTTCGACGGCGACGGCTGGCCCGATCTCTATGTGGCGAACGACATTTCCTCGAACAAGCTCTATTTGAATCAGCACAACGGAACGTTCAAGGACGCCTCGACGGAAGCCTGGGTGGACGAGTACCGCGGATCGATGGGCCTGGCTATCGGCGATTACGATAACGACGGCGATACCGACATCTTCATTACCCACTGGATCGCTCAGCAATTCGCGCTTTTCACGAACCTGCGAGTTACGAAAGGCGCGGCGAAACCCGGCCACCTGCGCTTCGAGGACACCAGCGACATGGCGGGCGTCGGCCAGATCACCCTCAGCTACATTGGCTGGGGCACGTCCTTCTTCGACTACGACAACGACGGGCAACTCGATTTGCTGGCCGTCACCGGCAGCACGTTTCAGGACGAGAAAGATCCCCGCAAACTGGTGCCGATGAAGAACTTGCTGTTCTGGCAAAGGAATCCCGAAGAGGGTTTCTACGAAGTGGGCAAGATCGCCGGCGACGTGGCGAAAGAGCCCCACGTAGGGCGCGGCGCCGCCTTCGCGGATTATCTGCGCAACGGCAACATGGATGCCTTCATTGTGAACTTCGGCGAGCGGCCGCTGCTCCTGCGCAACGACGCCGCCACCGGCAACCACTGGCTGGAGGTTCACCTGGTTTGCACCCGTAGCAATCGCAGTTGCTTCGGCGCCAAGGTGCAGATCGAGGCGGGAGGGAAGAAACAATTTCAGGAGGTCGGCAGCCAGCCCTCTTACCTCTCCCAAAGTATGCTTGACCCGCACTTTGGCCTGGGAAAAGCCGGGCAGGTGGACCGGCTGACGGTGCGCTTCCCGAGCGGGGTCGTCCGCGAACAACGGAATGTTCCTGTCAACCAGGTTGTGACCGTTCAAGAATAGTGAATAATGAAAAAGGCTTTCCTCGCCATCATTGTACTGTGCGCGCTCGCTTTCGCGGCGATTACCATCGCCAAGCGGCGCGGTTCGGAAGTTGCCACCGGAGAGGTCGCCCCCGCGGACGCGGCGCGGCAGAGAATCAGGGACTTCTGGGCGGTCTATAATCGCGCCAATGATTTTCGCATTCGGGGCGACTTCGCCGATGCTGTGCCCGCCTACCGCGAGGCGTTGCAGCTTAACCCGCAGCACGAAGACTCGCTCTATTATCTCGGCGCCAGCCTGGAAGAACTGGGCAACTATGCGGACGCCGCGAAATGTTTTCGTCGCCTGATTGCCTTGAACCCTTCGAGCGGCCGAGCCCTCGGCGAGTTGGGTCATGTGCTTTCCGTTCTGGCCCCCGGCGCGCCGCGAGACTTCGCGGGAGCCCGCCAGGCGCTTTTGCGTAACATCGAGGTGAATCGCGAGCAGGCCGGCCCGTTCATCCGTCTGGGCTTGCTCGAACTCGATCAAGGACACGCGCAGGCTGCGGCAGAACAGTTCCGCCTGGCCTCGGGCTTTGGGTCGCCGGAGGGAACGTTTCTTCTTGGTTACGCGCTGTTTCTCCAGAACCGCTACCGCGAGGCCATGCCGTATTTCCAAAAAGTAGTGGACGCCTATTGGCGCGATCGCAAGGCGACCGCCAAAGGCGTGACGCAGGAGGGCGACATCCTTCCGGCGCCCGGCAAGCCGCTCACGCCACTGGCGAGGGCGGGGTTCAAGTCTTTGTTATTTCTCTACTGGAGCGCCCAGCGGCTGGGAGGTTATCCCGACGGCGTTCCTAAAGAATTCCAAATTCATCCCGCCGAACTCGCTCGCATTTCCACCCCGGCTACTTCCTTCGCCGACCTCGGGCCAAGCGCTGTCGGCAAGCGCGTCGTCTCTGCCGATTTCGAGGGCAACAGCCGCCTGGATCGGGTCGAGGCTGGCGCGGGCGACGCGAGCCACCCGCCCCTGCGCTTTTTCCGCAACACCGGCCAGCGTTTCGTCGACGCGACCCCGCAAGCAGGATTCGCTGCGCGAAGCACTGCGGTACATTGCGCCGTCTCCGATTTCGACGGCGATGGCAAGCCGGACCTCTTCGTCACCTACTGGCGGCAAGGTGCGGTGCTCTACCGCAACCTGGGCAACGGGAAGTTTCAGGACGTTACGGAGCAGGCGGGGTTGAAGGACCTGTCCGGCGAGAGTTTCGGCGCGCTCTTCTTCGATTACGATCGCGACGGCCTGCCGGACTTACTGGTCACTCGCTACGCCCGCTATGAAGACGTTGTGCGCTGCCTCTTGCAGCCCGCGTTCCAGGCGCCCTGGAGCAGCCCGCGGCTGTTCCACAATCTGGGACATGGCCGGTTCGAGGAAGTCACGCGCAGCGTCGGGCTGGACCGCGCCTACGGAACTATCGAAGCCGTGGCCGCGGACATAGACGGCGATGGCTGGCCGGACTTGCTGCTGGTGAATGGCAGCCTCGACGCCCAGCGCCTGGAACCCAGCGTCATTCTGCGGAATCTACAAGGCAAGGGGTTTCGCGAATGGTCGTATCTTCCCAGCTCTGACGCTCCCGGGAATTTGCTCGCTGCCCGCGTGGTTGCGGAGCCGCGCGGCAGGGCTCGCATCGAACTCTGGCCCAATCCACTCTCCCGAAATTTTCCACAAGGCGGAGGATTCACACCGCGCCACCTTGCGGCGTCTCAGCCAACTCCTCGATAGCATTTTCTCCTGCCCGGGGATCCCATCGGCGTTTGAAATATCGAGTCGGCAGCCTTCGCCGGGCAAGGTATAATGTGCGATTACATTGATGATTGAATTGGGGCCTGTGCGTCCGCGGCCCGAGGGAGCCTATGAACCGAACTGCCAACCTCCTATTTCGGCTGATTGCAATTCTCGCGATTCTATTTGCGGCGTGTTTGATTTTTGCTCAACACGCCACAAAGGCACCCGCAGCGCATCGCCAAACCGTAGCCGCGAAAAAGGTTGGCGGCCCCAGCGCCTCACTGCAATCCCAGCGGAACATCGGCAGGGCTTATTACGAGCAGGGCAAGTACGCGGAAGCGATCGAGCAGTTTCAGAAAGTGGTGGCGTCGGGTCACGCCCTGGCCACGGATCATCTCGACCTTGGCCTCTCGCTTATGCAAGCCAACCGCCTCAACGACGCGTTGGGCGAGATGACCACCACCCAGCAGATGGATCCCAAGCTCACCGCGGCCGAGTACAACCTGGGCATTCTCTACAAGCGCGAATTGCGTTATCCCGACGCCGAGGCCGCGCTCAAGCGCGTCATTGCGGTTGATCCCGACGACCCCGCGGCGTGGTTCAACCTGGGCGCGGTTTATTTCGCGCAGCGCAAGCTCGAAGACGCGCTCGACGCGCACCAGCACGTGGTGGCCATGGGCTTCGCGAAGGGCGAGAATTTCTACGTCGCCTCACTTTTCCATTCCTTTACCACGCTCGTGCGGTTGAAGCGCCCGGAAGATGCGCAGAAATTCCTCAAGCTGCATGAAAAGATGCGGGACAAGGTTCCCGGCATTTCGCTCCAAAATCCTGCGCTGGAGGGCGGCAAATACGGCGTCATCCTGGTGCCCGCTGTGCCCGTCACCGAGGTCGCGCGCAAGGCGACTCTGGACAAGGTTAGCTTCGCGGCGATCTCGGAAAAACTGGGCATACATTTGCCGGCGCTCTCGGGCGAGCCGGCGTCGGAAGGGCGCAGGGAAATCAAGGCGGCGGATTACTCCCTCGATTATGCCCGCAAGAATCTGCTGCCACTCTTTGGGCCTTCGATCGCGGTGGGCGATTATGACGGCGACGGACACCCAGACCTCTACGTGGTGAATCCGGCGGGCACCAACCATCTCTTCCACAACAACGGCGACGGCACCTTTACCGACGTTACGGAAACGGCGGGCGTGGCCGGCCCGGGTGGCAGCGTTTCCGCCGTCTTTGCGGATTACGATAACAGCACCAAAGACAGCCTGTTTGTGGTGGGGCTGAACGGCGTGACGGTGTACAAGAGCCAGGGCGACAGTAGATTCGCCGACGTGACGGAGAAAGTCGGCCTGAAGCCCTTGCCGGGCGAACTCGACACGCGCGCCCTGCTCTTCGATGCGGACAACGACGGCTTCCTCGACCTGGTGGTGACCGCGTACACCAACTTGTACGCGCCGCCGAAGAAAGACCCCTTCCTCTTTCCGGATGATTTCGCGGGAGCCGCGACGCATTTCTATCGCAACAACGGTGAGGGGAAATTTACGGAAGCGAGCGTTTCTGCGGGACTGGCCGCGGCCAAAGGCCGGATGCGCGGCGCCGTCTTTGCGGATTTCGACAACGACGGATACACCGACCTGTTTCTTTACCGCGACGATGGACCGCCGATGCTGTTCCAGAACCTGGGTGAAGACAAATTCGCGCGGCGCAAGGCGGCGCCCGACTCGACGCTCGCGAAGATGACGGTGCTCGATGCGCACGTCGCTGACTTCAACCACGACGGGAATTTCGATCTCGCCGTGTGGTCGTCCACCCGCTACGACGTTCTCATGAATCAGGACAACTTCCGCTTCACCCCGGCGCCGCGCCTGCCCGCGATTGCGCCGGCGGCGGGATTTTTCCGCCTGCGGGGAATCGTCGCGGACGTGAACGGCGACAGTTTCGCGGACCTCCTCACCCTGGACACCAATGGAAAATGGCGCCTGGTGGTGAACCAGGCCGGGCGATTCTCGGAAGGCGCGCTGGAGTTGCCCGCTCCGCCGCGGCCGGCGCTTGACGCGCTCGTGCCCACTTGGCTGGGCGCGCCGGGAAAACTCGACCTGGTGGGGATTACCCACGAGGGGCAGGTGGCTGCCTACGAGAAGGAAGGCCCGCCCGCGCGCTGGCTCGAAGTCAAAATGAACGGCTACAAGAGCAATTCCCTGGGTATTGGCAGCATTGTGGAGTTTAAAGCAGGGAACTTCTACAATAAGGTAACGGTTACCGGCGGCCCGGTGCGGGTCTATACGGGGGATCTGACCAAGCTCGACGTCGTGCGCGTCACCTGGCCCAACGCCGTGGTTCAGAACTGGATCGATGTGGCCACCAACAAACCCATCGAGGTGCGCGAGTCCGAACGCCTGGCGAGTTCCTGCCCGTTCCTCTACGCCTGGGACGGCAGGAAATTCGATTTCATCACCGATGTGCTGGGCGTGGCGCCGCTCGGCGAGCTCGCGCCGGACGGCTCGCGCATCAAGCCCTATCCCGATGAGCTGGTGCGATTGCCGGAGGCGATTCGGCCGCAGCATGGCGATTACATCTTTCAGCTTACCGATGAGTTGCGCGAGGTGGATTATTTCGACCGCCTGCGCATGGTCGCCGTGGACCATCCGGCCTCGGAGGAAATCTATTCGAACGAGATTTACTCCTCCTCGCCCGTGCCGCCGGCGCTGTACGCCGTGCGCGCGAAACGCTTTCCGGTCTCCGCCGTGGACGATCGCGGCGCCGATGTGTTGCCGCTGCTGCTCAAGGCGGACGGCCGCTATCCCACCGATTTCGGCCGCAACCGCATTCTGGGGCTCGCGGACCTACACACGCTCACGCTCGATCTCGGCGACTTGCCCGCCACCGCGCCCCTCAGCCTCTGGCTGAACGGCTGGGTTTTCTGGACGGACTCGAATGGCTCGCGCGCCCTGATGTCGAGCCGGCAGCTTGAGATGGTCTCGCCCTACCTCCAGGTGCGCGACGCGCAGGGAAAGTGGGTCACAGTAATTCCCGATATGGGCCTACCGAGCGGCACGCATCGCACGATGCGCGTCGACCTGACCGGCAAGTTCCTCTCCGCGGACCACCACGTGCGTATCGTGACCAATCTCTGCGTCTACTGGGACCAGGTCTTCTTTTCCACGGACGAGTCTCCCGCGCCGGCGCCGCGCGAGCTGCCACTGCTTGCGGCCGACCTGCACTATCGCGGCTTCTCGACGCCGGTGAGCGATCCCGCGCACGTGCAGCCGGACTATTTCCAATACGCGAAAGTCCTCGCGCACGCGCCGTGGAATCCCATGACGGGCCGTTACACGCGCTACGGCGCGGTGACGCCGCTGCTTGCGGGCGCGGACGATCGTATGGTGGTGATGGCTACCGGCGACGAGATGACGGTGCGCTTCAGCGGGCGCGACTTGCCGCCACTCAAGCCGGGATGGAAGCGAGACTTCTTCCTCGCCGCGAGCGGCTGGGCGAAGGACGGCGAACCGAATACTTCCTTCGCGAAGACCGTAACACCGCTGCCGTTCCGCGCCATGACCAACTACCCGCCCACGCCCGAGGACCGCGCGCCCGCGAGTGCCGCCTATCGCGATTACCAGCACGAGTTCCTGACTCGGCCGGACTTTGCCCTGATTCCGCCGCTGGGGCCGGCGGTTCAGGGGGTGCTGGGTGCTGGGGACTAGGGGCTGGGGAATTTTGGATTTTGGATTTCGGATTAGGAAGCGTGCGTTGTCCTTTGTCCGTGGTCAGTGGTCCGTTGACAAAAGCAAGTCGCGCGCTCGACTAGTGCGTGCCACTGTCGAGTCGCTCACGACCTCCCTCAGTGTCATGCTGAGCGAAGCGAAGCATCTCGGCAGTTCAAGACAAATGCGGAGATCCGTCGCTTCGCTCAGGATGACAGGTGAAGGGTGGGTCACTGACGACGACAACTGACTACTGACTACTGACCACTTCCAGCCGCCCAAGCGCCAGAAGGAACCGCCCATGTCGTGGAGGATTCGACAAAAGGAAATACACCAGTACCTCGATCAACTCTGTCAATTGGAGCTTGACCGGACGATCGACCGGCTGCTGAGCGCGCCGCGGTATCAAGACCCTAAGAAGCTGAACCGGTACGAGCACAAAGTTTTCTCGCAAACCGGCGAGGACGGAATCATCGCGGAGATCTTTCACCGCATCGGCGCTACGAACCGAGTCTTCGCAGAATGCGCACCCGGCGACGGAACGGAAAACAACACGCGCTATCTCTTAACGCAGGGATGGACCGGGCTCTGGGTGGAAGCCGACCCCAAGCACGCGCAAGCAATTTCCCGCAACTTTGCCAAGCCCATCAAGGACGGGAAGCTGCATTTCCAGCGGGAACGCGTGACCGCCCAGAACATCGAGACCCTGTTGGAGCGGGCTTCGCTCCCCGCCGATTTCGATCTGCTTTCGATTGACCTTGACCGCAATGACTATTGGGTCTGGCAGAGCGTCCAGCGCTATCGGCCGCGCGTGGTGGCGATTGAGTACAACGCCATTTTTCCCCCAGGCTGCGAGTGGGTAGTCGACTACGATCCGCAGGCAAGTTGGGACGGCAACAGCAACTGCGGCGCCAGCTTGACCGCGCTGGAACTGCTGGGCGCCAAGAAGAGATACAAGCTCGCGGCATGCAGCCTCTCAGGAGTCAACGCGTTCTTTGTCAGGGAAGATTTAGTGGGCGATCTGTTCTCGAGCCCCTTCACCGCGCAAAACCACTACGAACCGCCTCGCTATTACCTCACCGCCCGAAAGGGTGGACACCCCAGAAGATGATTGAGGATTTGTGATTGGTGATTGACGATTGCTCACCGCCTGTCACCCTGAGCACAGCGAAGCGTCTCGGCATTTCTTCTGAAATGCCGGGATTCTTCGTCGCTGCGCTCCTCAGAATGACAAGGATGGCAAAGCTTCTTCAGCAACCTAACCTATGATGAACATCGAAAGTGAAGGCACTGTGTGCATGCGGTACGGACCACTGACCCCTCACCCGGCCCTTGCGGGCCACCCTCTCCCCAGGGGAGAGGGGCGGGGGTGAGGGGTCGTTTGTTACCCTCTAGGTTCGTCTACGTTAGAACGTCAGCCGCAGGGCAAACTGGATTTCGCGCGGCTCGCCAGGCCCGCCGGACGCCTGGCCGGCGATAGGCTGCACGGTATTCTGGATCAGGCCGAACGATGGTGAATTCGCTGTCCCGACTGGCAGCGTGAAATTCGCCTGGTTGAAGATATTGAACAACTCCGCGCGGAACTCCAGTTCCTTTGACTCCGCCAGCCGGAACTTGCGAATCAGCGAAAAATCCCAAACGCCTTCGCCGGGCCCTCGCAGGATATCGCGTCCCGCATTCCCGTAAGTGTACTGCGCCGGCGTGGTGAACGCGCCGGGATTGAACCACTGGTTGACGGTCTGGTGCGCGGGGTAGAAGGAAACGCCCGGCACGACGTTGGGGCGGTCATTGCCGTCGACGTTGTGGCTGGGATTGCCGCTGACGGTGGGCGTGACCGGCGGGCCGGACTGCACCATGGCGATGCCGGAAAGCTGCCAGCCCTGGAGGGCGAAATTCGCCGCGCGGTTCGAAGACCTCCAGATTTTCTCGCCGAAGGGCAAGTCATACACATAGGCGAGCGAGAAGCGGTGGCGATAGTCGAAGTCGGAGGGCGCTTTCTCCGCCGCGCGATTATAGGAGTTCTGGGGGAAGTTGGCCGAGCCGTTGGTGCCGAAGTAGGTGGAGTTGGTGTCGAGCGATTTGCCGTAGGTATACGCCGCGATCACCGCCAGCCCGTTGGCGTAATGCTTATCCACCTTGACTTGCAGGGAATGGTAGACCGAGCTGCCGATGGAATCGGTGTAGGACATGTTGAGGTAATTGGGATAAAGGCGCGGGCACGCGCCGTTGGGGTCCGCCTGGCAGACCGCCGGGTTGGAATTGTCGGGCTGATTGGGGTCCCACATGAAGGGCATGTGCAGGCCGCGCGTTCCCACGTAACCGACATCCAATAGCCACGAGCTGCCGAGCTCCCGCTGCACGTCGAATGACCACTGCTGAATGGTGGAGTCGACGAGGTTGACTATCACCGGATTCAGCGTGGGGAAGAGCGCTGCCGCCAGACCGGGAGAGGAAAAAAGGTTCTGGATGAACATCCCTGTGCCCAGAGGCAGGCCGCCGACTTCCGGTGGCGAGGCCAGCGCCTGAAGGGCGGCCTGCGCGTTGTCCTGGAGATTGCCGGAGACGAGTTGGAAGAACGGCGGGTTGAAACTCTTCTGAAAATAGAGCTCGCCCACCATCTGGTCGTAATAAACGCCGTAGCCGCCGCGCAGCACGGTTTTAGTGCTGTTGAAGGGCTGCCAGGAAAAGCCGATGCGCGGACCGAGGTTGTTGTGATCAGGGCGCTGCAAGGCGCGGTTCTGGCTGGTGCTGCCGAGGTACGTTGTGCCCGCAGGCACGAACTGCCCCACCGGTAGCCCGGAAGCCGTGTTGGCGGGGGAGGTCCCCACAAAATTCTCGAGCGTAACGGCTCCCCGACCCGCGACCATGACCTGCCCCGTGTTAAAGTCGAATCCCGCCAGGTGATCGAACTTGTCCGTGAGCAGTGTGTTGAACTCGTACCGCAAGCCCAGGGAGATGGTCAGGTTGCGCCGCGCCTTCCAGGTATCCTGCAGGAAAAAATCGAGTTGGCTGCCCGTTCCGGAAATGTATCCGGAACTGCCGTGAATCCAGGACGTCGGTATGCCGAACAGGGCGTCGGCGAGGCCGTTCCCGAAACTGCACGAGGGCGGAGGACAGGCTTGCTGAAGCTGGCCGTAGATTTGATCAAAGACCTGGGGAGGCAGCGCCTGCTGAAGTCCGGCCAGAACGAGGTCGCCAGTCACCACACCGTCGAACCCGTATTGATCGCGCGCGGAGATGTCCTCGTAGAAATTGCCGCGCTTGATCGAGCGAATCTGCGCGCCATAGGCCAGCGAATGGTTGCCGTGGATCTGGGTGATCGTATCCGCGATTTCGTAGGTATTCACCGCGCCGGCTTGCGGGGCGCTGGTGAAAGAACCAAACCCGTCATAACCGGAGAAGCCTAGGTTAGGCACGCCCGTATCGCGATAGGCCGTCGGCGCACCCACAATACCGAGCTGCTGATTGACCAACCGGCCCTGGTCTTCATTGGCCCAATTGTATTGCCAGCGGTTGTAGTCGACCTTCAGTTCATTAATGACGCTGGGCGAGAACGTGTGCGTCCAATCCAGGCCGGTGGCGTCGTACCAGTCGCGGCGCCGCAGGCCATAGCCCGGAATTCCGGTGGGGAGGCCGGAGGGAGTCAATTCCGAATCCGTGGTGAGGTTGTAGCGATAGAAAATGCTGTCCTTGCTTCCCCAGCGATGGTCGAAGCGGCCCACGTAGCTGTTGGTGTCAATAATTCGCAGCACCTGTTGCGCGTAATTCGTGCCGCCGCAGGGAGCATTCGCAATGTTGGGTTTCGGATAGAGGTTCCCCATCGCCTGGCCCACCGGATCGAGCGTGCCGGAAGGAAATGCCGGCGCCAGGTAATTGATGTTATTAAACGGCACGGTGAGCGGCGCCTGCGGGTCGAACAGCACCAGAGGATCCAGCAAGACGGTTTTGACACTGCAATCCGGCGCTTGCAGGTCGGAGAAGTCGCCGCTGCGCTCCGCCAGGGTGGGAACGTGCGAGCGGCTGAAAAAGGAATGATGGTCTCTCAGGCCTTCGTAATTCAGGAAGAAGAACGTCCGATCGTGGCCGTCATAGATGCCCGGTACAACGATCGGCCCGCCCAGGCTGGCTCCGTACTGGTTGCGATGGAAGGGCGGGACGTCGGGCTCGAAGAAATTGCGCGCGTCCAGCTTGTTGTTCCGCATGTATTCGTAGAGCGTGCCGTGAAGCCGGTTGGTGCCTGACTTCGTCACCATGTTCACCTGGGCGCCGGCACTGGTCCCGAACTTCGCATCGTAGACGCCGGTCTCCATGCGGAATTCCTGCAGCGAATCGAGCGGCGGCGTCACTGAATACGTGCCCACGGCGATCGAGGTGTTGCTCATGCCATCGAGCAGGAACATGTTCATGGTCTCGCGCATGCCGTTCACGTTGATCGAGCCGCCGCGCCCTGCGGCGTTAAGTTCCGATCCCTGCGAGCCAGGAACCACGCCGGGCGTGAAGAGCGTCGCCTCCAGGAAGTGCCGGCCATTGAAGGGCAGTTGTTCAATCTTGGTTTGCTCTACGGTCGTGCCCACCGAGTAGGTCTGCGTGTCCAGGACGGGGGGAACAGCTTCCACCGTGACGGTCGTGGTCTGCTGGCCCACCGCCATCTGGAAATTCACCTTCGGGTGCGCGTCCACCGTCAGCGTGATCGCACCTTGCGTGAGCTTCTCAAAGCCCGGTTTCTCCGCCGTGAGGCGGTAACGGCCGGGCGGCAGGAGCGGGATCTCGTAGGAGCCGTCTGGCTGCGTCAGGGTCGTGCGCACCAGTCCCGTCGCAACTTCGAGCGCGGTGACTTTGACGCCGGGAATAACCGCTCCCGATGGGTCCGTAACCGTGCCCGTGAAGCTACCCTGCACCTGTTGCGAGCGCAGGGCGAGGTTTCCGCCCGCCAGCACTGCCAGCGCGGCAAGCAAACCAACCCGAACGGCGCGTTGCATAGCGATCTCCTCCCAGGGAATCGGTTCACTTCCAAGAAACGCAGGCTACAAGAGCGACTACCTATGACGACGAGCGCTGAACTTCCTCAGACCCAAACCTGAAAGAGGACGCAGTGTAGCCAGAGAGCAGGAAGGGAAACCCCTTAATAGGCCAAGACGGAATAAATGGCAAAAGATCGGTTGGATGATTTAGCTGTTCCCCCTTAGCTAAACTCCGACGCTTTGTCCGTGAGTATAGGAGGGCACTATGTCCATGTCAAGGCAAACCATTGCGGCGTGGGAGAATTATTGAAACGTCATCGTTTCCCGCCGCCGCAATCGAATTCGAAGCGGTTGTTGGCGCGCGCGATGGAATCGCCGTGTCGGCCATCCTCGTCTTCCATGGCCGCCTCGAGCAAAGCGGAGCCGCCGCCGCCCCCGGGTTCAGTTGAGACGATCAGGTCTTTGCTTACCTTTTTTGTCCCCGCGGCGCTGAACTTGACTTCCCCCTCACCTTCTTTCCCGGTGACGCCGGCGGAGATTTTGAACCACACCGTGCCGGGCCCGTCGGTGGTGATGGCGCCCGTAAAATGCATGATTACCGGGCAGGGGCCGGTGTATTTGGGCGGATCCTCGAGGTGCACCGAGGTCACCTGGTGAGCGGTCTTGATTTCCGGCGCCTGCGCGGCGGCGGCTTCGGCCTCGGCTTTCGCGCAGGCCACGGGCTTCGCGAAAACCGAAGCAGGCGGCTTCGCGAAGCTGAGCTGCTTCACCTCCAGCATGGTCTGCGTCGGACCGTTGGCGGGGGTCATCTCCCACTTGATGATGAGGCCGTATTGCTCATCCAACCAGACCTTTGATTTGACCCCCTCTTTCGGGTCGGCCATTTCGAATACCTTCGTGGCGACCCCGTTAAGCGTCTCCTTGCCCACCAGGGGAGGCTGCTGCTTGTCCATGTCCGCGGTCAGTTTGGCGGAAAATTCGAAGGGGCCGCCCCAGTCCCCGCCAAAAGTCCCCGCCGAGCAGGGGCGCTCGGTTTCAATCAGGTCCCAGGTCCAGAACTTCAGTCCCGGTAAATCGTAAAGGGTGCGAATGTGAAATCCCTTGGGGTCCTGCGGCCGCGGTGCGAAACTCTGGTCGACGAGCGCCTTCGAGCCGTCACGGTAGAATTTCATGCTCATGCCGGAGACCATCATCGAGTTGGTTTCCGTCACCGAATACGTCTGCGGCGCGGGCTTGGATTGCCCCCGTAAATTCGAGAGTCCAAGGGGAAGTAAGAATTGAAATACTATAATTATCAATACTATTCTATAGAAGCGCATACCAGCCTCCTTGGGCGCGAGAAAATAATGTGGAGCGCCAGAGTTCGAGCGCGTATCGACACATCGTGGATGGAGGATAAACACAAAAACGTGGGCGTATTCTCCTCTCGCCATCTCGCCCAAGTCAAGTGGGGGCAGGTTTGTAAGCTCGCCCCTACGGGGTATGGAATCGAAAACCGGAGCTGGTTTGTAAGCCCGCCCCTACGGTGTGCTCTTCCCTGATCCGAGCAGACTCGCCGTCGAAGTCAGGGTCGGCGAAAAGAGGTGTGGTGCAGCCCCTGAGATATCGTTCCACTGTGACCTTAGTAGTTGACGGACAAGTTGGCAGCGAAGATGCTCGTGAGGGCGAGGGGGGAGAGTATGGCCGCAGTCGGACATAATGTCACCCCGTCGCCTGTGGAGGGCGGCGGTGGAAGCAGAGAGTCGGACAAAGTGTCCTCAATTCCGACGGACTCCCTGGCCCCCGGCATAAAGGACGAACCCTTGAGCGGAACCAGCTATCACGGAAATCCCTCGCCCCTGAATCCCTGTGAACTCGAAATCGACCTCTTCTGTAAGGGCATGCGCATCGATCCCTCCTGCGCGCTCGAACAGGACGCGCGCTTCATCTCCCGCACGCGCGCCGGACTCGGCAGCGGACTCGAGATCATCGTGCCCGGCCCGCTCAAAGACGTGTGGGTGAATGTTCCCGTGGAGGAGGATTTTGCGCAGCAGTCCTGCTACCGGCTGGTGCGCGAGTCGTCGGGCGAGTACGCGGTGGTCGACGAGCGGCAGGGCTTGCGTTACGGCGTACGCATTCCGCCCGAGCCCGCATGGTACACGCGGCAGACTTCGCGCGGCACGCCCATGCACAAAGTGGGCGTGCTGCAGGGAACGTACCTGGGAATCTACATCTCGAACTCCTGCGGATTCTGGTACCACTCGCCGGCGCTCAACTGCGGGTTCTGCGCCACGGGCTTGAACGTGGGCGTCAACGAGGTGGCGGCGAAGGATGTCGACGACGTGGTCGAAGTGGCGCGTGCCGCGAAGCAGGAATCCGGCGTCACGTTCGTGCATTTCAATTCCGGTTACCAGACCAACCGCGACCTCGACGAAGCCGCGCCCTACGTGAAGGCCGTGAAATCGCGCGTGGGCGCGCTCGTAGGGCTGCAACTGATTCCCTCGCTGGAGTTCTGGAAATATGATCGACTCATCGACCTGGGCGCCGATCATTTCAGCTTCTGTTATGAGTTTCACAATCCCGAGTACTTCGCGAGATTCCTGCCCGGCAAGCAGAAGCTCGTGGGGCAGCAGACGTTCTTCCGCGCGCTCGAATACACCGCGCGAAAACTGGGCAAGGGCGCGTGCTCGGGCGAAATTGTCGCGGGCGTCGAACCGCTCGAGGATACGCTGAAGGCCATCGACTACATCACGGGCATCGGAGCCTTTCCCACCGTGTGCATCTTCCGGCCCACGATCGGCGCGGACATGGAGCAGTATCCTTCGCCGCGCTACGAGGACATGCTCGTGGTGTTCCGCCACGTCTACGAAGCCTGCCGCCGAAACAACATTCCCATGGATGTGACGCCCAACATCGAGGTCAGCCTGATCGTGCAGCCGGGCGATACGCCCGGGCTCCCGCGCCAGCAGCCCGCGGACCAGGCGTGTGCCGTCCCGCGCCAGGAGCGTGTCGATCTCGGCGTCAAACTCCCGCAGGCGGCGCGACGCCCGCACGGGCCGCTCCGCCAGCACCCGGTCGCGCTTGGTC
>JAIQGA010000355.1 GCA_020072925.1 Terriglobia bacterium | reverse complement strand
CTCCGTCTTCGAAGGAAAGAGTTCACTTTCTGCGCGTCATGGGATTCTGACGCTGTGGGTTGAGCATGAGGCGGCGGGATGTCGCCTGCTCGAGAATCACTTGTATCTTTGGGTTCAGATTACTTGCTTCTTGCTTTTCTTCGTTGCTCGTAGACTGACCCATTTTCGTCATATCTAACATGTACTTCGCCTTTCTGGGTTATTGATGCGATAAACGGAGCGCTCACCCTTTGGCTCAGGCGCTGTATTTTGGGCAGGGCTTTGGAGAGGATCTCCGCCATTTGCGCTCCGCTCAAATTCCCTGAAGTGAATACGAATTCTCTACCCTTGTTTGATATTATTGCCCTAATTTCCAGTTCGTTGTACCTTATTCCCTTATCCTTGGTTAGCACTATCCATCCATGTTGACATACTTTCGGCAACCACACCTCGTCGAGTACCCCTGGCTCGAATATGTCAGTATGCCGTTTGTAGCGGATATTCGCCTGCTCTAAGACGGAAAGGATGGGCGCGCACTTATGAAGATTTTCGTCAAGGAAAAGAACGAAATCATCATGCGGCGGTTGCTGCTGACTCCCATCGAATTGCTTCCTCGATCTCTCTGGGGGGTCGCCCATACTCTTCTGCGAGGGCATCTACGGATTCCCGTGCGTGGAAGCGAGAAGCGATCACCGCGGTCGATATGCCGGTTCCGGATATAACGGGTTTCCCAAAGGAGATAACAGGTGAAATCATGATGCTTCTTGGCTCCCTTGCGGTCCTTTCCTCGATAAATGGGAAAAACCGATACATGCCGGTAGCATCAACCTCGATGCGCTTGAGATGAACGCCGATAATCTCCTTCAGTGCGAGCTGGCCACTGCGACAGAGGTTGATCACCTCATCTCCTAGTTCACGGATGAAAAGGTCCACCTGATCTGTCTCAAATGGCTGGTCAACAAGTGGATGCGGATGAGGGTGGATTCTGGCAAGGGTCGCAAGAGATGCCCTCACTTTTGGTATGGAGATCCGATAAGTAGACCTCATGGAGCTCAACATGTGGCACTCCATGAGGTTCATGAAAGAGAGCCTAAGAGGGGACAAAGAAGCAAGTTCGATTAGGGGGTTCTCGCGTATCCAGTAGCGAAGTGTTTGGTAGGGCACGCGCACATAGCGCGCGACTTCGGCGGCCCCATAGATCGGGGTTTCCATTAACCGGCGGGCGTCGTATTGCATAGTCTCACCTGTTCGATGCCGCCCTACGAGTCCCGACGAGCGAGCCTTCTTCACTGAAACTCATCGAGAGTCAAGGAGCGCCGCCTTCTCATGGTCATTCTTGCGCGAATTATATCGAAAGTCAAACTCACCCAAATGGCAGCCATGACGACCTTCCCCTGCGCAATGGTACGCGCCGACTTCTCCATCCCGCTGCCTGGCCGGGGTCACGCCCCCCTCGGGGGGGCGGATATTGTCACATCTGGAACGGGAGCGCAAGGACGCTATCGGAGGGTTGGGTGCTTTTGCGGGTCTTGGTGGGTGTTCGACTTTCGTCGAGGGGGAGTTTCGCAAGTCGGGGAATGGCATTCTCCGCGATCCTGTAGAAGGCAGGATCGACTTCAATCCCGATGCTGTCATATCCCACGGCCAGCGCTGCGGCAATCGTAGAGCCGCCGCCCATGAACGGATCCAGCACGGTGCCCGCGCCCAGGGGAAGCGAGGCCCGAACAAGTTGCCGCATCAGGGCTTGTGGCTTGAGTGAAGGATGCGGGGCAATGGCGCGCTCTTCGGCACGCGTCGGCGCGGAGCGGATTACGTCTTCAAAGGGCCTTTCGGACGAGATGCGACGCAGGCCGCCGGTTTTCCATTTGCGCAAGTTATCCTGAACGCGTCCCTCGCAAGGCTTTCGAAAAAGGCCCCAGGGCTCCCAGCCGGACCTCGGCATGACCGTAACTTGCGAGAATTCTCCGTGCGCATTCTTGGGGCGGTCCCCGCCGCGAAGCGTTTTGACAAGCCGAATAATTTCTCCCCGCTTTTCGAAACCTGCTCTCATGAGCGGGAGGTAAACCAGATGTGAGAGAAGCGGGTTCGTGGCGATGAACAGGTGTCCGCCGGGAGTGAGGACTCGCAGGGCCAGTGCCGCAAATTGTTGAAAGAAGCTGTGAAGCCTTTCGCGATCTTCCTCGGTCAAGACGGTGAATCGCGGCAGCGGGCTGCGCTTGCAGCCATCAAAGGAAGGCGGAATTCGCCACACGCCGCCTCGACCGTTTCGCAATTTCTCTTTTTCCTTGGAAGTGTATTCCTTCAATCCGTATGGCGGGTCGGTGACGATTGCCTGGATCGAGTTCTCCGAGCGGGAGCTCATCCAGCTAAAGCAATCACCCAGGTGCAGAGTATAGCGTGCCATTTTAGCAGCCAGACCGCCGTCGCCTGAATGATACTACATTAAGTGGTAGGCTTCGAACTTCACTTCCTTAACATCGGCCGATCACTTGCGAAGCTTTAGATAAGCGCAGGAATTTGCGTCTGAACTTGCCACTTAGGTTGGTTTCCAAAATGGCAGCGCTTTCTTCATGTAGGAATCCAATTCGCGGATGCGCAGCAGTTTGGCGAAGAGAACAGTCAGGGCGAAACCCACCGCGCTGACGATGACCAGCACGAAAAACGCCTGGTGGGTGGTGTGCCAGCCAATGTGCGCTCCGAGGTAATTGGTCAGGTGCAGGCACGCCAGGCCGGCCAGCCCCGAGGCGGCGACGAGTTTCAAGAAGAATACTACCAGTTCGGTGCTTTCCGGGTTCTTCACGCGGCGATTCAGAAGGAAGAACAAAATCACGGTGTAGGCGATGATGCCCAAGGAGCTGGCCAGCGCCAGGCCGAGATGCTCGAGCCGCTGCACCAGCAGCCAGTAAACGGGAAGAGTAAGGAAGGTGAGCGCCGTGCCGACGACCGCCGGAGTGATGGTGTCGCGCGCGGCATAAAATCCCCGCGCCAGGATGTTCTGGGCTCCCCAGGCGAACATGCCGAGCGTGAAAAAAACCAGCGTGGCGGCGGTGGCGTGCAGGTCCGACCCGGTCAGGCGCGTGTGCGAAAAAACAAAGTAAACCAGCGGCACGCTCTCCGCGATCGTCAGGGCGGAGATCGGCACCAGCAGGAGCAGCAGGCCCTTGAGCGTGGCGTTCAGCGTGGCGTTCAGTTGCTCGATCTTTCCTTCTGAATAAAGCTGTGCCAGGAAGGGGAACGACGCCACTCCCACCGCCTGCCCCACCACCCCCAGAGGAACGCGCATGAGCGTCTTGGCGTAACTCAACCAGGTAATCGAAGCGGGGACCAGGAAGGAGCCGAACCAGCGGATGATCCAGTCGTCAGTAAAGACGAGCGAGAGCGCCAGCATGATGGGAATGGTGAGCTTGATGAACATCCGGAAGCCGGGGTGCCGGATGTCGAAATTGGGCGTGAAGCGCGCGCCCGCCCGCCGCGCGCCATAGATTTGCAACAGGAAATTTCCCACGAACGCCCCGCCGATCACGCCGACCGCAAAACCCGTAATTCCGATGCGCCAGGAAAGCAAAACGCCGCCCAGGATGATGCCCGCGTTGTAGAAGATGGGGGCGAGCGAAGGGACCACAAACTGTGCCTTGGCGTATTGGACCGCGCTCAAGATGCTGCCGAGATAAAAGAAGATCTGCGCGGGAAGCATCAGGCGAGTGAGAAACACCACGCGCTCTTTCTCCACAGGAGAAAATCCCGGGGCGATCACCTTGACCAGTTGCGGAGCGAAAATTTCTCCCGCCACGATGAACACCACGAGCAACACGCCCATCACGGTGATGACCGCGGAAAAGACATGCCAACCTTCTTCCTCGCGGTTTTCTGCCATGTAGCGCGTGAAGACGGGGATGAAGGTAATGCTGAGGGCCCCTCCGGCCACCAGGTAATTCAGGAAATCGGGGAGATTAAAGGCTGCATAATAGGCGTCGGTGACGGCGTTGGAGCCGATCTGGTGGGCCACCGTCCACTCTCGGAAAAAACCGAGCAGGCGGCTGGCCAGCACGCTCGCCATGACGATGCCGGACGCCTGCGCGATGCGCCGAGTGACAGTGGAGGTCGCCATCGCCGAAGGTGTATCACGATTCGAGGCGTTTTGCCTAGACGGGAAGGCGCGAACGGCGAGCAACACTGCGTGCTGATAACCGGAATTCTTGGACAGCATCTCGCCGCAGTTTTGACTGTGGAAGGCAAAAGTATTAAAAAGGCCTGCCGCGCAGAAGGTTTCACAGATCGAGGGTTAAAGCGAGGACAAGCTCCCTCGGCGTGGGGTACGTTTTGATCCCGGAGCCGGGCCCGGCGGGAAAGGATGCCAAGTGGCTGACTTAGATGTGACGGTGGTGGGTGAACTGAATCTGGACCTGATTCTCTACGGTCTTCCCGAGCAACTCGACCCGGAGCGCGAGCTCCTTGCCGAACGGCTGGCGCTGACGCTGGGAAGCTCTTCGGCGATCTTTGCGCACAACCTCGCGGTGCTGGGGAGCCGCGTGGGATTCATCTCGCGCATCGGAGACGACCCACTGGGGCGAATTGCGCTGGAGCGCCTCGCGGAGGGCGGCGTGGACGTCTCCCGCGTGCGCCGCGTGAGCGGCGCCACGACCACCGGGCTGACCGTGATCCTGCCGCGCCCGCGCTTCCGGAACATCCTGACGTACCCGGGCACGATGTTTGAAATGTGCTTCGAGGACCTCGATCTCAAGTATCTGACCTCGGCGCGGCACTTTCATCTTTCCTCTTTCTTCCTGCATCGCGCTCTACGGCCGCGTATTCCAGAACTCTTCCGGAGAATGAAGGAGGCGAGATTAACCACTTCACTCGACACCAACGACGACCCCGAAGACCGTTGGGGAGAAGATTTGAACGAAGTCCTCCAGTACGTCGACGTCTTCCTGCCCAACGAGCGCGAAGCCAGGAAAATTGCGCGCACGGAGGATCTGCGGGAAGCCGTCAGGCTTCTCGCGGAACGCGTTCGCGTGCTTGTCGTCAAGCTCGGGCCCCTGGGGGCCCTGGCGCGGCGTGGCAAGGAAGAAGTCACCGCGGCGCCCCTGGCGGTTGAGGCCGTTGATCCCGTCGGTGCAGGAGACAGCTTCGATGCGGGATTTCTCCATCAGTTCGTGCGCGGAGCTGACCTCTCCACCTGTCTTGCCTATGGCAACCTTGCGGGAGCGCTCTCCACGACGTGCCCCGGCGGCACCGAAGCATTTCGCGACCGCGGGCATTTCCTGAGATTCTTCCGCGAACGTTGGAAGGCCTGAATTCCCGCTGTATCTTCGGGACCTCAACCTGCGTGCCTGTCCATTAATCAGGTAACGGTTGAAAGTGGACGGCTAAGAACATTTAACACAGAGGGCACCGAGAAGCGGCAAGACGGAGGCCACGGAGAAGCCGGAAGACAGCAGCCGCGGAGAGAAACACTCCGCAGTTCTTCCGTAGACTCC
>JAIQGA010000354.1 GCA_020072925.1 Terriglobia bacterium | reverse complement strand
AGCGCTTGGCATTGGCGAGAAGGTCCTTGGCCCGCGTCATGTCCTGAAGCGCCTTCTCGACCAGCATATCACTCTGAATGCGGACTCGGTCTGCCTCATTTTCTCCATAAATGAAGAGGATGAGTTGAGCGCGAATCTCCTTCTTGATGTCGTCGAGGTTGGCGTTCAGGTCCTGGTCGGAGACCTGGTAGTGCTCTTTGGCGAGGAAAGTCTTGAATTCCTGGATAACCTGATCGGTCACCTGGAAATCCGGCGGAATGGTTTTGTGGATGCCCAGATAGTATTTGCCGAACTTGTTGTAGGCGTCGTCCTTGGACCAGGCGCCGCGCAGCAACAATTCTTCGGTCGGGGTGAGCTTCGCTTCCAGGACATTGACGTCGGGGGTGATCCCACCGCCTCCGTAGACCTCGCGGCCGCCGTCGGTAAGGCGGACTTCGTTGTGAGGAGGCGTGGCATTCTCGGGATGATAATAATAGTCAAACAAGGAGACATTCGTGTAATCGCGTTGGATAAGCCGACCGCTGGGAGTGTAATAGCGTGCCGTGGTCAGCGCCAGGCCGGTGTGCTCGCTCATCGGGTAGACGGTCTGGACCAGTCCCTTGCCGAAACTCGGTTCACCTATCACCAGCGCGCGATCGTGGTCCTGTAGGGCGCCGGTCACAATTTCCGCGGCGCTCGCCGTCATGCCATTCACCAGCACCACCATGGGATACTCGTTGCCGTTATCGCCTTTGCTCGCGTAATAGCGCTTCTCCTGCGAGTGGCGGCCGTAATGGTAGACAATCAACTGGCCCTTCTCGAGGAAATGGTCTGAAACCGCCACTGCCTCGTTGAGCAGGCCGCCGGGATTGCCGCGCAGGTCAAGAACCAGCCCCTGAAGGGTCTTTTCGTTGAGCTTCTTCAGAGCCTCCGAAAGTTCATCGTTGGTGTTTTCGGTGAACTTGGCGATGTGGACGTAAGCGATGCCCGGCGCGATCTGGAACACGTCGTCGACGCTCTTCTGCGAAATCTCATCGCGGGTGATATTGAATTCCAGGGCTTGGTCGTATCCCTCGCGGACCACGGTGATGTGGACGTTGGTCCCCTTGGGCCCCTTGAGCAGGTCCGCTACCTGACCTGTGCCCAGGCCGTCGGTGGGTTTGCCGTTGACCTTGGCGATGATGTCGCCGGGACGGATCCCCGCACGAAACGCCGGCGAGCCCGGAACGGGAGTCACCACAAAGGTGATGAGCTTGCCCATTTTGCCCGGCCGCGCCTGAATCGACATCCCCACCCCGTAGTACTTCCCCTCCTGGTCTTCACGCAGCAACGAGAAGGCGCGGGGATCGAAGAAATTCGAGTGGGGATCGAGTGTGCGAAGCGCACCCGGGATGGCGCCGATATTACTGTTCGGAGGGCCGTAAACGGCTTTGTCCGGGTTCACCGGGTCGGCGTAGTTCTGTTCGACCACATTGAAAACTTGCGTGAAGGCATTGAAGCTGCCCTTGACGTCGGAATCGTCGGGATTCGTCGTGGCTTCAACTTGCCGGCCGTACGTACCTCCCAAAAGCGCACAAAGCAGAATTGTCGAACAAACGAACCAAGCAAGCCGCCGAGCTTGTTTCATCTAGGGGATGCTCCTAAGGTGGGTAACAGCACAGCAGGGAGTGTACCATATGCCTAAGTAGTGGACAAGAGTCATTTGGAGTCGGTGTTCGCCTCTGTGCCGAGCCCCGGAAGCATCTTATAAATGACACTAAATAAATGGGTTAAGTCCAGCAGGCAGGAAAGCCTGGAGCCGGATGGGGTCTTGGGGATTGAGGCGGAAGCGACAAGGAGTCACCTCCGAGGCGGGGAAAAGTCGAGAAACCAAGTAGGGAGTTTCACCTACAAGGTTTACGGGCAGTGACGCAAATCGAACACGACGGTGACCGTGTTGTCCTTAGTGTTTTGCTTTACTTGCGCCCTTTCCTTTAAGTCCGCCAAGGGCACGCCAGCGGGCAAAAGGGACTTGTTCTTTTCAAAGAAGGCATCGAACAGCTTCGGGCTGAAGATCTCGCCCGGTTGGAGCGTCATCTTCACAGCATGCTCAGCAACCTCCTTCTCAAGGCCGAGGACCTCAACGCTGGCCACTCTAAATTGCCTGTCCTCGTTTAGGTGCATGGTGACCGAAATCCGCTGATAAGCATTGTCAGGCCGTAGGTCCGGCTCGACGGTGAAATTGCTGTACCCTCGCGTTCCGTATAGCCAAGTCAGGTGTTCGATGCCCTCTCGGATTTTGCTCAGATCGAAGATGTCGCCGTCGTGCATGTAAAACTGCTTCCGAAGTTCCGCAGGCGCAAACACATGGGCATTGGCAAACTCGATTTCCGTCAGGCGATATTGTGAGCCTTCGCTAACCTGAACAGCCAGCGAGACGCGCTTCTCTTTGGCATCGCTGCTTATGACATTCGGGCTTGCGCTTACCTTTGCGTAAATATATCCTCGATCCCTCAAAGCGTCCCTTACATTTTCGCGAGAAACCTCGACCCAATCGGAGTTATGCGGGTATGTCGTTTGCTTGAGCTTGGCAGTGATTTGCGCCTTCTCCGGTTCCGGCAGATCGAGTGCGCCCTCAAATTTTACCTCGACGATGCGGACCTTTGGTTGGGCGACGTCATGTTCGGTCGCCTTCCGCTCTTCCTCGTTTAGCAAGGCTTGGATTTCATCCGCGAAGGTAGGGAAGGGAAGGCAGTTCTTAAGCCACGGCGGCAACTGCGCATGAAGACTTCGGGCAAATAGGATCGCGCAGAGAACACTCAGCAGAGCGGGCCAGAGCGGCAGCCGGCTGCGCATAGGCCTGATTGTAGACGTCCGTGGGAGCGGGAGCAAGTCGCGCCATTTGATCGGCCGGTCCCGTCAGGCGTTGTTGAACTCGCGGGCGGGTGGAAATTTGATCTTCCCCCGTGGCGGGTCGGGGGATTACCTTGACAAGCCCTCGGGGGTCTCATATGATGCCCAGGAGAGGTTAAACTTGTTTGGCGGTGGCTTTACCGAGATCGGTTTCATTCTGTTCATCGCCTTCTTGCTGTTTGGGCCGAAGAAGTTGCCCGACATTGCGCGCACGATCGGCAAAGGGCTAGGGGAGTTGCGGCGCGCCTCCAACGAGCTGAAGAATTCGCTCGAAGATGAGATTCGGAACCTAGACCGGTACGAGGGAGGCACGTCTTCCCCCACCCCGAATTATGGCCACAACGATCCAGAACCCGCCCCCCCAGAATCCGAACCCCGACCCTGAGGAAGAGCAACTAGGCGGCAGGCAGATGTCGTTCCTCGAGCACCTCGAGGAATTGCGCCAGCGCCTGCTTCGCTCGGTGATCGCCCTGTTCGTGGGTTTCGGCGTTTGCTTCTATTTCTCCGATCAGATTTACGGTTTCCTCGCCAAGCCCATGACGGACACCCTGCACGCCCTGGGCCTACCCGAAAAACTCGCGTACTTTAATCCTACAGACCCTTTCAACCTCTATATCAAGCTATCCATCGTGGCGGGCTTGTTTCTTGCGTCGCCGTACGTCCTGTGGCAGGTCTGGCTGTTTGTCTCGCCGGGGCTCTACCGCCACGAGAAGCGCTACGTCTGGCCGTTTGTCTTCCTCACCAGCGTGCTTTTCTTCACCGGGGGCGCGTTTGCCTACAAGATGGCCTTCCCCGCCGCCCTGAAGTTCCTGGTGGAGTTCGGCAAGCGCTTCAACCCCATGATCAGCATCAACGAGTACTGGAACCTGGCGCTGACGATTATCGTGGGGGTCGGCGTCATCTTCGAATTACCCGTTGTAATATTGCTTCTCTCGTTATTCGGCATCGTAACGCCTAAGTTCCTGATCAAGCAGATTCGCTACGCGGTGCTGCTCTCCGCGATCGTGGCGGCGGCCATCGCTCCCACCCCCGACTGGACGACACTCTTCATGTTTTGGATACCGCTGGTCGGGCTCTACATTTTCAGCATCGGTCTCTCCTGGCTGGTTCAACTCCGCAAGAAATGGAAACGCCGGCGTGAGCAGCAGGCATAAGGGGTGCGAAGTCCTGCGGCTGCTGGCCTGCGGCGTGGTTGTGTCGCTACTCGTTGCGCCCAAATTCGCCGCGGCGGCCGACGGCGCCACGTTCAATGGCGGGCAGGCGTTTGACGATCTGAGACGCCTGGTGGCGTTCGGCCCACGGCCGGCGGGGTCGCCCGAACTCGCGGCGGCGCGGGGCTGGATTCTCCGGCAACTGCGTTCCACGCGCGCGCAGGTCGAGGAGGATTCATTCCGGGCGCGTACCCCCGTTGGCGTTCTGCCGATGACCAATATCGTGGCGAAGTTTCCCGGCACGCGGCCCCAGGTGGTGATCATCAGCGGGCATTACGACACCAAACGGTTCTCGGATTTTCGCTTCGTGGGAGCCAACGACGGCGGCTCGAGCGCGGCGCTGCTTCTGGAACTGGCGCGCGTTCTCTCCGCGCGCAAGAATGAGCTGACCTACTGGCTGGTCTTTTTCGACGGCGAGGAATCCGTGCCGCGCGAGTGGTCGGACGCCGATAGCCTGTACGGCAGCCGCCACTTCCTGCAAAAGCTCATTTCAAATGGTGAACTCGGGCGTGTGCAAGCGATGATCCTGGTCGACATGATCGGCGATGCCAAGCTGGATATTCATAGAGAAGATAACTCCACGCCCTGGCTTGCGGATCTGGTGTTCCAGACGGCCCACCAGATGGGCTATGGCAGGTATTTTCCCGGCGACCATCAGACCCCCGTGGAAGACGACCATATGCCGTTTGTCAACGCGGGAGTTTCCGCCGTCGACCTTATCGATCTTGACTACGGCCCCGAGAATCATCGCTATTGGCACACGGCGGACGACACGCTCGAGCACTGCAGCCCTCTGAGCTTGACGATTGTCGGCCGTGTGGTGGTGGCCACGCTGGGCGCGCTCGAGAAGTCCCCGCGCCTGAAGTAGGCGTTCCCGAACTCTCCTTCGCCCCGGAGTTTCCGGAGGACCAAGCACCAGGATTCCGCATGCACAGCCTCCTTCCTTGGGTGCTTTTCAATCTCGTCGTGCTGGCGCTGCTGGCGCTCGACCTGGGCGCGTTTCACCGGCGCGCGCATCCTCTCGGCCTTCGCGAGGCCGCAGCCTGGAGCGCGTTCTGGATTGTGCTCTCGCTGGCTTTCAATCTTGCCATTTACTTCTGGCTTGGACCCCAGGCTGCCGTGGAGTTCTTCACGGGTTATCTACTCGAGAAATCCCTGTCTGCCGATAACATTTTTGTGTTTGCCGCGATCTTCGGTTACATGGCCGTGCTGGATGAATACCAGCATCGGGTCTTGTTCTGGGGCGTATTGGGGGCGCTGGTCTTGCGCGGGCTTTTTATTCTGGCGGGTGTGGAACTGGTGCAGCACTTTGAATGGGTTCTTTATGTCTTCGGCGTTTTTCTGGTCGTCACGGGCGCCCGGCTCCTGCCCAAGAGCCG
>JAIQGA010000353.1 GCA_020072925.1 Terriglobia bacterium | reverse complement strand
GGCGGCGCACTCGGCCGATCTCCAGCTTCACGAATCCGGCCAGTTGCGACCGTATCGTCTTCGGCGTCATCAGTCACTTAAACCGCTCCTGGGAGAAGAAACCCCTCAAGCAATTTACACAAAAGAGTTGACGCTACCCAGTTAGTGACCGGCCTTGCATTTCCCCAGGGCGAGGTCTATACTTTCAATTGGCGAACGCACATAGTGGGCGAAAGCCCACTTTTTTGTTAGGCGTGTTTTCGTCGAATTCGACCCGCGGAGAATTCGGCGGAGGATAAGAGTGCCCAGCGAGGCCGGGCAAGATGTCTGACGTGGATAAAATTCGCGAGATTGCCGAGCGGGTGACGCTCTCGGAAGGTCTGCAGCTTGTCGATGTTGAGGTCAAGGGCGGCCGCTCCAATCCCTTGCTCCGTGTCTATATTGACAAAGCCGAGGGCGTCTCGCACGCGGACTGCCAACTGGTGAGCGAGCAACTGAGCGCGATTCTGGATGTGGAGGACCCCTTCCCGGGGCGCTATGTCCTGGAGGTTTCCTCTCCCGGCCTCGACCGCAAGCTGGTCAAGCCCAGCGACTTCGCGCATTTTGCGGGACGCCGGGCGCGCATTGTGTTGCGTGAGCCATTGGAAAACCAGACCGTGCTCGAGGGACACCTGGCGGGCTTCGATGAGGGCCGAGTCCGGCTGGACGTGGGCGCAGGGGGCGTGAAAGAACTGGACCTTGCGAACATTCAGAAGGCCCGACTGGTAGTGGAATTGTAAAGTTTGGAACTGGAGGGCAGAGCGTCGTAGCTGGTCAGCCTCTCGCCCTTGGTACCCAGTCCCCAGGTTGGGGGTAGGTTGTGACGACGAGTCTCCTGTATCAGACGATTGATCAACTGAGCCGCGAGAAGGGCATTGATGCGCAGATCATCATTGCGGCGGTCGAGGACGCGGTCCTGGTCGCGACGCGGAAGTATTACAAAACTGCGGAAGACCTCCAATCACGGTTCAATAAGGAGACCGGCGCGGTGGAAGTTCATGCCGTGAAGAAAGTGGTCGGAGAGGTCCAGGACCCCGATCATGAGATTGGGCTGGAGCAGGCGCGGAAAATCAACCCCGAGGTGGAACTGGAAGGTGAAGTCCGGATTCCCAAGGCCACCGATGTCCTCGGGCGAATCGCTGCGCAGGCGGCCAAACAGGTCATCTTCCAGAAAGTCCGGGAGGCCGAGCGCGACACGGTTTACGCGGAATATAACCAGCGCGTGGGCGAACTGGTGAATTGCACGGTTAAGCGCATGGAAGGCCCCGACGTCATCGTGGACCTTGGCCGGACCGAAGCGCGGATGCCGCGCAAGGAGCAGTCACGCCTGGAGAGCTACCAGATCGGCGACCGGTTGCGCGCGGTCATCACCCAGGTGGACCGCGCGGCCCGCGGCCCGCAGGTGATCGTTTCCCGGGCAGACGGCATGCTGGTTCAAAAGCTCTTCGAGATGGAAGTTCCGGAGATCTACGACTCCACCGTCGTTATCAAGGCGATCGCGCGCGAAGCGGGCGAGCGTACCAAGGTGGCGGTCTTCTCCAAGGACCCCGATGTGGATTGCGTCGGCGCCTGCGTGGGGATGAAGGGCATGCGCGTGCAATCCATCATTCGCGAATTGCGGGGCGAGAAAATCGATATCATTGAATACAACGAGGACCCCCTGGTCTTCGCTGCCAACGCGCTCAGTCCCGCCAAGATCAACCACGTTTCGGTCGTGGACATGGAACAGAAGCACCTGGAAGTGATCGTGGATGATACGCAGTTGTCGTTAGCCATCGGCAAGAAAGGTCAGAACGTTCGCCTGGCGGCGAAGCTCTTGGGCTGGCACATCGACATCAAGAGCGAGGAAGAGAAGCGCCAGGAGATCGAATCCCAGATGGCCGCGATGGCGCTGCGCGGCGCGTCGATTTCGGAGCTGAAGGGATTGGGGGACAAGACCCTGGAGAAATTGCGCGGCCATGGCATCGAGACCGTCGAGCAGCTTGCCCAAATGACCCCAGACGACCTGATGCAAATCCAGGGCGTGGGCGAGAAGACGGTGGAAAGAATCCGCCGCGTGGTCACGGATTACTTCGAGCGCGACGAGTCCTCGACGGCAGGGATGGCGGCTGCGGCGGAAGCTGATGCCATTCTCGAAGAGGAAGAAGAGGAGAAGAAAGCGGCCGGGGGAAAAGAGCTAAGCGCGGCGCAGAAGGAAATAGCCGCGATATTGGATGCGGGCTCTCTCGTGGCGCCACAGGCGGAGGAGCCGCCTGCTAAGGAGCCTCCTGCTGAGGAGCCTCCCACTGAAGTCGCCGCGAGCGCCGAGGAGGCGCACGTGGAGGAGAAAGCAGAAGAAACCGCCGCCGAACAGCCGAGTGTGACGGAAGAAGCGAAATCTGAAAAAGGAGGACACGAGGATCAAACATAAAAGGACCGGGGCCAGGAAGGATGGTCCCGGGACATTCGAGCCGCTCAGGACACTGGACGGGAGTAAGGGAGTAATCGAAGAAAAGCATGGGAAAGATTAGGATCAACGATCTGGCACGCGAGCTGGAAGTCAAAAGCAAGGTGGTATTGGAGTATCTGCCGGAGATCGGGATAACCGACAAGCACTCGCATTCGAGCGCCCTGGAAGACGATATTGCGGATAAGGTTCGGGCGCATTTCCGTGCTGAGGGCACGGAGGAAGCCGCGCCGGGAGAAGCCCCGGCCCCGGAGCCCGTGCCTGAAGCGGTGGGCACTCCAACACCTCCTGCGCATGTCGAAGTGAAGAAGCCGCTCGAGATCAAACCCGAGCTGCATCCCCTGACGCGGACGATTGCCGAAATCAAAGCTGCGGCCCGCAAAGCCGTGGTGGCACCTCCGCCTCCACCTCCGCCGCCTAAGCCCGCTCCGGCCGCCCGAGCAGCGGAAAAGGTTACTGCTTCGGTCTCGCCTGCTCCTCACCCCGGACCAACTCCGGCGGCCGGAGGCCGCATGGCTCCTCCATCCCCGGTTGGGCCGGTCCGGCCTGCCGTGGGACGGCCCTTGCCGGGACCTCCGGTGCCGAGGACGGGACCCGAAGCGCCTCCGTTGCCCACCGCGCAAGCGGGTGCCCCCGTGGAAGGCGTTGGACATCGCAAGGGCCCCGAACCCATTCCCGTGCTCGCTCCAGGCCTTGCTCACGGAAAGGGGGCGCGCGTAGCGCGGGGGGTTCGTCACGGCGACTCAACTTCCAGCCAGCCGATCTATCCCCAGGCCGTCTTGACGAAGGTTGCCCCCGGGCGGCCTCTGGCGCCGCGGCGTCCCGGAGAGCCTCGGCCCATGCACCCGACTTCCGCGCGGCCTGCCGCTTCGGCCGCCGGAGTTGCGACCGGAGGCGTGCCTGCGGTACGCCCGCCGGTTGGGCGCCCGATGGGGCAACTGCGCCACGCGGTTGTCGCCCCGCAAGCTCCGGCCCGACCTCTGGCGCCGGAAGAAGTACCCATCACGCGCAAAATCACCATCACCGAGGGCGTGGCCATCAAGGAACTTTCCGAGAAACTGGGCGTGCGCGCCAAGGACGTGATCAAGCGCCTCTTGGACAAAGGAATTTTCGCCACCATCAATCAGACTCTCGATGGCCAGACCGCCACCGATATTGCGCGCGGGTTTGGCGCGGAAGCCAGCGTCGTGAGTTTCGAAGAGGAAGTGCTCCAGGAGGTGGAGGAGGCGGATCACCCGGAGGATTTGCAGCCCCGCGCTCCCGTCGTCACCGTAATGGGTCACGTCGATCATGGCAAGACTTCGCTGCTGGACGCAATCCGGAAGACCAATGTTGCCGCGCACGAAGCCGGCGGAATCACGCAGAGCATCGGCGCGTATCAAGTCGAAGTCCAGGGGCGCAAGATTGCTTTTATCGACACGCCGGGCCACGAAGCTTTCACGATGATGCGCGCGCGCGGCGCCCGCGTCACGGACATCGTGGTGCTCGTGGTGGCTGCGGACGATGGTGTGATGCCCCAAACGCTCGAGGCCATCAACCACGCTCGCGCCGCGAAGGTTCCCATCATCGTCGCGATCAACAAGATTGATAAGCCCGAAGCCCAGGCGGAGCGCGTGAAAAGGCAGCTCTCCGACCACGGCTTGATGCCGGAAGAGTGGGGCGGGCAGACCGTAACCGTGGAAGTCTCGGCCAAGCAGAGGAAGAACCTGGAACTGCTCCTGGAAATGATCCTGCTGGTCGCGGATATGCAGGCGCTGAAAGCAAATCCCAAGCGCTTGGCCAATGGCACGGTGCTGGAGGCCCGGCTCGACCGTGGACGCGGTCCGGTGGCCACGGTCCTGGTGCAAAACGGCACGCTCAATATCGGCGACTCCTTTATCGTGGGCGCGATTTTCGGCAAGGTCCGGGCCATGTTTGACGACCACGGGCGGCCGACCCTCGATGCGCCTCCCTCCACGCCCGCCGAAGTCCTGGGGCTGGAAGACGTGCCGCAGGCCGGCGACCGCGTCCAGGTGATTGACGACACGCTCAAGGCGCGACAAATTGCGCTGCATCGCCAGGGCAAACTTCGCGAGGCCGCCCTCGCCAAGAGCGCGCGCCTCACGCTCGAACAGTTGCACGAGCAGCTCGCTGCCGGCGACGTCAAGGAGTTGCCGCTGATCATCAAGGCTGACGTGCAGGGTTCCGTCGAGGTGCTCGCCGACACGCTGAACAAGCTGAGCACCGACAGGGTGAAAATCAAGGTTATCCACGCCGGCGCGGGAGCGATCACCGAAAGCGATGTGCTCCTGGCCACCGCGTCCAATGCCGTCATCATCGGGTTCAACGTTCGTCCGGAACGGAAAGCGTCCGAGCTGGCCCAGATGGAGAACGTGGATATCCGCCTGCACACGATCATTTACAACGTCACGGAAGAAATTAAGAAGGCTATGACCGGACTGCTGGCGGTAACCTACAAGGAAATTTCGCTCGGGCGCGCCGAGGTGCGCGACACGTTCCATATCAGCAAGGTTGGTACTGTGGCTGGCTCTTATCTTCAGGACGGCAAAATCACGCGCGACGCCCGGGTCCGCCTGCTGCGCGACAACGTGGTGGTCTACGACGGGAAAGTCCGCTCCCTGCGGCGCTTTAAAGACGATGTCGCGGAAGTGAAGTCCGGGATGGAGTGCGGCATCGCGCTCGAGAACTTCAACGACGTGAAGATCGGCGACGTGATCGAGGCTTACGTCAAGGAAAGAGTCGTCGAGCCTGCGATCGCGTGAGCATTCCCTCAGGGAGGCCAACGCGATGCCCGTGGGCGTGCTAACCCTGGAGATCCAACTTCCCTACGCGCATTCCCTCAAGGAAAAGCGGGCGGTGTTGCGCAAGATGCGCGATCGTCTGCGCTCCCGCTTCAACGTCGCGGTCGCCGAGCTTGACCATCAGGACGTCTGGCAGCACGCCACGCTGGGTGTAGTTTCCATGTCCGGCAGCAGGCCCCTGCTCGAAGCGGTGTTTCGCCAG
>JAIQGA010000352.1 GCA_020072925.1 Terriglobia bacterium | reverse complement strand
TGGGGGTGGAAGCAGGCCAACGGCGCACTGCGCGACATGGTCTGCCGAGGTCTGCTCCTGGAACTTGAGCGGGCCGGGCGCCTGGAGTTGCCGCCCGCGCGCCATGTGCACCGTAACCCGTCGACTCGGCGCGCGACGGACGGGGGGAAAGCCTTGGCCCCGCTCCTGCTGGACACCACTCCCCTGGAGACCTCGCTGCGGACCATCCGGCCGTTGGAGTTTCAGCAAGTGCGGCGCACGCCCGAGGAACCGCTCTTCAACTACCTTGTCGCCCAGTATCATCCGCTGGGTTACACGCGGCCGGTGGGCGAGCACCTCAAGTACCTGGTGTATGCGGCGGGACGACCGATCGCCTGTGTGGCGTGGTCCTCGGCGCCGCGGCACCTGGGCGCGCGCGACCGCTTCATTGGCTGGTCGGCGGAGGCGCGGCGCCGCAATATCCGTTTTCTCGCCTACAATCCGCGCTATCTCATTTTGCCTTGGGTCCGCGTCCCGCATTTGGCGTCGCACGTTCTCGGTCAGATGGCGCGAAGAATCGCGGCAGACTGGGAACGGATCTACGGGCACCCCATCTATTTTCTCGAGACCTTCGTCGATCCCGAACGCTACCGCGGCACGTGTTATCGGGCGGCGAACTGGGTGGTGATGGGGCGCACGACGGGGCGAGGCAAGAACTGCCCGAACAAGCGACCGAACCGGTCGATCAAAGAAGTGCTGGGGTATCCGCTCACGCCGCGCTTTCGGGAGTTGCTGGCGGAGAGATGAGATGCAGCCCGGACGCGAGGTGATCGAAGTGAATCTGGAAGAGCTGGAAGCGGTACGGGAGCGGGCACGTCAGGGGCCATTGGGCGAAGAGGATTGTCAGAGGCTCGAAGCCGCGATCCACGCGCTGAGCTACTTGATCGAGAAGATCGGCGAGAAGAACACCACCATCAGCCAACTGCGCGCGCTGTTGGCAAAGCCTAGCACGGAGAAGACAAGCAAGGTGCTGGAGCAAGCGGGGATCAAAGCCCCTTTCAAAAACAGCTTACCTCCCAACCCGAACGAGAAGCCGAGACCTGGGCACGGACGAAACGGCGCCCAGGCATATGGGGGCGCCGAGCGAATCAAAATCGCGCACGGTTCTTTGAAGTCCGGAGATCACTGTCCGGGATGTTTGAAGGGGAAGGTGTACATGCAGGAAGAGCCCGGGCTGCGCATCCGCGTGGTGGGCCATGCGCCGCTCGAGGCCACCGTCTACGAGTTGGAACGGCTGCGCTGCAATCTGTGTGGGGACGTTTTCGAGGCGGAAGCGCCGGAGGGTGTGGGCGAGAAGAAGTACGACGAAAGTGCGGCGGCGATGATCGCGCTGTTGAAGTACGGTAGCGGGGTGCCCTTTTACCGGTTGGAAGGACTGGAGGCGAGTCTGGGGATTCCCTTGCCGGCCTCGACCCAGTGGGAGATCGTCGAGGAAATCGCCGCCGTGATCCGGCCCGCTTTCGACGAACTGATCCGCCAGGCAGCATAAGGCGAAGTCTTTTATAACGATGACACCAGCATGAAGATCCTGGCGCTGGCGAGAGCGAGCCCTCAGCGCGCGGAGGAAGACGAAGAGTCGGGCTCGAAGGAGCGGACGGGATTGTTCACCAGCGGGATTGTGTCCACCCGCGAGGGGCGGCGCATCGCGCTGTTCTTTACGGGGCGGAATCATGCGGGAGAGAACTTCGCCCGCGTGCTGGCCGAGCGGGCTAAGGGACTCGCGCCGCCTATTCAAATGTGTGATGCCTTGTCGCGCAACCTGCCGAAGCTGCCCGAGAAACTGGAAATCCTCTTGGGAAACTGTGCCGCTCATGCCCGGCGGCGCTTTGTGCAGGTGACGCCCAACTTTCCCCAGGAGTGCCAATTCGTGCTGGAAAGCTTGCGCGACGTCTACCGCTGTGATGCGGAGGCCGAGGAACAAGGCCTCACGCCCGAACAGCGGCTGCGCTTCCACCAGGAGCACAGCCAGCCCGTGATGGATGCTCTGCAGGCTTGGTTCCTCGCCCAGTTTGCAGAAAAGAAAGTGGAGCCCAACTCGGGGCTGGGCGAGGCGATCCGGTACTGCCTGAAGCGCTGGGATCGGCTGACGCTGTTCCTCCGCGAACCTGGCGCACCCCTGGACTCGAACCTGGTGGAGCGCGCCCTGAAGAAATGCATTCTGCACCGGAAAAACTCCCTATTTTATAAGACGGAGAACGGTGCCGAGGTGGGCGACCTGTTCATGAGCCTGATCCATACTTGCGAATTGAATGATGCCAATCCCTTCGACTACCTCACCGAACTGCAGAAACACGCCGAGGAGTTGGCGAAGAACCCGGCAGCGTGGATGCCCTGGAATTATCGTGCGACGCTGCAGCAGCAGGCCGGCACAATCCGAGGTTCCGCTTAGCCTCCGCCAAGAGTAGAATGCTCCCTACCTGGCCGAAAAGGATAGATTAGGGCCGGGTCGACCCACTCCTTCGAAATGAGCCAAAAACGCCCACTTACGAGATCAAAATCGGGCAAGGTTTTTGGCCACCCCTTCGGACGAAGCAAAACGGTGCTTCGCGCCGGTCTTTACGCTCGTGTGTCCACCCACGATCAGCAGACTGTTCCCCTGCAAACTCGGGCGATGCGAGATTATGCGGCGAGGCGGGGTTGGACCATCGTCCTGCAGGTTAAAGAAATCGGCTCAGGCGCTGTCCAGCGGGAAAGACGAGAGCAGCTCCTGGAGGCCGCGCGCCGCCGGGAGATCGACGTGGTGCTGGTCTGGCGGCTCGACCGCTGGGGCCGGTCGGTCACGGATCTCCTGGCGACCCTCCAAGAACTGGAGCATCTCAGCGTCGGCTTCGTGTCGCTGACGGAGGCGCTGGACCTGACCACGCCGGCCGGTCGAGCGATGGCGGGTCTGCTGGCGGCCTTTGCCGAATTCGAACGGGAGATTCTGCGCGAGCGCGTCCGCGCCGGCTTGGCCCACGCCCGTCAGAACGGCCAACGTCTGGGCCGACCACTCACGGCGGCCCTCCACGCCGACCAGATACGGAAGTTCCACCGTGCTGGCATGAGCAAAGCCGAGATCGCCCGCCGGTTGCAGATCGGGCGCACCTCCGTGCGCCGCATGCTGGTCGCAAATAGGAATAGGAGATGAAATGCCAACTAAGAGAGGCTGGGTTCCGAACGACATCTACCAACTGAAGGTGACCCTTCGCTATACGAGGCCACCGATCTGGCGCCGACTGCTGGTGCCGGCGGGCCTGACGCTCGCAGATTTCCACGACGTGCTGCAAGAGGCGATGGGGTGGGACAACTCCCATCTGCACGAATTCCGCATCGGCCCAAAGCGGTTCGGGAAATCGGACCCGAGAGACCGGCTCATGGGGTTGGATCCCATCGGCAACGAACGCACCACGCACCTCTTCATGGTTCTCGGCAAAGTGGGAGCGAAGGCCACGTACACCTACGACTTTGGAGACAGTTGGGAGCACGCGATCGTCGTGGAGAAAGTGTTGCCGCCCGAACCGGGAGTTCCCTATCCGGTCTGCCTAGGCGGAAAACTCCACGGCCCCCCCGAAGACTGCGGTGGTATTCCAGGGTATTACAATCTCTTGGAAGCTATCCGTGATCCCAACCACCCGGAACATGAGGAACTATTGGATTGGGTGGGCGGCGAATTCGATCCGGAGGAATTCTCGGTTGATGATGTCAATTGCAGACTCGCACCGATCCAACGCTGGTGGGCAAAAACCTGAAGTGGTGTGAGACCCCATAGTATCGGAAATTCAGCACCTGCGCACGCCCGCCGAAAGCTCACGAAAGCCCCAACCAAGTGCGGCGCGAGGTCTATAATGGAGGCCGCGAATCGATGGTTACGCCCGGGGAAACGGCCGAGGCGGGAGGGGAAACGATGGGCACTTTCCAGTTTGCAGACAAGACCTACCCGATCGATAACGACGAATACCTTGCGGACTTCGATGCCTGGGACGAGAATTTCGCGCGCGGCATGGCGCCCCAAGTCGGAATCATCAGTGGGCTGAGCGAAGACCACTGGAGAATCATCCACTTCATTCGCGACCAATACAAGCAAACGGGAAAGTGCCCGTTGGTCTACGAGACCACGCGGATGAATCGGCTGCACCTTCAGGAACTCAAGAAGCTGTTCCCTGCGGGATACTTGCGGGGTGCCTGCAAGGTGGCGGGGATCACATACAAAGAAGGCTATCTGGACCAGTCATGGGTCGAGGGTTTTGCCGAGAAGGTTACCTTGGGCGGAGAAGGAAAAACCTACGAGATCAACGTGCGCGGTTTTCTGGTCAGTCCTTCCCAATGGGACAAGCCGTATGCCCTGCACCGGGCTGCGGAGATGAAGATGCCCCGCCTCACCGATAAGCACTGGCAGATTCTCGAATTCCTTCGCGAGCGCTTTGCCGCCAACAATATTGTGCCCACAGTGTACGAAACCTGCGAGGCGAACCACATCGACCTGGAGGAGCTGCAGAGGTTGTTCCCCGACGGGTATCATCGCGGCGCGGTCAAGCTTGCCGGGCTGAGGGTAAGATAACCCTCGGCTCGCGGCTGCGCGCCTCTCGGTAATGATACGCTTCCGTTTGGCGGCTCAAAAAGATTTAACACGGAGACCGCAGAGAAAAGACAGAGGACACGGAGAAGCGGATTTTCTCCGTGGCCTCTGCAACGCTATTTCCGAAATTCTTCGCGCCGCGCGCTTATTATTCCTGCTCGTCACTCATCACTGGTCACTCATCACTTGAACGAGTTTGGTTGCGGCTCCGCCGGGCTGGGTTAAGTTCTTTGTTCACTCTAAGCGGGCCCCAGCGGGACCGACATGACGATGGACCGGAGTCGCTCCATGGCATCCACGTAACGCTTGAAGAAAATCTGGGCGATCCTCCTCTGCAGGGCGTAGCCGATGGCCGGGTTCTCGTCCAGCAGACGGCGCAGGACCAGGCTCTCCACCTTGAGCACCTCCGAGTCCTCGACGCACTCGGCGTTCAGGAGGTACCGTTCCCCTCCCGTAAGCGAGGAGACCCCGAAGACGCCTCCCTCGGCCACTTCGTCTACCAGGAGGCTCAGGCCTCCCGGCGTGGGCCGCCTCAGTTCCACCTTCCCCTTGAGGAGCACAAACATGTGACTCGCTGGGATTCCCTCGACGTAAGCTCTTTCACCTTTCCTGAGCTTCACGACCCCCGAGGCGTTGCTGAGCCTCTCTACTTCCTTCGGCGTCAACAGCCCAAAGAGTTCGTGATGCAGCAGCTTTTCAGTAACCATGGCACATCCTCCTTTGGCAACGACGGTCCGGATGGCATTATTGCGGATAAGAGAATTCGACAGCGCGTCCGACATCGAGAGCCCGCGAAGAGGCCCCGCCGAGTCATGCCGCTCGAATCACCATCCCGTATCACACCATTGTTGTATAAAGACCGAGTAGGAGACAGGGCTCCTTCCTCGCGGGCATAGTCTAACACCGCGACATCTGCCATGAACACAGCC
>JAIQGA010000351.1 GCA_020072925.1 Terriglobia bacterium | reverse complement strand
ACCCCGCCTCGGCCAGAGCGCTTCCGCCTGACTCCACCTGTCGAGGCGCGCAGTGCTCGCCATGAATCTTGATTTCCAGCGCGCGGGCCGGGGGTTCGTAGGAACCCTTGCGCGTGGAGGTTGCCACGGTGATCCTGTTGCCGTCGGTTTTCACCGTAAACGTCTGTTCCAGGTAACCTCCCTTGCGGTAGTCGTAGCTCAGCCCGTCGTCTTCGTAATAATCGCGCGAAGAATCACCCTGCGGATAAACCTCCAGCGTCAGGGGATTGATAGGCGCTTGATCCGTGTACTCCACCACCTGCTGCGTGGGAATCACCGCGCCGCCTCTCGCGAAGACCGGGATGCGGTCGAGCGGCGCGTCCGCCCGGATTTCGACAGGGCCGGCGTACCGTCGCCGCGACCAGAAATCATACCACTCGCCTTTCGGCAGGTAGACGCTGCGCGAGACTTCGCCATCCTTCAGCACCGGCGCCACCAGCAAGTCGTCGCCCAGCAGGAATTCATCCTGAGTCGCGACCGCCTTCGCGTCATCGGGATAATCGAGCAGCAGCGCGCGCATCACCGGCAGGCCGGTTTCCGCCGACCGGTGGAACACGTTGTAGAAATACGGCAGCAGGCGGTAGCGCAGCTCGATGGATTGCCGGTTAATCTGCTCGCGGCGATTGCCGTAGGACCACGGTTCCTGGTTGCGGCTGCCGAACTCCGTGTGCGTGCGGCAGTAAGGATAGAACACTCCAGTTTCGAGCCAGCGCGTGTAAAGCTCGGGGCTGGGGCTCAGCGCGAAGCCGCCAATGTCCGCGCCCACGAGCGCGAGGCCCGACAGGCCCATGTTCATCAGCTCCGGCAGGCTGAGTCGCAGATGCTCCCAGGTGCTCGAGTTATCGCCCGTCCAGACCGCGGCGTAGCGCTGGCCTCCGGCGTAAGTGTCGCGCGTAATCACCAGCGGGCGCTCGTTGGGGCGGTACTTCAGGATGCCGTCGCGCGTGGCTTCCGACATCAGCATGCCGTAGACGTTGTGCACTTTGGCGTGCGGGCTGTGCAGCCCACGGTCGTAGAAGACCGCATCGAGCGGCAGGGTCTTGGAGGGAACGTCGAAGATGGAAGGCTCGTTCATATCGTTCCAGAATCCCGCCACGCCATCCTGGATCAATCCCTTGTAGAGCGAACCCCACCAATCGCGCACGCGGTCCCAGGTGAAATCCGGGAACGCGGCGTCGCCCGGCCAGACCTTGCCGAGGTAGACTTTTCCATCCGGCATTTTGACAAAATCATTCCCCGCCAATCCCTGCTGGTACACCCAGTAATTCGCGTCCACCTTCACACCCGGGTCGATGATGGTGACCACGCGGAATCCCTGCCGGCGCAGGTCGGAAAGCAGTTTGGCAGGGTCGGGGAAGCGGCTTTTATCCCAGGTGAAAATGCGGTAACCGTCCATGTAATGGATGTCGAGGAAAAGGGCGTCGCAAGGAATATGCCGCTCGCGGAAGTTGTCGGCGATGAAGCGCACCATGCTTTCGGGATAGTAACTGTAGCGCGACTGGTGATAGCCAATCTGCCAGCGCGCGGGAAGGGTCATGCGGCCGGTAAGGTCGGTGTAGCGCTCCAGGACCTGCTTGGGATCGGGGCCGTTGAGGAAGTAATAGTTGATCTCGCCGCCCTCCGCGCCGAACGAGTATCGGTCCGAGAATTCCTTGCCCATGTCGAATGAAGTGCGATAGGTGTTGTCGAAGAAGATCCCGTAGGCGCGGCCCGCGCGCAGGGCCAGGAAGAAGGGAATGCTGACATAGAGCGGGTCGGTGGTCGGTCCCCAGCCGTAGGCGTCGGTATTCCACATCTCGTAAGCGTGACCGCGTTTGTCGAGGTCGTCGCCTTTTTCGCCCAGGCCGAAGTAATGCTCGTCCTCGGGCATCCACTTCCAGCAGCGCACGCGCGAGCCGTCCCAGGCCATGCCCTCGGAGTCTTTCGAAATCAGGCGGCCGGCGCGATCGTAGAAAGTAATCCGGAACGGGGAGAGTTGCACGCGGACCTCGAGGTCAGCGGTGCGGATCGTCTCGGCCTGCTTCGTCCCGGCAAATTCTGCCTGCGGGCTTGGCCAGTCGGTTTTTACGACGGCGTAGGAGTAGTCGGGCCCGAAGGAAGCGCCGTGGGTCATCCGCACGCGGACTACGTCCGGCGCGAGGATCGAGACGCTCACGAGACCTTGTGAGTTCCGGAAGGTGACGGAGTTTCCCTGCGGTGGTTCGGCGAACATGCTTTCGAGGTATCGCCATTCCGCCCGCGCCGGGCGAGCCAGGCTCGCGAGAAGAATCAGGCTGAGCGCAAGAATTGCATAAGACCTTTTCAGCATCGGCTTCTCCCGAGTCCATTTGCCGCAGGAAACAACCCGCATTCCGCCGCAGGCCGCCGCGCGTGACGGGCAGGGGCCGACCGGCGCCAATCTGGGCGCTTCAGTTTAGCACGGCTATCGGCTGCGCGAGGGCGGCCCGCCGTAGGGGCGGGTTTAGAAACCCGCCCGTACACTGCTCGGGGACAGTTTGGCCCAAAGGGGCAAATAACGAAAAGGAGGGTCGGCGCGTCGCCTATCAATTCGAGATGATTCGCTCGGCATGGTCATCAGGGTTACTCCCGCCCACGAACGCATGGACCGCTGCCTGGAGTTATCCATGAGGGTCTCCCGCGGAAATCGGCGCCGTGGCCTTGGCCGCTCCTTGGATTTTCCCCAGGCGTTCTCCAAGCTTCTTCGACCCGGCAAAGATACTGGACACAGTCAGCAACCCGGCGATCCGGTAGCGCCCGGTTGAGGCCATCGCCGCCGAGGCCACGCAGCCACACTCCTGGCACACGAGACGGCCACCGAATTGGCAGGGACCGATGCGCGTCGAGAGGTCCGCCGAGAGGCAGGTTGTCGTCTGCGCAAAGATGCACTGGTCGGGCGAATCGGGCGGGCAATAGAAACCCTCCAGCACCCGGTCCGGTAGCTCAACCTTCGGAAAGTTGCGCCTGATTTCCCTCAGCTCGCTCAAAATTTGAATTCGCTCTTCCGGCCTCAGGCGGTCGGCGCTGCTGTCATCTTCCTGCGGCGTATAGAGGCTGAACCAGATTTTGCGCGCTTCCCGGCGCTTGGACCAGAAATCGGCGAACTGCTCGAAATAAACCGCTCGCCCAATCATCAGGCGGGTGATCGTACAGTGCACGGTGAGCTGGTGACCCTCGATGTTCTTCAAGATGCGTTCATAGGTTGCCGGAGCGCGACGCCGGTCGTGTTCGGGCTGTAGCCCATCAATCGAAACCACCAGGTGCAGGCAAGGAATGGTTCCCCAGGTCCTCGGGATGGGACGCACCGCGCTCGTCACCAACTGGACTTCGACATTCATGGCGTCGAGTTGGGGCAGCAAAACGTCCAACTCGCGGTAGCGGACCAGGGGTTCACCTCCCACAATCGAGAGGTGCAGTGGCCGGTACCGGCGTACGACGCGCAAGACACCTTGGATCAGCGCCTCGCCCTGGAAATCACGGAGCTGGCGCAGCGGAACATTGTCCTGCAAGTGGTTCGGCTCATACGCGTAGCAACCGGGACAGCGGAGCGGACACTCGCGCGTGATCTCGATGGACAAAAATGGTCGATGGCCGCGGAGAATCATTCCCCAAGCGGGGACTATCTTCGTGTGTTTCATCTGGACCGCCTACCGTGCAAGGGACGGCGTCGGCGCGCGCTGCGGCGACCGGGGAATTCAGGGGACCGGGGGTGAAATACCCTGGAGAATCGTTGTGGCAACGACGCAGGTGGGGAGCACAGGGCCGGTCAGGGCACGCTGGCCCGCACGGGCGGCGCGTGCCAAAACTCTAGAGAGCGTCCGGGTCTTGTTCGCCAAAGCCACGCCGAAGGCCGCGGCCGCAGGGCTTAGTGCTCCACCGCCATGGAACGCGACATCATGCAATTCCTCCGTGGGGGTATCCCAGAAATCCACCACTTCGCAAATCGGTCCGGGAAGATGCCAAGCCAGCCAAAGAAGAATCAGGAGTCGGACAAATCGTCCCCTTCCCATGTCATTAGGATACAGTTTGCGCCAAAATGGCTGCCCGGAGAATTTGCGCCCTCTTCACCGAAGGTCCAGAGGCCTACCCAGAGACTTTCCGGAACGACCCAGATGGGCGCGACTGGTTTCTATCAGGCATGTGGCGGACTCACGGACCACAAGATTGGTTTCCAGCACCAACTCACGGCCAGCATGTTTTCCCTCGATGTTGCTGATGAGGCAGTCGACGACCATCTTCCCGAGCCGGCCGCGGGGAATATCCACGCTGGTGAGTGGCGGATGGAGATACTCGCAGAGATAACTGTTGTCGAAGCCTACGACCGAAATGTCTTCGGGGATGCGCAGCCCGCGCCGGTGCAACCCGTGCAGCACTCCCAAAGCCACGGGGTCGGCAATGGCAATGGCCGCCGTAAATTCCTTTCGCTCGTCGAAGGCCTTCTGAATGGCCAATTGGCCGGCTTTCGGACCGGGGCCGGTGTAGCTGACGATCTCGGGCTCTACGCGGCTTGACTCGAACTGTTTAACTACCTTCAGAAAAGCCTGGGTGCGAAGACTGATCGAAAGGAGCGGCCGTTCCTGTTCTGTACTCTCGGGGTAGGTCCGAACGAAAAGGATTCGCCGGTGACCCAGGTCGACGAGGTATCTCACCGCCTTGAAGATTCCTCCGTCGTAATCGATGCGGATGTTGCTGATGGTTTCACTCACTGTGCCGACATCTTCAAACACGGCCGGTGTTTTGCTGGCTTGGAGGATCTCCAGCACCTCGGCGGTCATCTCTGTGGTCATAATAGCCAATCCGGTAACACGCATTCCCAGCATGCGCTTGACCGCCAGGACAAGGTCCTCGCCGGAGAACTGGGTCGAAGCGAGGGAGAGTTCGTACCCGCAGGCCTGCGCTTCTTGGCGGATCGACTGCGTGACTTCGCCGAAAAAGGGATTGGCGATATCCGAAACAATCAGTCCCAGCAGACACGTCTTGCCGCGCGCGAGATTACGGGCGTAAAGGTTCGGCTGGTAGTGAAGTTTCTTGATGGCAGCGAGCACCCGGCGGCGGGTGCGGGGTTCGACCTTATCCTGGCCGTTCGCGACCGCAGAAACAGTAGCCGTCGAGACGCGCGCGAGCTTCGCGACGTCGTAAATGCTCGCCACGGTGATGTGCCTCCTGTGGTCCCTGGGCCGACGCTTAACGGGCAACCGATGAATGGGACTTTGTGAGTCCCATCTAAGCGCTGCGCGCCAATTTAGCATTTCTCACCCGAGGTCACAAGTTGCGGCCCTCCACACAGAGATACTAGCCCCAAACTTGAAGATGCCGGCAGTCAGAAACATGCCAATGGATATGGGCGCGGAATATAAGGTTGGTTTAATATCTTCGGTTCGAGGCTGGAACGAGTTGGGTTAGCCAACGGCCCGGATTTGGGGGGGCAGGCATTTCTAATCTGCTGTTGTTGGTAGCCGCGGGAATGGCGGGGGCGGCTTTTGGCCTGCC
>JAIQGA010000031.1 GCA_020072925.1 Terriglobia bacterium | reverse complement strand
GAACTCAACCTCATGATGGTGACCGTGCCGCTCATCGTGGACGTCGAGAGCGGCGTCAACGACCTGCTGGACCGCGACGGCTCCCGCACCCCTGTCCAGTTTCATATTTCTAACGACCGTAATCTGCATCCGGTGGATGCTCAGGTGGTGCAGGCGGCCACCAAGTGGAAGCGGATGACCTTGAAGCAGTTCGAGATGGGCGCGGGCGAGGGTCTGTGCACCGACATGCGCGCCGTCCGCAAAGACTATTTTCTCGACCACGACCACAGCGCCTACGTCGATCAGGGGGACTGGGAACGCGCGATCACGGCAGAGCAGCGCAACCTGGGGTTCCTGAAGGACATCGTCAACCGGATCTGGAAGGTCATCGTCGGCGCGGAAAGGTTCGTTCAAGAGCTTTTCCCTCAGTTGAAGACGGAGAAGTATCCGAACCTTCCTGAAAAACTTACCTTCCTGCACGCCGAGGATATTCTCGGGATGTACCCCGACTTGCCCCGCAAGCAACGCGAGACGCAGATCCTGCAGAAGTTCCCCGCCGTCTTCATCATAGGAATTGGCTGGCCGCTCGCGGACGGCTATCCGCATGAGATGCGCGCCGCGGACTACGACGACTGGGTCACCGAGACCCGGTCTGAAGACGGCCGGCCCATGCACGGCCTGAACGGTGATATCCTCGTTTGGAATCCCGTCACCCGGCGGCGGCACGAACTCTCCTCGATGGGCACTCGGGTGAATCCCGAAACACTCCGCATGCAACTCGAAATGTCCGGCCAGCTTGATTTTCTGAAGTTCCCTTATCACCACGCCATCATCAATAGCGAAATCCCGCTTAGCATCGGCGGGGGCATTGGGCAGGCACGCACCTTGATGCTGCTGCTCCGCAAGGCGCACCTCGGGGAGGTCAGCGTGACCGTATGGCCCAAGGTGCTTAAAGAGATGTGCGCGAGGAAAGAGATCCACGTGCTGGAATAGGCTAACGCGCTGGTCTGGATACTGCGGACGGCCGCCACGTTTGCGCCGTCCTCTTCGCTGTGTCAGGGAAATAGCGTGTCTCCGGACGAGCCAGTGTCGCCGGGCGACTAGTCTTGCTTCGTGCCGGAGTGACCGAATACTATGCCAAGCCTGGATCTGAGGTCATGAAGAGATCGTATCCGCGCTTGCGCTGGGTGATGATTGCCCTCGTGTTTTGGGCTACGGTCATCAACTATCTCGACCGGCAGACGTTGTCGGTGGTGGCTCCTGTGCTGATGGACCGCTATCACATCAGCAATGTAGCTTACTCACGGATCATTTTCGCCTTCATGCTGGCCTACACCATCATGAACGGCGTGTCCGGCCCCCTGATCGACCACCTGGGTACTCGCATCGGCTACGCGTTGACCACGGCCTGGTGGTCAGCCTCGGCAATGCTGCATGGGCTGGCGATTGGCCCCTGGTCGTTTGGCACTTGTCGATTCCTGCTGGGGATGGGCGAAGCAGGCAATTGGCCTGCGGGAGTTAAGGTGGTGGCGGAATGGTTTCCGGTGGAAGAACGAGCTCTGGCCTCGGGGATTTTTAACAGCGGTTCGTCGATCGGCGCCATTCTGGCCCCTCCCGTGGTGGTCTGGATTGTATTGAAGTTCGGATGGCGAGTGGCTTTTGGAGTGGTGGGGGGAACGGGTTTCATCTGGTTACTTGTCTGGCTGATGGTCTACCACGCCCCCACGGCGGCCAGACCAGATCAGGTTCCTCCCTCGATTTCGCTCGGCGAGTTGCTCAGAACGCGATTCGTCGGGAGTTTCACCATCGCGAAGATCTTCCTGGATCCCGTCTGGTATTTCTACATTTTCTGGTTTCCGGCTTACTTGAAAAGCGCGCGCCACTTCGACCTCGCCTCCATCGGCAAATACGCGTGGATTCCCTTTTTGGCAGCCGGGCTGGGTAATCTGCTGGGCGGTTGGCTCGCGGCCGCTTTACTGCGCCGGAATTATTCTATCGCATTTTCCCGAAAGGGATCAGTGACCGCCTTCGCATTGCTTATGGTGTTGACTATTCCGGCCGTGGTTGTCAGCGATGTCCGCCTGTCAATTGCCCTGGTCTCTCTTGCCATGCTGGGGTACACAGGCATTTCTGCTAATATGCTGGCAATGCCCGCGGATTTGTTCACGAAAAGCGTCGTCGGATCGATTTGGGGGATTGCCAGCATGGGTTCGGGATTTGGGGGAATGGCGTTTGCCCTGCTTACCGGATGGCTCGTGGATCGTTATTCATACATTCCGGTTTTCGCAGTCTTCGGCCTGATTCCTTTAATTGCAGTCTTCATCATCTGGGTTTTCTTGGGTCCCCTGATTCCGCCTTACAAGGTTGAGTGCCCGACAACTTTGGGTTGAGGAAGAATGGACTTAAGTGGAGCATTAGAGGCAACAACAGAAAGACTCTGCCTGCTACGCCGGTGGTTGGGGATGCTGCGGTGGATTAGGAGGAATCATGACGAATCATCTAACGCGTCGTCATTTTCTTCGTAAGGTGTCAGCAGGGGCAGCGGGGCTAGGGCTTGCCAGGGGCGCCGTGTCGGCGCCGGCAGTCCGGGCCAGTTCTGCGGCAGACAAGCTCGCCATCTTGGGAGGAAAGGCCGTCCGGACCGAACCTTTCCCCTCTTGGCCGCTGATTAAGGACAACGACGAAAAAACTTGGATGGAAGTGCTCCGCAGCCGGGATTGGTGCCGGGCATTTGACGGCCATTATGCCACGCGGTTCGAGGAGACCTGGGCAAGGACGTTAGGAGCGAAATATTGCGTGGCAACTTCCTGCGGCACCAGCGCCCTTTACGCCAGTCTCAACGCGCTGGAGGTTGGCCCCGGCGACGAAGTCATCCTCCCGCCGTATACTTTTGTTGCCACACTCAACGTCATTCTCATGCAATATGCCTTACCCGTGTTTATCGATTCAGACCGGGAAACCTCGCAAATCGATGCCGGGAAGATCGAGGCAAAAATCACCCCGCGAACGCGCTGCATCATGCCGGTGCACCTGGGAGGCAACCCCGCGAACATGGACATGATTCTTGAAGTCGCCAAGAAACATAAGATTCCGGTGATCGAAGACGCTTGCCAGGCCCATACCGGCGAATGGCGGAACCGCCGGGTCAGCACCCTGGGGGATTTGGGCTGCTTCAGCTTCCAAGCCTCCAAGAACCTCAATTCGGGGGAGGGGGGCGCCATCCTCACCAACGACTCGGGGTTGCACGAGTTCTGCAAGAGCTTTCAGAACCAGGGCCGGGCCCCGGCGAACACCGCATTTGGGTATGCGCGGCAGGGTTCGAATCTGCGGATCACCGAATTCCAGGCAGCGCTGCTGCTGCAGCAAATCACGCGACTGGAGGAGCAATCGAGGCTACGAGAACAGAACGCAGAATATCTAACAAGCATGCTGCGGGAGATTCCCGGAATCTCTCCGGCTCGAATGTACGAGGGCGCCACGCGAAACGGCTACCACCTCTATATGCTCAGGTACCATAAGGCGCATTTCTCTGAGCTGCCGCGGGCGCGTTTTCTTGAGGCCCTGGAGAAGGAAGGAATCCCCTGTGCCGGTGGCTACACGCCACTGAATAAGGAACCCTTTCTGAAACAGACGCTGAATTCCCGCGCCTTTAGGTCGGTGTATTCCGAACGCGACTTAGCGGATTTGGATGCGCGTAACGAGTGTCTGGAAAACGATAGGCTCTGCGAGGAAGCCGTGTGGTTCTTCCAGACAATGTTGCTCGGATCTCGGCAGGACATGGAGCAGATCGCCGAAGCCATCCGGAAGATTCAGAAACACTCGGGCCAGTTGGTTCGCGGGTATACCTAGGTTGCCAATCCAAGCTGTAGTGATGCTTTATCTGCGACCCAACCTCGGCATCGCCAGGGCGGTTGAACAGCTTCTGCCCACGCTCCTGAGTGTTCGCTGGGCCATGAGCGAGGCAAAGCAGGTTATCGAGGCTTGGCGGGGGGAATACAATCTCCGTCAGTGTTGCTGAACTGACTCACCTGGACCGCAGCCGCCGCAGCGCTTCCCGGACTCTGTTTACCCTCCTGGCTCGCGCCAGGCGCTCATCACGTTGATACCGTCAGCGCAAGCTGAAATAGACCTTAGCGATTTGCAGGCCGCTCGTCATTCGTTGCCGTAGCCGGTGGGCTACTTTCGAGAACGCTGTGAAGGGACCCCATCCCAGGCCAGTGGCTTTTCGAAAGGTTTTGTAATAGATTTGGTCACATCAGGGCAGACCTGGAAACCGAAGGAGGTCGTATGAGGCGCCGAACATTTTTTGGCGGAGTTTTCGCCGGATTAGCCGCTACGGCTTATGGAACCAAGCCGCCGAAACCCAAAGCCGGGGACATCCCGCGCCGGGTGTTCGGCAAGACTGGCGAAAAACTCACGGTGATTGGCCAGGCGGGCGGGCGTTTTCCTCTGATCTCATTTGAGGAAGCCAAGGCCATCACCTTGCGCGCGTATGATCTGGGCATCAACTATTTCGATAACTCCGTGGACTACTGGGACGGCCGCTCGGAAGAAGTTTACGGGGCGGTTCTGCCGCCCTTCCGAAAGCACGTTTTCATTACCACCAAGGCCAACAAACGTACGCGCGCGGGCGCCGAGGCCGAGCTGGAACTTTCCTTGAAGCGCCTGCGAACCGATTACGTGGACCTGTGGCAACTTCACGGCGTGGGGGAAAAGACAGAGGTGGAGCAGATATTCGGGCCCGGCGGAGCCATGGAAGCCTTCGAAGCCGCGAAGAAAGCCGGCAAGTGCCGTTTCATCGGCTTTACGGGGCACCATGACCCCTACGTTCACCTTGATATGCTTAAAGCCTATGATCAATTCGACTCCATCCTGATGCCGCTGAATATTGCGGATCCGGGCTATCTGAGTTTTGAGAAGTTAACTTTGCCCGTCGCCGCAGAACGAGGCATGGGTATTCAGGGCATGAAGAACTTCGGCAATGCCAAGCTCCTCCAGTCTTTCAGCGCCAGAGAATGTTTGCACTATGTATTGAGCCTTCCGGTGAGTTGCACGGCGATTGGCTGCACGACGATCGGTCAACTGGAGGACGACGTTCGCCTCGCTCAGCAGTTCAAGCCCTTCTCGCCCGAGGAGATGAATGCTCTTCGCCAACGCGCGGCGGGCATCAGAGGACCTCACCTCGAGGATTGGAAGAGGAACATCCAGGACAAGGCAGGCATGCCTCCCTCAAGCGGAGTAGGGCATGGATAATGCCGCTTCGTCTTCCGCAGGCCAGGGTTTGTAGCACGGGCGTCTCGTCCGTAGACGCATGCGCAGCCGGGACGCTGGTAGGGGCGGGTTTCCAAACCCGCCCTTACAAATCCTGATCGTCGCAGCCTGCTGCGATTGCCATTAGGGACACGCCATGGCGTGCACCAACGAGCGGTTCAGATTACTCCACTACCAACTCCCATCCGAACCCGGGACGATCCGGGGGCCGCATATAGATGCCTTCTGGTCCACGCGTGATGTTATTTTCCTCTTCGAACTGTTGATAGACTTCGGGAGGCCCTCCCGGTGGCGGCAAAAACATTTCGCACCAGGGACTATTCGTGGTCGCGAGAATGTAATGCGCCGCGCCGTGCAGCCATCCGCCGTGGGGAATGACGGGAATGTCGTAAGCGGCTGCCAGGGCTCCGATATGGCGCAACTCGCTCGGTCCTCCACACATGGTAATGTCGGGCTGCCAGATGTCCGCCGCATGATGTTCCAACAGTAGACGAAAGCCGTACCGGGTATACTCGTGCTCGCCCGTCGCCATGCGAGTGGATTTGATTCGCGCCCGAAGCCGCCCGAAACCGTCATAGTCATCGGGTTGAAGGCACTCTTCCATCCAATAGATTCGGTAAGGGGCCGCCATCTCGGCGAATTCGATGGTGTAATCCTCGGTAAGGGCCATCCAGCAGTCCAGCATGATGTCGCCGTCGGGTCCCAGGTGTTCACGCGTTCTCTTGATCAGTTCAACGTTCTTCTTCATCCCGTCACGCCCGTCGGCCGGACCGTAAGGAACGGCGAGTTTCAGCCTCTTGAAGCCAAATTCGATGTGTTGGTCAACGTCGTTTCCCGTGCAATAGGCGGGGATTCGGGGCTTCGTTTCTCCACCCAAGAGCGCGTAAACAGGCATGCCTGAAGCGATGCCAATGATGTCCCATAGAGCCATGTCCACGGCGCTGATGGCATGAACGACGAGACCCTTCCGCCCGTAGTACAAGGTGGACCGCCACATGATGTCCCAGAGTTCTTCAACGTTGAATGGGTCTTCGCCAAGCAGCAGTTTTGTCAAATGCCTTTCGATGACAAAGCTGCATCCCGGCCCGCCAAACCCGATTCCTTTTATCCCTTTGTCGGTGGTAATCTCGACAGCCTCCGGCCCCAGATCATTGGCCATGAACGAGTCCCGCTGCGCTTTGTATTTGGGATAGATCGACATCGGGTTGGCCACCAGCGCCCCACCCGTGGACCACGAGCCGGGGGCAGGTTCGTAGGGCGGCAATGGCTTCTTCGGTCGGGGGCGAACCATCCTGACGCCCGTGATTTTCAGCTTGCTCCTTTCGTCGTGGAATGGAAGCGGGGGAGGAGAAGGCAGTGGCGCCGCCTCACCTTTTTCCGACATCAACGGGCCGCCGAGGATTCCAGCCGAAAAGGCTGCGCTAGTTTCCATAAATTTTCTGCGGTTCATTTTGGCGCGCTCCAACCTTTAGTTTGTATGACACGAGCAGTTCGGGCACCTTATCACATGCAGAGCGCTAACAAAAATCCTAACCTTCACGCCTCCCGCACTCCTCCGCAATGCAGTCACGCTCCTGCAGGGATGTCTGCGTATTCCGGAGTAGATCGTTGGATCCAGAGGAGGTTCGTCATTCCGGCCCGAAGAAAAGGTCGGAGTCTGCGATTTCGCCTCTCGCCGTAGAGCGACTGGCGAATGATACAATGCCGGCATGAACCGCAGAGAATGTCTGGCCTTCGTCTTGGGCGCGACCTCATTGGGGCTGTCCAAACCCACACCCTTTATACCGATTATTGACACGCACATCCATTTGTTTGACCCCAGACGACCTCAGGGCGTGCCCTGGCCCCCCAAGGACGACAAGATTCTCTATCGCCCGGCATTGCCCGACCGGTATCGAAAGGTTACGGCGGGGCTGGGGATTGTGGGGGCCATTGAGTTGGAGTGCAGCCCCTGGTTCGAAGATAACCAGTGGGTTTTGGAAATTGCCGCGCAAGACCCGATCATCGTCGGGATGGTCGGAGACTTGGACCCGCTCCAGGCCGACTTCCGCAAGCATTTGGAACGGCTTCATCGTAACGCGTTGTTTCTGGGCATTCGATACGGGAATCTATGGGGCCGAAGCTTGAACGAGGGAGTCTCTAAACCGGAAGTCATCTCCAACCTGAAGCTTCTGGCGGACGCCGGCTTGGTGATGGATACAGCCAATCCGGACCCACAGCTACTCGCTGGGGTGGTGCGGCTCACCGACCGGATTCCCAGCCTCCGGATCATCATCGACCACCTGCCACAGCTTGAGCCCCCTCGAGAAATGAGCGCGCGGACGGCGCTTCAGGCCAGTTTGAAGGAACTTGGAAAGCGACCGCAAGTTTACGTTAAGGTGTCCGAGGTGATACATCCCGTCGCCGGGCAAGTCCGTTATGATCTGGGTTTCTATCGCTCGAGGCTGGATGAGATTTGGGACACCTTCGGCCCGGACCGGCTGATATACGGCAGCGATTGGCCTAACAGTGACCATTCAGCGCCATTCCGGGAGGAGTTGAAAGTCGTCCGCGAGTACATTCGCGGCAAGGGTACGGACGCGGCCGAGAAGCTTTTCTGGAAGAATTCGATTGCGGCGTACCACTGGATCAAACGGTCGGCTGACCAGCCGTCCACCGACGTCTCCTGAAACGGTTCGAGGAGTTGCGGCGTGAGATAAGGCTTCGAAAGGCTATCGGACCGCGGGAGCAAATCACCGGCTCGGCAAGGCTGATGGAAGTCTTCTCCCGCCCCTTGGCGGACTTGAAGGGTCACTTCTTAGGATGGCGGCAACTAAGCCAGCGTGATTGCATTCAGGGGTACAGAGGTGTACGTTACCTGTCGGGCGAGATTTGAAAGTGGAAACCGCGGCGTTTTCAGTAATGAGCCACACGGCGGCATGGGTAACTTTGGAGGCTCCTAAGTGAGGAAACATCTGCGTGCTGAATGGGGGATGACCCTGCGAGCGGTCTTGTTATTGGCAGGGGGAGTTTTCACGCTTGGCTGTGGAGGGGGATCGGGTGGAGGTGGAGGCACACCGCCTCCTCCCGCCGCCCCCGTAATTTCCAGCATCAATGGCGCGACCGCTCCTTCGACCGCGGCGGGCCAGCCAATCGAGATCAACGGGAGCAGTTTCCAGGCTGGGGGGGCCAGCGTCATTTTCACGCAAGGAAGCATCACGGCGACTGTGACTCCGAGCGCCGGAGGAACTGATTCCAGCATCGTGGCCACAGTCCCTTCAGGAAGCAGCTCGAGCCAGTTCACTCTGCCGGGGAGCGTCACGGTCACAGTGCAAAACAGCGGCGGAACGAGCGACGGAAAGACTCTGGCTGTCAGTCCCGCTCCTACCTTCAACATCAACACAGTTGCCTGGACCATTACCACGCCCCTGCCGTTCCCGCTTACCGGGCTCCGGGCCGAAGCCGTGCCCGTAAGTGATACCCTTGCGTATATTATTGTTACCGGTGGATTTAATGGAGCGACCAATACCACCACGGTCTATTCCAACACTTTGAACTCGGATGGCACGGTCGGCCCCAACTGGGCCATCATTCCCGCCAGTCAACTTCCTGCCGCCCTGGCCCACCATGGCATGGTGGAGGCGGATGCTTCAAATTCACCTGTGCCCACGGGTTCGAGTTTTGTGTACGTGATAGGCGGCCAGCAGTTTTCGAGTGAATTCCCGGGTGGAAATTCTACGGTATTCATGGCTCAGGTAAATGCGACTACCGGAGCGGTGGGATCCTGGACACAGCTTCCGAACAGCCTCCCCGAGACCCTGGTCGGTCCCACGGTGGCCCTCTATAATGGATGGATTTATGTAGTGGGCGGGCTGCGTTCGGACGGCTCCCCATCTCCCAATGTCTATTCCGCTCAGGTCAATTCCGATGGCTCTCTCGGTGTCTGGGCAACCTCCGCGAATCCGTACCCGCACGGGGTTTCCTTTGCCACAGCATTCGGATTTGGCGGCAACCTGTTTGTCCTGGATGGAGATAGCGCAAGCGCCGCGAATCCTAACGAACAGGGCAACAACCTTGGTACAGACTCCGTGTATTACACCAGAGTCATCAAGGGAGTTGTGGGTCCCTGGACACTGAACCCCACGGCGACACTGGAATCACGGAAAAAGCACGTCACCTGGAGCGTTTTCGGGCAACTCATCAATGGCGAGGGAACTTATGGAGGCGCGCCAGGGACGCTCGAGCTCGAATGGTCTTCCGTCAACTCTGCCAACACGCTGAATATCTGGACCAGCGTCGTTAACCAGGTCGGCGCCAATGTGTACAACGCCGCGGCTGTGGTCAGCCCTATCCTATCCTCGGCAGGGTCGCCCCGCTTCTTGCTCTTGGGAGGACAGAAGTTCGTTTCATCGGGATTTGGGCTGCTCACCAATCAGGTCTATTACAACAACGCGCCGTAATCGGCCGGACACTTTCCCGAAGGGTATTCGAACCTCGGGGATAAACGCACTCTCAGTAACTTCCCATCCGAATGTGCGCTCTGAGCACGCGACCAGGCTTGGCCCCCGTGTGTTCGCCTTTGTCGATCACGACCACACCGTTGACGATCACGTAAGGAATCCCCACGGGGTATTGGGCAGGGTCTTCAAAAGTGGCGCGATCCTTCACGGTCCGGGCATCGAACATCACGATGTCGGCGGCCATACCGGGACGCAGCAGACCTCGATTCGTGAGGCCGATGATCTGCGCGGGCAGCGACGTCATCTTGCGCACGGCGTCCGGCAAGGTGAGGACGCCTTTCTCGCGCACATACACTCCGAGCACCCGCGGGAAGGTCCCGTAGAAGCGCGGATGGGGTCGTCCCATGAACTCCATGGAGGGGTTGACCGCCGCGCCGTCTGAGCCAATGCCTACCCAGGGCTGCTTCATGGCCAGCTCGACGTCGGCCTCACTCATGCTGAAGTAGATGGCCATGGGTGTGGCATGTTCCGCGATCAGCAGGTCGCAGAGTGCATCCACGGGATCTTTATCCATCAGGCGCGCAATCTCGTCCATGCGCTTGCCTTCGAATTTCTTGTTCTCCGGGTTCTGGCAGCTCGCCAGCATGACGCCATGCCAGCCGCCGCAGTCGCTGACTTCGTTGTTGTCCCATCCGGGCAGGCCCTTGACGATCGCCTCGCGAATCTCCTTGCGCGCTTCGGGGTCTTTCAGCCGCGCGACCACTTGATCAGCAGTCCCCTCGAGATATTGGGGTGGCAGGCATTGCTCCAGGCTGGTCATGCCGGCGATGTAGGGATACAGGTCAGCGGTGATATCGATTCCGCGGTTGCGCGCGGTCCGGATCAACTTGATGAACTCCGGCATGCGGCCCCAATTCGCGTGGCCATTGCTCTTGAAGTGAAGGATGTGTCCGGGAAGGCCGGCCTGCTCAGCGATTTCGATGGCCTCGCCGATCGACTGGGGACTGTTCGTTCCTTCCCCGCGAATATGGGTGGTGTAAAGGCCTCCGAATTTCGCCGCCACCCGCGCAAGGTCGATCAGTTCCTCGGTTTTGGCGAACATATTGGGGGCATAAATCAGTCCCGAAGATAAGCCAATGGCCCCCTCGCGCATCGATTGCTCGACCAATTCTTCCATCTTGGTGAGTTCTTCGGCGCTGGGCGCGCGATTCACATTGCCCATCACGTCGAGCCTGACCTGGCCGCTGCCCACGTACGACGCGATGTTCACCGAAATGCCTTGACGCTCGACTCGCGCGAAGTATTCGCCGAGGGTGGTCCAGTCGCGAAGCAGGCCATCTTTTTGCGTGAGGGGCGCGGTGCCGTTATCGAAGTCCGCCACCGCTGGACCCAAAATGGGGCCAGCCGAGGCGGCTTCGCCCAGGATTTCCGTCGTGACACCTTGCCGGATTTTACTTTGCGCAGTGCCATCGACAAGCAGCGTGTAATCCGAGTGCGTGTGGAGGTCGATGAAGCCGGGTGCGACTATGAGCCCCGCCGCATCGATCACGCGCTTTGCCGTCACATTCCGCAGGCGCCCGATATCCGCCACCTGGCCGTTCTTGATGGCTATTGAACCTTCAAACCATGGGCTCCCGGTGCCGTCGAGGATTCTGCCGTGAATGATCAGCAAGTCATATTCTGGCTTGGAACTCGCTTGGGACAGATTTCGAGCAGATAAACCTGTGCTTGCAGGCAGCCCCAGCAGGAGAGCACAAAACCATGCGATCCTCACAGAAATTTTCATTTGCGCTTTCCGATGCACGAAAGTGAACGCCAAAGATGACACTGGCTCACCGGATCGAGCGAATCTCGTCTGATTTCCAGGTCAAACGGTAATCTACAACTGGCTATATCAATATGCAATATTCTAAGACAGTTTCAGTGTCTACACGGACAAAAGAAATTAACCTCCTCTCCTACTCTACTCTTCCATGGTTGTCTGAGGCTGTTCGTGGGGACAGTCGAACCCTCACGAGCATACTGGTGTAAGCGCGGAGGAACAGAACCAACGCTGCTGGCTGCAAATCGCCCGCATGCGCTACTTGCTGGACGCTCGTCGGAGCGAGATTGGAATCGGATGGCTAAAACTCCAGGAGAGGAGATAAAAAGCCAGGGCCACAAGGACGAGCCAGCGGAATCCCCAGAGCATCGAGGTGTACTCCGCCAGGCCACCGATCATGGCGCCCGCCACGTTTATACCGAAATCCTGGTTGGGCTCGCGGCTTTGGCGGAACCAGGCGGCAAAGATGACCGCGGCAAACAGAACCGGTGTGAAGACGAGCGAACATGAACCGCCCACTTGAAGCGCGCGGTTCAACCCCAGAAAGAAGTCTAGCGGAATCAGGGCATTGAGCCCGAGGCTCACCAAAAGCCCGAGGTAATAAGGCCATAGGCGATGCGGCTGAAGTTTGAAGACGAAGAGGTTTGCCAAAAGAATCATCACCAACACGGCCAAGAAGACCACGGTATTTACCATCCACGTGCTTCCGAAAAGCAAGGCCATGTAGACGACGGCGCGGGTTTCCAGCAGCATGAACCCGGCGCCAAGGAAAAACATGCGACCGTCGAACCAAAACCGGCCGTTGCCTTCCAGGGCCATTTCGAGAAACGGAGACAGCAACAACAGACCTGCCAGCAGGGCCATTAGCACGATGCCTCGCAAAAGGTGAGCGGGAATCATCGGTCTATGCAGATACAAAAAAGGCCAGTCATCCGTGGCTGGCAGAAGTTTCTCCGGATTGATCACCTGGGCCAGCCCGAAAGGTATCCAGTCCTTCGCTTCGTCAGGTGGAGGATGCTGGTCGAAACCGTTGGGTGAAAGAGGCGTGGAGGCGCGGCCCGCCGGCTGAAAATATACCGGATGAACCTGGAAGGCGCGGCGCAACCACTCTGTATCGCCGGCCACGATCATCGTGAAGCCTCCTGAAGATTCGGGGTAAATCTGCTGGCGGTATGGAAAGGAGAGGACCAGAGGCTCGGACCCGAACGTCTTCTTTAGCTGCTCTGACAGCCGCGCGACGATCCAGCCTTGACGAAAAAAATTGTAGATGATGAAAACGCCGCCAGGCTTCAGATCGCGGCGGACGTCTTGAAAAGCTTGATCGGTGAACAAGTAACTCTCCAGACGAAGGTTACTGTAGCCGCTGTGCAAGACTAACGAATCGACGATTGCATATACCACTAGGTCGTAGCGGCGAGATGTTGCGTGAAGGAAATTGCGGCCGTCGTCCAGATGGGCTGCGACGCGCGGGTCTTGATAAGGGTGGTCCGGGTGGTCCGACACTCCCAGAGCCAGAATCACGGGATCGATTTCCACCGCATCGATGCGGTGCGCGCCCCACTCGAGCGCCCGGCTAACGTCGTTTCCCGAGCCTGCCCCAATAATGAGAACATCCCCAAAAGGCTGGCCACCGGCGTCATGGCGCAGCGAGTAGGGCAATGCGTAAGCAGGTGAGGCGGCCTCGCGCGAAACCATGGCCTGGTGTCCGATCATGTTGACCAGGATGTTGCGGATCGGAGGGCCGACATAGTCGATCCGGTAGTAAGGAGACCAAAAGCGTTTGAAAACCACGCCTCCGGTTTTGTATGAGGTCCTCCAAGGGAACGCTGCAATGACGAGCACGATGAATAGCACGCGCAGATGGTCTCATCGGATTTCACGACGAGAGGCAGTCCTATCGGCGGCAACAAAATACCCAAGCCCCATTGCCACTAGAAGAAACCACCAGAAGGGCGAAAGCTCAAACGTGGAGCACACCGCAAAAAGAGCAATACCGCCCAAGCTCCCCGCGATGCTGATCGAATAGGCTTCGATCCGATTAGGTACGTGGTTCAAGGCGCGGCCCATCTCCTGCCCCGGCCCGGTGAGGCTCAGCGCAATGAGAAAGAAGAAAAGGGCATTGAAGGCTTCCACTGGGATGAAGAACCCCGAGAGGTCATTGAAGTGATACTCCGTGCCGAAATAGACTAACTGTGGCGAGGCTCGGTTCCCCACATCCAGAACCCGCTGGAAGAAATTGGCACCCCCCTCGGTGATCAAGGCCAGCGCCATCCCCAAGGCGATCAGACCCGGCGACCATCTGATGAGATCCGTTTTTTGGGAAGCAGCGAGGCAACCCACCGACATCCCGAGGAACGACCCCAGCAGGACGGTGTTGGTAAAAAACGTCAAGAAAACGACATGCGCCGGAAACCAGCGGATACAAACAAGTTCCAGATACAGGACAAGGGCGCTGGCGATTAACAAATCCAGTCGCGGTCTCTGCGGCGTGAACACCGATGTTTGGGTCGAGGCGGAAAGTGCGGGTTCGGTACGGGCGTGACTCATCCTGATGGTCGGTCAGCAAGATCCCTGTTCCGGTTGGAAACGCGGGTTTTACGTCGTGACCCCCGCGGCATCGTACCACACTCCCTCCGACTTTGTGGGCGTTGATTCTCTCCCCCTACCGGAACTCTTGCGGAGCTGTTCTGACGGTCCGCGGTTCGCCCCATATTGACGAGCAAGTGCCCCGGATCAAACGGCGGTAGAACCCACCGACAGCCCGCCCATGTCTATTCCGCGCAAGTCAATGCCGACGGCTCGCGCGGCGTTTGGACAGCCACCGAGAATCCGTACCCGCACGGGATTTCCTTGGACAGCATCATTCGCAGCGTAAATCTGAATGTCTATAATGCCACGGGAGTGATCAGCCCTCTCCTGGCCTCAGCGGGAACGCCGCCCTTCTTGCTCTTCGGGAGGCAGAGGTTCGCCTCATCGGGAACTGGACTGCTTAGCAATCAGGTCTATTCCAACATTGCGCCGTAATCGCCCGGGTGTTTGGGCGTGAGCTTTCCTCTTGTCCGGAAGCCACGGAGTCCCGGTCCCGCGTCGTTCAGCGTCTGTTAGATTTCAAACGTCCGGCACCCCTCCAACTTGATCCTGCGGAAAATCCAAGGCCCCCTGCAATCCCCACAAGGGGACACAATGTGCCTTTTCGATTCCGCCCCCTCGCGCCCCTTGCCCTGAATAGGCAAGTGGGGTAGTGTATGGCCGGCACCAGAAACGCCCTCATCAGCAATTAATCCACCGTCGGAGGCAATAACCAAATGAGCGAGAGGCGAAAGATTGCGATTGGCTATGCTCTTGCCGTCCCGGTCGTTCTTCTCATTGTGCTTCTTCTACACACGAGCCTGGTGGGCGTGTCAGGCTCCACAAAAGAAATCACGGAGGCGGCACAGGTGATGGAAGGGGTAAACAGTGCGGACTTGCTGGTAAAGGAGGCCGGAGCGAACGCACAGAAATACGTTACTTCAGGTGGAGATCAGACTTACAAGCTTGCTTATCAGAAATCGGTCGCGAAATTACGGGACACGATGCAGAAGATCGGCCTACAGACCAAGGATGAACAGTCCGTTCAGGAGAAATTCCGGGCGCTCATGCCCCTCGTGTCCAAGCGGCTTGGTCTGTTCGATCAGGCGATGGCGGCGGGAAAGAAACCGGCAGATTGGGACAAGGCGGTGTCGGGTGCTGAGGTGCAGAGCGTTCTCAGTGACATCGAGAAGACCATGGACGAGATCAATGGTGTCCAACAAGTTCGCCTGAATCAACAAGTGGCCGCATGTGCGGCCCGTATGCGCGTGGCCAAGGCGCTCACGACCTATGGTGGCGGCCTGCTGATATGGCTCGTGGCGGTGGGAGCCGTTCTCTTGTTCTATGACGAGAAGGCGCGCGCCTGGAAAGGGGTAGAACGACGCGTCCACACAAAAGTTCTTCAGATTCTCCCCCTGGGAGTAACGGTTGCGACGGATGCCGGGATCATTCTCTATGCCAACCCCGCCGAGGAGGATTTGCTGGGCTACGGACCTGGTGAGCTCCTCGGCAACAATGCTGCGCACCTCCACGACCTCGAAGGTCCCGGCAGCGAGCGCACCGTTAATGAGATTCTCGATCGACTGGGTGAGGGGAAAACCTGGGAGGGAGAGCTTCCTATTCGTAAGAAAGACGGAACTACCTTGAAGGCCCCCTCGTGGGTAATGAATCTGGATGTTCCAGGAAAGGTATATCGAGTTTTTGTGCATCGTGAGGGCAGAAGATCAACTGCCGGGCTGGGCGATGCTGCTCACCCCTCTGCTTGAGTTCTTTTTGTTACTTTCTATTGACATTTGACAAGAAGTCGGATAAAAGAAATCGGGGAGTGGTGAGTGAGTCCTTTGGCAGCAGAGGTGTTTATGGGCCAGAGTCTGTCTGAGGTCTCCCGAAGAGAAGAACGAATCTACGTGACCCTTCCTGTGACATTACGAACCGGCTGGCAAGGGGCCACCGAAGTGAACGGCAACACGGTTGATTACTCCGAACGTGGCTTGCGCGTGCGCGCGAGTGCACCCTTGCGGGTTCGGCAAGATGTCGAGGTTATCGTCAGCGACAACCCCACGCTCAAAAGAAATTACAGCGTGATGTGGGTGCGTGAACCCTCGACGGACCAGTCTGTCTACGAAGCGGGTCTTGAAGTTGATCGGGACCGTCCTGAGTAACCGGGTGCCGCCGAGTTGAGGATCGGGCCTCGACGAGCGCCGGCCATCGCGGGAGTTCCCGAGTGTCCCCCCCAAAGCGAGTTCGACCCAATTCTCATTGCCCGGAAGTAATAGGAACCCCCAGCACCGCTTTCACAGCGACAGGCCTTCCATTCACACTCGCCGGTCGAAAGACCCATTGTTCGAGGGCTCGGAGCAGGATGTCACTCAATTGAGCATCCGGGCTCTGTAGAATCTTCAACTGCTGCATCTTGCCTTCCGCGTCGATAACCCCATATACCACCATTTCTTGTCCCTGGAATCTTGTCAACAGGTCGGCAGGCCACAGCGGCATCTGCTTTTTCAACGCGAAAGGCGGTCGGAGATCTTGGAAGGCGGCTCCGGGGGGCCCCAACAATGCATACTGCAGCGGCCAGACAGGGCCAGGATCGCCGTTGCCCGCGGCGTGATTCAGATAAACGGTGTAAACCGCTTCATCATGGAAGATGCCAAAGTCTCCTACTCCGCCACCACTGTTCCCCGTTGAGACGATGGTAAGCCCGTACGAGCCTGATTTTTGGTTTCCATCTTGTGGGGCGCTTGGACCCGCAATTGAGATGGCACCCGCGGGTCCTTCCCCGCCTTGAATGGTCATCCCGGCAAAAGGCCCTGCGCCGGGACCCGCTCCCGCGCCTCGTCCGGTCCCAGGACCGATTCCAATCCCCGAGCCGGACCCGGGCCCAATTCCCGAGCCAACACCACCCCCATTGCCTCCGGCTCCGTGCCCTCCGCCCGCAGTGCCGCTGCCTCCTCCGCCCCCGCCCCCTCCCGATATGCCGCTCCCCCTCCCGCTGACCCCCAGACCCTCTGTCCTATTACCAGAACCGTTTCCGATGGCCGTACCAGACGGGGCGGTGGTGCCTGCTCCCCCAACTGTGCCGATGCCTTTCGCAGCCCCAATCCCTGATGACGCCTTGGACAGATCCGCGTCTGGGGAGATGGCGAACTGACCTCGCGCTTCGCCTTCTGGCACTCTCGCGGCAGCATTGGGTGGCGCGGGGAACGGGCTGAGCGCCAGGAGATTGTGAGCGTCATGGCCTGTAGTGCTGGGCAACTCCTGTGGGCGTATGGGCGCGGCCTTGGCTTCAGGAGCCTTGGGAGCGACTGGGGCGGAAGCCGGTGGAGGTGGCGCAGCCTGGGGAAGGGAAGGACTCGAAAAAGCCGGGGGTTCTGCGGGCAGAGTCAAGTGCGGCGCTTCAAGCGGCGTCGGCCCGTTCATCGAGACCACGGGGACCCGCGCTTGCACCTTGCTCAAGTCAACCTTCTCAACCGGAGGAGGCGCCGGCTGAGGCGTTGGTTGAGGCGGCTGCAAAGCCGGGGTTGGAGCCAGCGTGGGAGGCGGCGCCACAGCTCTTGGAGGTGGCGGCGCCGGCAGCGCTTGCGCCATCATCACCATGTTTGGTAGAGGAACATATGCTTTCAAGGGTGGCGGGTTGGGCAGGTCGGGATGAAGGACTGTCTGAATACGGTTCGTGGGATTGGGCGGGTTGGAAACTATTTCCTGCCGCCCCGGATAAATTACTCCTCGAGCATTTACGGCAGGAGCGGGGCTATTGGGGCCCTGGCCTTCCTCGCCCACAGACTTCTTCGAGCTTCCGCCTGCATGCCCACCACCGATTTGGGGCAGGTAGAGGACCTCCTTGGACATCATGACGGCGTCCCACTGTTTTTCACGCCAGACGCGCGCCCGGGATGGGGAAGACGGCGGATAAAACGCAAGAGCAACGATGGCGATTTCGTGCAGCAGAAGGGAAAAAAGAAGGCCTCGCCCGGGGATCCAGCGTCGGCTAGTGCTGTAAGTCAGCCGCAAATACCGACCCGAAGGAGGCAACGAAACCGGAGTCTCGACCGGCGGGGGCGGATTGATATCGAGAGATAAGAGCGGCATATTCGGAAGCCCCAGCTACGAAGCCAACTCTCCTCCACATCCAGGGCCCTCCGGCGCTCCGCCAAACTATTCGCGTCTTCTGGGGCCACATCCAAGGGTGCGGCAATTCATAGCCTCAAGGATGAATCCCCCCGTTCATCCGACTGCGAGAGTCTTTGATCTGAATTTTCCGCTTTCGCTCGCTATTGCGGTCACAGCCTACTCTATCAACGTTGCTTTGAGGATCGTATAGACCCTCGCCGAATCCAATTGCATGGAAACTTTACCGCCGCCACCCGTGATCAGCTCATCTGTGGTTATGTTTCCGAGCAGGAAGGTTCCCGAACCCGAGGTCCCTTGGAACTGCAAAAATGCGTTGTAATGACCCGAGCAGTCCGCGCCCGCCGCCGAAGAGCCGCAGTCGTGGAAATACATTGTTCCCGCGATGACGAGGCCGCCCCCACCCTGCATACTGGGCTGGCCGTGGTTGTCGCCGTTCGCACGGTCCTGGAAGAAAAGCAGTCCGCGGACCGACTGGGTCTGCCCGGGTTGCTGTGGAACGTTTGTCGGGCTGCTATAATACGACCCGTCGTAGGTGCAGGGACCCAGCAATACGTCGCCCGGAACACTGGAGGGCAATGATAGGTTTGGGTCGGGCAGCGGGCCACCTGGGCACCTGACGCCGCCTGTGCCTGTTCCTGTCGTATCGAAGTTGTCCACGGTCCGGCCGCCGGTAGATCCGGCGTTCGAGCCCAAGAAGACAGAGCCGTACCCACCTGTGCCACCGGGCCCAGACAAATAAAAGGTCACGCCGGTGCTCGCATCCACCCCCGGCCCCGTAGTTGCAGTGCTGGGGCGCACGACCCCATTCGAATTGACGGCGAGCGCGTAGTTGCATTGTCCCGTGGGTTTGGCGATGCAGCCCCCCGATACCCCGCAGTTATCGGAGTCAAAGCTGGCCGCAGGGATATTGAAGTAGTAGAGCCCCGGATCGAAGATGGCTGTGTAGCCCTTGACCACGATGGGGAGCGCGTAAAGTCCCGGGTGGTATTGTATACAGCCAGACGTCGAGCCGATCCCGGCATTTTTGAGAAGTTGGCTAACCGAACCGGGGATCGATGCGCCCGAACTATCCGGACACCCCGCCGTTCCGTAGGCCACCTGTGTGGGCGGCAGAGCGGGCGCCGGCGGGGGGGGAGGCGGGACGTTGGCGAAGGGGTCAGCGATGGGGGTCACCGGATAATTCCAGCCACCGGTTGTGCCGGGGAGGAAGGCCGTTGTGCCAATTTGGTCGAAAGGCGTGCCGCTGGAAGCGAAGTTGCTCCCACTGAAAGTCGGCCCTCCGTGGCTCAGGTCGACTACTCCGCTTCCTGTGATCGAATCACTGCCGATGTTATTCGAATTAGTTTGGATACTGGTGCTTGGCCCGCCAATGATGGCCACATCGCCGTTACCCGGGATTTCAAAAGTCTGCGCGCAGTCCGGCCTCAGAACGATCAAGGGAATAGGCGCCTTAGCCTCCAACACCGCGCAAGTGGCGCGGACGTGCACGTCCTGGGTATGGTTGCCCGACAGCATGCCGGAGAAGAAGGTCTGCACATGGTCTATGACGTCAACCCGTAAGGAGTTGGGGCTCAACCCCGGGATGGCGGCGGGATCGATTCCAGGCACAGAGCTGGTCGGCACAAAATTCCCCAGGACTTGGTTGCCGGGATAGGTGTTGCCGCCGTCATATCCGTTCAGTGCGGCGTATTGACAAGGCGCCGCTGAGGTGGCGGAGAGGCAATCAAAGGGCGTGCCCGGGGTGAACCCTCCTCTCGGAGTCCCCGTGTTGGCACTCACCAGCATGTCCATCACGCCAGCGGTGCAAGCGGCATCTGCCGCGCCCTGCGCGGCTTGGCGGTGGAACCAGAAGTTGGCGAAGTCCACTCCAAAGCCTACGGCCCCCAAGAGAAAGATCCCCAGCGCCAGCACGACGTAGATCATGGTCTGGCCAGCGTCGCTTGGAAGTCTCGAAAGAGTCCTGGTCGAGTCTGGGCGTTTCATATTCAGTCTCGCTCGCGAAGATTACCCTGGATCAATAGACGATTCGTCCCTCCGCCGCGGCTTGCACAGTAACCGAGGGCCAACTGAAGCCAAAAAACGGCTGATAAGGGTAGCTCACCGTAACCTGAACGCGGCTAGGCGGCGTAGCGGTGCCGCCCGTGTCCAGGTAATTGACAGCGACCGTCATTGTCGAGGTGTCGTGCAGTGAAGCCTGGGCAAAATTCAGCACCCAGGCCTTCACGTTGTCAGCAGCGGGATCCGGGCAGGCAGGGCTGCATGTTCCGCTGCAGTTCGTGAGGTCGCATCCGTGCACCACTGCATAGCGCACGCCCTCTTTGGCGGAATCCGCAAGGACGTTGTACGTGTAAATAAGCATAATAAGTTCAATAATGCCTAGGAGGAGGACGGTTACGAAAAGGATCGTCAGGACAAATTCCACCTGGGCTTGGCCGCGGGGATCCGTGCGAAATGCTCGAGAGCCGGGATGTCTAAATCTTCTTCCGATCATAGGCGTCAGTTCATAACCCGCATGGAAACCTGGCGGTGAAAAGTGCAAGTTACAGAACCCCCCGTCCCGGTACATATGGGAGTGGCCAGCAAAACCAGGTTGAAAAGGCGCTGATCCAAGGGAGGGCTGAACGTATAAGTTATGTCCACTCGGTTAAGCACGAATGACGGAGCCTCGGGATCGCAGGCCGGAGTATAGCTTGGCGACCCGTTCCACCCTGTGCAGACCGTGCCCAGAACCACCCCGCTCCCACCTGCGGGAGGCGTGCAAGGCGATCCGGTGCTCGTCGTGCCGGACTTCGCCGTGCAGACCTGTACCCCCGCGGACAACCCATTGGCGAGCGCCCCATTCAAGTCCTGCAAAGTCACACCACTGACCGTGATGGCAGGAGAAGGGGTGTCCGGCGGCCCGGCCGTAGCCAGGTCGACATTTATGGGAGTCGCCGACCCGAGGATGGAATACAACACCCCACTCCGAGGCGCGGCCGTGATATTGAGCGCCACGAGGAAGAAAAAGCCAAAGTTGATTACGTTAAAGACCAAGCCCAGAAGAAGCGGGAGTATAAGGGCGGTCTCGACCATCGCCTGCCCGTGAGGTTCACGATTCAATCCTATACACGGACTCGCCATACTTCACCTCAGTCCGGCCGGGCGCCTGGAACTGGCGCCTCTTCGGCAACCAATTCCTCCTCAAGGCTGAGATCGTCTTCGATGTTGAGCTGATTCAGGAGTCGGTGCAGATAACATCGGCTGATCTGCAGCTCTTGAGCCGCCTTGAGTTTATTGCCGTTACACATCCGCAGCGCAGAACGAACGAGCTCGCGCTTGAAACTTCGCACCGCTTCCTGAAAGGCCCCCCGCGAGGTATCCGAAGAGACTGCCAGCCGGCTGAGTTCAACCGGCAGGTCCTCAATCCCCAGTCGCTGGCCATCCGCGAGGACCACGCCTCGCTCGATGACGTTCTGCAACTCCCGCACATTGCCGGGCCAATTGTGGCTGGCCAAGGCATTCAGGTACGCGGGGCTGATTCCCCGGAGATTCTTGCCATGAGCGATGGCAAAGAGGCGCAGGAAGTATTCGGCAAGGACCGGGATGTCGTCCGTGCGATTACGGAGCGGCGGAAGCTCGATCTTCAAGACCGAAATCCTGAAGTACAGGTCCTGCCTGAAAGTTCCTCCTTGAACCATCTGCTCTAAATTCCGATTAGTGGCACAGATCACACGAATGTCCAGAGGAACGGGCGCATTGGACCCCAGCCGCTCCAAGCTTCGCTCCTGCAGGACGCGCAGTAACTTCGACTGCAAGGAAAGGGCCAAATCACCAATCTCGTCCAAGAAAATCGTCCCACCCTGAGCTTCCTCAAACCGTCCTCGCCGACTCTGTGAAGCCCCGGTGAAGGCGCCTTTCTCATGGCCAAAAAGTTCATCTTCGATAAGGGTTTCCGGCAGGGCGCTGGCGGAAAACGCCATAAAGGGTTTTCGAGACCTGGGACTCAAATGGTGGATGGCTCTGGCCACCACTTCCTTTCCTGTTCCACTTTCGCCGCTGATCAGGACCGTGGTGAAAACGCTTGCCACTTTGTGAATCATTTCGTAGACACGTTCCATTGCCTTGCTGTTCCCAATCAGGCTGTCAACACGTTGCACGGAAATCAGCCTGCGCGCCGCGGCCAGCTCGCGGAGAAGGACCATCCGTCCGTGGGCCCTCTCCAAAGCGAACTTCAGCGTTCCGACATCAAGAGGTTGGGCAAACAAGTCCCACGCGCCTTCTTTCATGGCCTCCATTGCGCTTTTACGCCGATTGTCCCACGTAAAACCCAATACTGGAGGGGCAACCTCAAGCTCCTGGGCCTCTCTCAAGAGAGCCAAACAGCCTGAGTGGTCTTCACGACTCGGTTGGTCCCAATTAACCAAAGCAACATCGATCTCATCGGAGCGGAGGAAGGGGATTGCCTCATCAACGCTTCCAACGTGCGAAAGCGTGTACCCCGACCCCAACACAGTTCTTAGGGTTGCTCCGAAGGCCTCGTCGGAATCAACAAGAAGAACTCGCTTGCTGGCTGTGCTCTCGTGGTCCACTACAGCAGTCCCTTTCTGCTCCTAAATGAATACTGGTCTCTTGATCCTCGCTCGCAAGTCACAAGTCCCCTCTAAGGCCCCGCACCCCAGGTGGGAGCCAGGACGACTGTAAAACAGATTACATCGAGTATTCGACACCCACCGTATCGCGTCAATAGTACTAAGGTAGGGGGGGGGCTACTCCCGTGTGCTCTGCCCTGTCCTCGTGACTCAAACCCCTGATAACCGCTCCAGTTTTGTTTAGGCGCCGACGCGAGGGGACTACGGAAACTTGGGGATTCATTTGCGCGAAATCAACCCATTTTCTTGACCGCCTAGACCTATGGTCAGAAACACTACCCTTCTTCTATGCCAGTTAGTCTAGGGAGAGAAGCGTGGCCTGTCAACACTTATCTTATAGTGTTAACTAGAGTAAACACCGATATTTAGTCAACCTCTGGTGACTTACCCTCAGAATGTAAACGGGCGTTTACACTCGGTCCTGGATTATAGTTGCGGCTTCTCAGATTCCGTGAAGGCAATTGCCTTTTCCACACGCCAGGCCGAAAATAGTGTCCGTCCAAAACCGGGAAGAGGCGTAGGATGCCGATTCTGAGGCACGCGCGTTTGCTTCTGTCACAAAGAATTGTCGTGCCGCGCTCCTTTCCGTACTCCACTGGTAGGTTAATTGCTCCAAATTAGAGCGGTGTATACTGTATCGAGAATGGGAGACTTGTCCCGGGTGAAAGCCGAAAGCAGCCCCTCACCAGTTGCAACTCCGCTTGGAGTGGGGTCTCCTCCATCCCCCTTGACTGGCAAGGTCAGGATAGTGTTGCGCCAAGTGTTCTCCTTTCCTGCCGTCTTGGCGGCGCTCCTCGCCTCGACTGTTTTTGCCTTGGGTCGCAACGGGCTCTCCGATCCGGATATTTGGTTCCACCTGCTCAATGCCGAGCACTTCCTCGCGACACACACGGTGCCGCGCGTTGAGACGTATTCCTTTACCGCCCGTGGTTTGCCGTGGATGAATCCCGAATACCTTGCCGAGGTTCCCTATTACCTTGCGTGGCGCGCTTTCGGCCTGGTCGGCATCAAGGGGCTTTCGCTGCTGCTGATCGAGTTCATTTTCCTTGGACTGCTGTACATATGCTGGAAAGAAAGCGGCAACGTCAAGGCCGCCGTGCTTGCCTGCTACTATGCTGCCTTCCTGGGAATTGTTACGTTTGGACCTCGCACGGTCCTGTTCGGATATTGCTACCTGGTATTGCTTTTGATTGTGCTCCAGGGCTTCCGGTTGCGAGGGAAAGCACCCTTATGGTTGCTGCCTCCGCTCTTTTGCCTCTGGATCAACACGCACGGGTCCTGGTTGCTGGGGCTAATTGTCTTTGGGATCATTATTGCCGGTGGCCTGATCGAAGGGCAATGGGGAAGGCTCGTGGCTGTCCGTTGGTCTAAGTCCCAACTGCGTAGACTCGTGGGGACGATGGGGGCATGCATTGTTGCCCTGTTTATCAATCCATACGGATATCGCCTGGTGCTTTACCCCTTCGATTTGGCGTTTCGCCAGAAGGTGGCGGTCGAGCATGTGGAAGAATGGGTCTCGGTGAATTTCCACGATTTGCGGGGAAGGATCGTCCTTATCCTTTTGGTGGGCCTTATTCTGGCCGCCTTGCTCAGCCAGTATCGCTGGAAGCTCCATGAGCTGGGTCTGGTTCTATTTGCCCTCTACACCGGCCTGACGTACATTCGCTTTTTAATATTGGCGGCCATCCTCATCGCGCCACTCCTGGCGGAACTCCTGCGCTTCGTACCCCGGTACCGACCGGAAATCGACAAACCCATCTTAAACGCCCTGCTCATGGCAGTGATGCTGGTATTCATTATTCGAGGTCTTCCGTCCTCGGGCGATTTGCAGCGGTCCATTGACAGGACCTTCCCGACGGACGTCCTCCCCTATCTGAAATCTCACCAGCTTTCTGGGCGTGTTCTGAATTCCTACTTATGGGGGGGATATCTCTGTTGGAACGACCGGGAGTTCAAGGAGTTTATCGACAGCCGGGCGGACGTCTTCGTTTACGCCGGAGTTTTCAAGGACTATATCGATTTCCTTGGTTTGGAGAACCCGGACACCGTCTTGGATAGGTACAAGATTCAGTATGTCTTGCTTGGGCAAAAGGAACCGGTGAGCGTTTTGTTGCGGCACGACCGCAATTGGAAAGTGATCTTCAGCGGACCTACCAGCACGATGTTTGAGAGAACTGGTGATCTTCCTGCGGTCGAGGCCGGGAAGCCTCTTCCCGAAGAACCCGTGAACGCACGGTAAACTGGCCGCGCGGTCCAGGCTCGGGGGGGTATTCGGTGTATGAATATCTGAGATTGGGAGCTCGAAAAGGTCAGACGGACGCTGGTTGGATATCGGGGTGTGAAGTCTCGGAGTCGCCTAAGAATGCTCGATGTTGTCCGGGGAGGCCACCTGAGGCGTGGGCATTTGACCTCAGGTAGGATTCCAGATGCTCTACAGGCGCAAGATTGATCGACTCCTCATAGTGATTGTGCCAGTTGGGTTGTTTATCTATATGTCCACGCGGCCCCACGTCAGGCTCCGAGCGGATATGCCGCCGGAGTTTGTCGATATTCAAACATCCGCAAGCCGCAAGCAGCGCGCGGCGGAAGAGAGTCTTGCGCGGGAATATTGGAGCTTGGCGTTGACAGATATTCAGTGGAAGTACACCTATGGTTCCCCATTACCGGATTCGCCCCCCGAGCAATTCCGGGTCAGAGTACAAACCGCTCAGGGGTCCGACCCTTCGGGTTCTTCACAGGCCCGTTACTGGCGTCAACTTCAGAAGGTCTGGCTCCAGCCCTCTTCCTGGGTGACGTCACGGGATTGGAGCACCGATTGGCTTACCAAGCCGGTCTTGGAGGGCCTGAACTGGATTGGCCGCTATTTTAGGGATCTCATCCAGCTGGGATAAAGGACCCTTTCCTGCAGGGCGTCAGGTTGTGGGCAGGGCATGACGAGAAATGAGAACAGGGCGAGTGAGTTCGATCAGTTCTCGGAGGGCTATCGAGAGCTGCTGGATCGAAACGTCGCCATCTCTGGAGAAACGAGCGAGTATTTCGCGTGTTATAAAGCCAGATTCATCGCGGAGGAAGTCGTCCCGAGACCGGATTGCAGGATTTTGGATTACGGCTGCGGGATCGGGCTTGTCTGTGGTCAATTGAAGCGGCGCCTTCCGCGTGCCCGCATCGATGGCTACGACGTTTCCCGGACGAGTCTGGATCACCTTGACGCAACGGTCCGGAAGGAGGGGACTTTTACGTCTGACGAAGGAGAACTGGGTCGAGACTATGACGTTGTTATCCTTGCAAACGTATTGCACCACGTTGCACTGGAGGGTCGCCTGGACACAGTTTCCCGAGCAGCGGAACTGCTTGGCGTGCCCGGAAAGCTAGTTATCTTTGAGCATAACCCCGCGAACCCGCTCACGCGCAGGGCAGTCGCGAGCTGCCCCTTCGACAAGGATGCCAGACTGCTTCCGCCTCGGGAGACGCTTCGCTACCTCTTGCAGAAAGAGTTCCGGAAGATCCATCTGGAATACATCGTATTTTTTCCCCGCCGCCTCAGGTGGCTCCGTCCTCTCGAGCCATTCTTGCACTGGTGCCCACTGGGCGCTCAATACGTGGTCACGGGGAATAAGGCATGAGCGCGTACAAGTGTTTTGGAGGACGGTTGCAGCACTGCCGCGATGGCATACAATCTGAGCAGAAGTCAACTCGCAAGGAGACTCGATGAAGCCGCCAGGTGAAGACGAACACAAGGTGCAGGACTTCGACTCTGCCCGCGAGATGGACAACCTGCCGTTGCTCTCTGTTATTGTTCCCTGCGCTAACGAGGAAGAAGTCTTGCCCGAGACGCACCGCCGCCTTACGGATGCGCTTCGCAGGATCGACATGAAGATCGAGATCCTTTACATCGATGACGGAAGTACCGATTCGACGATGGAGGTGCTGAGAGAGATTCAGGCTTCTGACCCTCAGGTTCGCGTCGTGAGCCTCTCGCGTAATTTCGGGCACCAAGTGGCGATTACAGCGGGAATCGAGCACGCCGCTGGCGATGCCATCGTGGTCATCGATGCTGACCTGCAGGATCCACCCGACGTGATCGCGGAGTTTGTTGAACGGTGGCGGGCTGGCTATAACGTTGCTTATGGAGTGCGGGCAATACGCGAGGGGGAAAGCGCCTTCAAGCGCTGGACTGCCAAGCTCTTCTATCGGCTTATCGGACAACTGTCGGATACCGCGATTCCGCCGGACGCCGGAGACTTTCGTCTGATTGACCGCAGAGTGGCCGAAGCGTTGTTGGCGATGCCCGAACGAGACCGCTTCGTCCGAGGCATGGTCAGTTGGCTGGGTTTCTCCCAAGTGGCGGTGCCTTACCGCCGCGCCCCCCGGCTGGCAGGCAAAACTAAATACCCGCTGCTGAGGATGGTCCGATTTGCGGCGGACGGCATCGTCTCCTTCTCAACCACCCCGCTCAAGGCGGCAACATGGCTCGGCTTTGTCGTTTCTGGCTTGGCTGTGCTTGGAATTCTCCTCATCGCCTACGACCGCCTCTTTGCCAAAAACTGGGTGCAAGGTTGGGCCAGCATCGTGATCGCCATCCTTTTTCTCGGTGGGGTCCAACTCATTTGCTTGGGAATTATTGGGGAATATGTGGGCCGCATCTACGGGGAATCAAAGCGGCGACCGCTTTACCTGGTCGAAGAGCGTCTGGGGTTTGCTGAGTCTCCAGGAACCGGCCGAATGCACAGGGTTCCTCTTAGGAGGGCCGCTGGGGCAGATACGTCAGGATTTCGACAGGCGGGGATTCGTCATCCTGGGGAAGGTCGCCCTGGCGGTACCGGGAATAGTAAAGGCAGTTTGCCAGGCCCGCGCCGACCTCGGGTAAACGAACTTGATGGAGAGCGTAGATTC
>JAIQGA010000030.1 GCA_020072925.1 Terriglobia bacterium | reverse complement strand
ATGTTGTCTTAACCTTCTTCATAAATACGCCTTTCAGATTGAGTTGCCATTCGAGCAGTGATGATGCGAATAGCTTCCTCACGTTCTGTGTGAGATACCACGAGGAGTCGTCCTGTCGAAGACAAGCCAAAGGTGACCCATCTTTCTTCCCCCTCCGAATGGTCTGGGTCAGCGCCTGTCACTGCCAACGGATCGTAGAATACGCTCGCCGCTTCCTCGAACGAAATTCGGTGCTTGCGCAGATTCGCCGCGGCCTTAGCTGCGTCCCACTCAAAACGCATGCTGCGATTCTAAGCTTCGAGGGCGTCAAGGTCCAGCATCTGTTGACCCCAATGTCGGCAGGAGGGCCCAGTTTCACCTTACACAATCCCCCCCCGCGCTAAAGCGCAGCAAATTATTGTACCAAGTTCTTTGATAAGGCGGCGCGATATCCGCAAGGGGAGACAGGGCGGTCCGCACGGGGCGTTAGAGCCGGCCGCGGAAATCGAAGAGGTCGCGGAGGGGTAATTGCCAGCCGGGGAAGAGGCTGGAGGCGATAGCTCAGCTTGGGAACAACCTCGGCACCCATGGGGCGATTATAGAACCAGAGCCGCCGGGCGAGGACCGATCTTCGCGGCCGCTGGAGTTTGCTTGAGGTGAAGCTGCATGACCGTCGGGCGGGGGAACTTCTCTGATTGACAAAGCGCGAGGATGCCGATAGTGTACGCCCTCCGATGAATGTCCTGGTGATCGGTTCGGGAGGTCGCGAGCACGCGCTGACGTGGAAGCTGCGCGAGAGCCAGCTTACCGAGGATGTGTATTGCGCCCCGGGTAACCCCGGCATCGCGCAGGAGGCGGAGTGTCTCGACGTGGACATCTCCCGTCCCGAGGAAATCCTGGCGGCGGCGCAGCGGGTGCATGCGGAGCTGACGGTGATTGGCCCGGAAGCGCCGCTGGTGGCGGGGGTCGTGGATGAATTCGCCAAAGCTGGCTTGAAGATCATCGGCCCCAGCAAGGCTGCGGCACAGCTCGAAGGGAGCAAGATTTTCGCCAAGGAGTTCATGCAGCGGCACGGCATCCCGACGGCGGGCTTCACCGTGGTGGAGAGTTTCGAGTCGGCGCGCCAGGCGCTGGGCGGGTTTGATTTCCCTTTGGTGATCAAGGCTGACGGTCTGGCGGCGGGCAAAGGTGTGGTGATCGCCAAGCGACGCGACGAGGCGGAGAAGACCCTGGACGATTTCATGCGGCGCAAGGTCCTGGGCAGCGCCGGTGAGCGCCTGGTGATCGAGGAGTGCCTGCGCGGAGAAGAAGCGTCCTTTATCGTGCTGACGGACGGGCGAGCAGTTCTGCCTTTCGCGCCCACGCAGGACCACAAAGCGGTTTTCGACAATGACCAGGGTCCGAACACGGGCGGCATGGGCGCGTACAGCGACGATTCCATCCTCAACGCGCAGCAACGCGAGATGATTTTGCGCTGCATCGTTGCGCCGACGCTGGCGGGCGCGGAGACGGACGGCCTGGCCTACCGCGGCTTCCTCTACTTCGGCCTGATGATGACGGAGGAAGGCCCGAAGGTCCTCGAATACAATGTTCGCATGGGCGACCCGGAAGCGCAGCCGATTGTGATGCGCCTGCGGTCGGACTTCGGCGAATTGCTCCGTGCCCTGGTGGAGGGGCGACTCGGCGCCTTCGAAGCGCATTGGAGCCCCAGCCCGGCGGTGTGTGTAGTGATGGCCTCGCGCGGTTATCCTGGCAAGCCGGAGTTGGGCAAAGCGATTACCGGCACGGAGGCGGCGGAAGCGCTAGGGGGCGTGAAGGTCTTTCACGCCGGAACGCGCTTCGAGAACCTTCAACTGCTCACCACGGGCGGGCGGGTGCTGGGGGTCACCGCGATCGGCGAGGACCTGGAAGCGGCCATGGAGCGAGCCTATCAGGCGACCGGCAAGATTCAGTTTGAGGGCATGCATTTCCGCCACGACATCGGCGCCAAGGGCCTTCGACGCCGCGGCCGCGCCCGCAAGCGCGAAAGCCGGGGCGGCCCCACGGTCAACCCCGGTCCGGGCGGGGCATAATCCGGGCTTTTCCAAATACCCCTCATTTGAAGGAGAACGTCGCGCATGTCAGACAAGCCTCTGGTGGGCATCGTCATGGGCAGCGATACGGACCTGCCCGTGATGAGCGAAGCGGCGAGCACGCTCAAGAAATTTGGCGTGCCGTTTGAAGTCCGGATTATCTCGGCGCATCGGTCGCCGGCGCGCGCCTCCGAATATGCGCGCACGGCGACGGAGCGCGGGCTCAAAGTCATCATCGTGGGGGCGGGCGGAGCGGCGCACCTGGGCGGCGTCCTCGCGGCGGAAACCATCCTGCCGGTGATCGGCGTGCCCATGGCGACGACGACGCTTTCCGGCCTCGATTCGCTCCTCTCCATCGTGCAAATGCCCGGTGGCGTGCCCGTCGCCTGCACCGCCATCGGCAAGGCGGGCGCGGTGAACGCCGCCGTGCTGGCCGTCCAGATTCTGGCGACCTCCGACCGCCCCCTGGCCAACAAGCTTGTTGACTACAAAGCTGAGCTAGCTCGCAAGGTCGGCGAAAAAGACGAGAACGTCCGGCGCGAATTCCAAACCTAGCCTGACGGAGCAAGGGTCGACGACGAAAGCCCGCAGCCCGCTGCGAATTTGCGCGCTGAGGTTGAGACTTTTCGTCGTTTCACATCGAACTGCTGGCGATCTCTCGGGCCGCCAAATCCGAGCATTGCTCGCATCCGGCTCTCTTCAAATGCCTGTGCCTGCGGTCTCAAGCCTGCCGAGTAACCACCCGCCTTGGTTTGGTATGATGAGTGCTGTCTAAGTGACCTATCAATTTTGGGAGGACTCGCCATTATGTCACCTGGTCATGGAACTACCATGGAGAAGCACACATCGAAACCCAAGGCTAGTGTCCATCTGGAGTCGGCCCACGATATTCTTCATCGTCGGCCCCATCCCCTGGATGTTTACTTCGCTCCGCAGGCAGTGGCGGTCATTGGCGCCACGGAGAACCCGGGGAGCGTTGGCCGCACGCTCTTTTGGAACCTGATCAGCAATCCGTTTGGCGGCGCGGTTTTCCCCGTGAATCCCAAGCGCTCAAACGTACTGGGCGTCAAAGCGTATCCCAACATCGACGCGGTTCCGGAACAGGTTGACTTGGCCGTGATTGTGACCCCGGCGCGCTCAGTTCCTGCGGTGGTGGGCGAATGTGTGGATGCGGGAGTGAAGGCGGCGATCGTGATCTCCGCGGGATTCAAGGAACTGGGTCCGGAAGGCGCGAAGCTGGAGCAAGAAATTCTGATCCAGGCGCGACGCGGACCGATGCGCATTATCGGCCCGAACTGCCTGGGCGTGATGAGTCCCACTACGGGGCTCAATGCCACCTTTGCCGCGGCCATGGCGAGGCCGGGTGATATCGGCTTCCTCAGCCAAAGCGGCGCGCTCTGCACCGCGGTCCTCGACTGGAGCCTGCGGGAACTGGTGGGCTTCAGCGCCTTCGTTTCCATCGGCTCGATGGCGGACGTGGGTTGGGGCGATTTGATTGATTACCTGGGCGATGACCCGCGCACGCGCAGCATTATCCTCTACATGGAATCCATCGGAGACGCGCGCTCGTTCCTTTCCGCGGCGCGCGAAGTCAGCTTGACGAAGCCCATCATCGTGATCAAGGCGGGGCGCAGCGAGGCGGCGGCGAAAGCCGCGGCCTCCCACACCGGCTCCCTGGCGGGCAGCGACGAGGTTCTGAGCGCGGCCTTTCGGCGTACCGGCGTGCTGCGCGTGATCACCATGGGCGACCTCTTTCACGTGGCGGAAGTTCTGGGCAAGCAGCCGCGCCCCACCGGGCCGCGCCTGGCCATCCTGACCAATGCCGGAGGGCCGGGCGTTCTGGCCACGGACTCGCTGATTGCCGTGGGCGGGGAACTGGCGGAGCTTTCGGAAGAGACGCTGACGGCGCTCAACGCTATATTGCCGAAGGAATGGAGTCATGGTAATCCGATTGACATCCTCGGCGACGCCACGCCGGAGCGTTACGCCAAGGCGCTGGAGATCGTCTCCAAGGATCCCAACACGGATGGTTTGCTGACCGTGCTGACACCGCAGGCGATGACCGACCCGACGCAAATCGCCGAGCGATTGAAGACCTTTGCGAAACTCGAAGGCAAGCCCATCCTGGCAAGTTGGATGGGCGGCGCGGGAGTCGCAGCGGGCGAGGCGATCCTCAACCATACTGGCATTCCCACGTTTGCTTATCCCGACACCGCCGCGCGTATCTTCTGCTACATGTGGCAGTACAGCTACAACCTGCGGGGCTTGTATGAGACGCCGGTGCCGATTACGGAATTTGACCAGTCATTGCCCGGGCGGGCCGAGGCGGACAAGATCATTCAAGCGGCGCGCCAAGCCGGCCGGAGCCTGTTGACCGAGGTTGAATCGAAACAGTTGCTGGCGGCGTACGGCATCCCCACCGTGGAAACCCGCGTGGCCAAATCCGCCGACGAAGCCGTCGCCCTGGCCGAACAAATCGGTTATCCGGTGGTCCTCAAGCTCTATTCGGAAACCATCACTCACAAGACCGATGTGGGTGGAGTCCGCTTGAATCTCCGCGACGCCCAGGCAGTGCGCGGGGCCTTTCAGGCGATCGAGACTTCGGTGCGGGAAAAGGCCGGCGCGGAACACTTACAGGGCGTCGCCGTCCAACCCATGGTAAAGCTGGATGGGTACGAGTTGATCATCGGCAGCAGCATGGACGCGCAGTTCGGCCCGGTGCTGCTGTTCGGCACCGGCGGACAACTGGTGGAAGTGTTCAAAGACCGCGCCCTGGCGCTGCCGCCTCTGAACACCACCCTGGCGCGGCGCATGATGGAACAGACGAAGATTTTCCGCGCCCTGCGCGGCGTGCGGGGGCGCAAGCCCGTGGACCTGGCGGCGCTCGAGCAACTCATGGTGCGCTTCAGCTATCTGGTGGTGGAACAGCGCTGGATTAAGGAGATCGACATCAACCCCTTGCTCGCTTCCCCCGAACGGCTCGTCGCGCTGGATGCGCGCGTGGTCCTGCACGGGCCGGAGGTTACGGAAGAGCAAATACCCAAGTTGCCGATTCGCCCCTATCCCTCGCAGTACATCAAGCAGTGGGCCCTTTCCGACGGTACGCCCGTGACGATCCGCCCTATTCTTCCGGAAGATGAGCCGCTGATGGTGAAGTTCCATGGGCGGCTCTCCGAGCAGAGCGTGTTCATGCGTTACTTCCACATGATCGCGCTCAGCCAACGCGTGACCCACGAGCGCTTGACGCGCATCTGCTTCAATGATTACGACCGGGAGCTGGCCTTTGTGGTAGACCGCAAAGATCCCAAACTGAACACCCACGAAATCCTGGCGGTGGCGCGGCTTACGCGAGTCCCTGGCACCGATGAGGCGCAGTTTGCCAGCACAGTCATCGATCGTTACCAGGGGCACGGACTAGGGACCGAGCTTTTGCGACACCTGTTGGAGGTGGGCCGTCAGGAAAAGATCCGCCGTGTCACCGCGGAGATCCTGCTCGACAATACAGCCATGCAACACGTATCTAAGAAGCTGGGCTTCCAGCTCAAGCAGGATCTGAAAGACGGCGTGGTGCGGGCGGAGATTGAACTATAGCCATGGCTTAGAAACATGTGTGAATAGACATCTTGAAAGAGTGAATGGTGAATGGTGAATAGTGAACAGTCAAAGGGCGGCTGACTACTGAAAGCTGAGCGCTGACGGCTATTCTTCAAGGTTTGACGCCTGCTGTTATAATCGCCGTTGCGGGTTTCGACGACGCATCAGGGTTTCATGTTCAAAACAATAGAATGGACTGACGAAGGCGTGCGGATGATTGATCAGACGCGCCTGCCTGCCGAGGAAGTCTATCTTACTTGCCGCGATTATCAGGAGGTGGCGGAGGCGATTCGCTCCATGGTGATTCGCGGGGCGCCCGCCATCGGCGTGGCCGCCGCCATGGGAATCGCGCTGGGGGTGAAGAAATCGGCGGCGAAGAGTCTTAAGGACCTGCGCGCCGAGTTCGAGACCATGTGCGACACAATTTCGAAAACGCGGCCTACGGCGGTGAATCTCTTCTGGGCCGTGAAACGGATGCGCGGCGCGTTTGAGGACTTCCTTACTTCAGGAGGTTATCTTGGCAAAGTGCCGGAGGACGCTTCGGATTTGGATAGGGTTGCTTTGATGATTCCCCGTGATGGTTCCGAGGCGGACATGATCGTTGCCCTCAAGTCCCGCATGGTGGTGGAAGCCCAGAGAATTCTTGCCGAGGACATTGCCATCAACGAAGCGATGGGACGGCACGGCGCGGCGCTGCTGCCGGAGGCGGGAACGATTCTGACTCACTGCAACGCCGGCGCGCTGGCCACGGGCGGTTACGGCACGGCCCTGGGCGTGATTCGTGCCGCCGTATCGCAAGGGAAGGCGATCCAGGTTTTTGCCGATGAGACACGCCCGTTTCTCCAGGGCGCGCGACTTACGGCATGGGAACTCGCCAAGGACGGCATCCCCGTCACGCTCATCACGGATAACATGGCGGGGCATTTTATGAAGCAAGGGCAAATCCAGGCGGTGATCGTCGGCGCGGACCGCATCGCGGCGAACGGCGACACGGCGAACAAGATCGGCACGTACACGGTGGCAGTGCTCGCCCACGAGAATCGCATTCCGTTTTATGTCGCCGCGCCGCTATCCACCATTGACCTGAGCCTGTCCTGCGGAGACCAGATCCCCATTGAAGAGCGCTCGCAGAGGGAAGTCACCCACCTGAAAGGCGTGGCCATCGCGCCGCAAGACGTTCCGGCCCGCCATCCCGCCTTCGATGTCACTCCGCATCGCTATCTCACGGCGATTATCACCGAACGAGGTATTGCCCGGGAGCCGTATACCGAAAGCCTGAAGGCACTGTTCACTGCCTGAGGGGTGGAAGCTGCGACAATTTCCAATAATTATGAGTCCGGTAGCGGGGCCTTGGCAGGGTGATGAGATATCACCTCTGCTGTCATCCTTAGGAGCCGCAGGCAACGAAGGACACCTGCATTTGCCTGATTCCATAACTGCAGGGATTCTTCGCTTCGCTCAGAATGACATGGGCGGAGGCTTTATCGTGATTAGAGGTTGTGCAATCACCGGCGAGCCTGACGGAGGTAAATAAGCGCAGTGACTGCCAGAAAACACAGGGCAGCCACGAAATTGGCGGCGACGCCGATCTGGAGCCCGTGGCGCAGTTCGGAGATATCCGAAACGCGGCCCACTACGGCCGGCGCCATCGTATCACCGAAGAAGTGGATGACGAACAGGTAGAGAGCGAAAGCGAAGCCATGCGCGCGCTCGGGCGTCAGGTCGTGAATCACCGCGGTGGCTGGCCCGTGGTAGCACGTGAGGAAGAAACTCGAAACCAACAGACAACTGAGGAAGACGACAAGGGAGTCGGTCATCACCGCCCAAAGCAGAAAGGGCGTGCCCAGCAGCAAACTCCCGGCGATGGTGAGGGCGCGGCCCCAGGGCCAGCGGGCCTGCAAGCGATCGGCGATTGCGCCGCCCAGCAACACTCCCGCGAGAGAACCCACGAGCACCAGTAGGCCCAGCCAGGCGGAAGCTCGCGCCACAGTGAGATGGTGGTAGCGCATGCCGAAAGCCGGTCCCCAGGTGATGAAGGTGGCGCCAGAGAAGACCACAAACATCCCTCCTAACATCACCACCAGGTAGGGCGGAATCTTGAGCAGCGCCCAGGCCGCCGGCGCCTTTTCCACCGATGCGGGAATGGGCACGCGCAGGCGGTAGGTAAGCACCGCGAGGATGAGTCCCGGCAACCCAACCACGAAGAACGCCCAGCGCCAGCCGATCCATTGCGAGAGCACGCCGCCCACCGCCAACCCCAGCACTCCGCCCACGAGCATTCCCAGGTTGAAGACGCTCTGCACGCGCGCGCGGAAGCTTGCGGGGAAACAATCGGAAATCATCGCCGTGCCCGCGGGCGCATAGGCGCCCTCGCCGACTCCGACGAGTGCGCGAGCCCAGAGCAGGGCGCGGAAGCGATTGGCAACCCCAGAGAGCAGCGTGGCTACGCTCCAGAACAGAACGCCGAAGGCCATGATTTTTTGCCGCGATCCGCGGTCCGCCCACAAGCCGAACGGCAGGACGGCAAGGGAGTTGACCAATATGAAAACGGAAGCCAGCAGCCCCAGCCGGAAATCACTGACGCCGAATTCCGCCTTGAGGAACGGAAACATGGGGATCACGATCAGGCGGTCAAAATAATTGAGCAGGTTGATGAGGGTGAGGACGAAGAGGATCTTCCACTGCCAGGTGGCGAAGGGCGGCCAAGCTAAACCTAACCACCGGTTTCTCGGAGGTTGCGGCAGTTCAATCTCTCTGTCGGCCAGTTGTGCCATCTTCCGATTTGTTGCTTGGAGCTACTTCGCGAGGGCTTGGGGCTGCAAGTCGCGTCTCGTTCTTATGGGCGCAACCCGCGCCGTGCGTGGTCATACCGAGAACAGACTCTTCAGTTCCAGCCGGAAATCGGGGAGGCGCGGAATGGTCAGCGCTTCGTCCTCCCGGAAAAATCGCAGCGGCTGATCCGGCTGAATGAGTTCGGTGAGGCGCGTATCCGGATCGATCCAAATCTGGATTACGCTGCTCTCCTGATAGTCGTGACGCTTCCGTAGAGTTTCGCTTGGCTTGTCACTTGGGGAGACTACTTCAAAGGCCACATCAGGAGCGAAATCCGCCATCGTTACGGGGATCTGACCGCCAGGAAATCGGTCCTTGTGGACGAGCGAAGCGTCCGGGAGCCGCCAATTGCCGGACTTCATTGTGTAGGTAGCGTTCGACGGCAGCCACATCCATTCCGGATGCGAGCGGCAATACTCCATGAGATACGCGAACAGCCTGGCGAGAATCCATTCGTGACGAATGCTAACAGGACTCATTTGAATCACCTCGCCGTCTACCCACTCACACTTCTGCCCTTCTTTGGCGGAGGCGAGGAACTGTTCCCACGTGATGGTGGTCTTTGTGGCCATAGATCACCGCGCGCTTCATTCTCCCATGGGAGCAGACCGGAGGCAAGTGACGCTCTCGCGCGAAGAGCGACACGCGTTGTGGCCCATCCGAGGAAGGTCGCGCCGCTATTCGTAACGCAGCGCGACGATGGGGTCGAGGCGGGAGGCCTTCAGCGCGGGCCACATACCGAAAAACAGGCCGATGCTGACCGACACCAGGAATCCCGCCACCACCGACCAGAGGGGCACGGTGGAGGGCAGGGAAGGCACGAAGGTACGGATGAGCACGCTCAGAGCGACTCCCGCCAGAATGCCCAGCACGCCCCCGGCGCCAGTGAGCGTCATGGCCTCCAGCAGGAACTGCCAGGTGATGTCGCTGCGGCGCGCGCCGATGGCCTTGCGCACGCCGATCTCGCGGGTTCGTTCCGTGACCGAAACCAGCATGATGTTCATGACGCCGATGCCGCCCACCAGCAGGCCGATCGAGGAGATCACCACCATGACCAGCGCGACGGTGCCGATGATCTGGTGGAACTCACTGATCAGGGATTCCGCCGTCGCCATCCCGAAGTTGTCAGGCTCCGTGGGTTTCACCTGGCGCCGGCGACGCAGCACGCCGCGAATCTCATCCTGCGTTTCTTCCATTCTGCCGCGGTACGCCATCACGCTGAGGAAATGGTCTTTTGCGGCGGGGTAGAGTTTCTTGTAGGTCCAGTAGGGGATAAAGATGTCCCGGTCATCGGGGTTGTCGCCCAGGAATCCCTTGAATTTGTTGAGCGTGCCAATCACCTCAAAGACGTGTCCATCCACCACAATCGACTTGCCGACTGGGTCCTCGAGCGGGAAGAGCTGTTCCACCACATTGGCGGCGATCACCGTGACGTCGCGGCGGTGAATGTCGTCGGCGTGTGTGAAAAAACGGCCATCGGCCAGCGAGGAGTTGGCAAGGGCCAAATAGTTGGCATCTACTCCCATGAACTGCGCGCCCGACATTTCGCGGCCTTTATAGCGCGCCGTGGAGGGCGGCAGGCCGAATTCGCCGATCTCGTTGAAGATGGCCACCGAGATTTCCTGTACATTCGGACATTGCTCTTTAATGGCCTGGGCGTCTTCGTAGGTTATCGGTTTGCGCAGTCGCTCCTCGCGCGACAGGCGGTGCGGCGCGCCCATTTGCAACTTGTAGACCCAGACCACCTGGGTTCCATATTGTTCGGCCATCTCCACCAACTGCGCGTCCAAGCCGGCAATGATGGACGACACCGCGATCACCGTGATTGTGCCGATCAGGACTCCCAGGATGGTCAGGAGGGAGCGGAACTTGTGGAGCCGCAGTGTATCCAGGGCCAACGCCAGGTTTTCGCGGACTCCATGCCAGTAACTGAGCACGTCAGTTCTCCATCCTCAAAGCCTCGATGGGCTGGAGCTTGGCCGCCTTATTGGCGGGATAAATGCCAAAGAAGAGCCCCACGGCGGAAGAAAGCCCTACCCCGATCAATACCCCACTCAGGGGAACGCTGGCGGTGAAGAAGGCTCGCACCACCCAGGCGATCAGGATCGCGAGGGCCACGCCTACTATGCCGCCCACGCTAGCCATGACGGCAGACTCAATGACGAACTGCAGCATGATGTCCCTTCGGCGCGCGCCGAGCGACTTGCGGATGCCGATTTCATGCGTGCGCTCTGTGACGCTGGCCAGCATGATGTTCATGATGACGATGCCGCCCACGACCATGAACACGGCCACAATGCCGATGGTCACGGCGAAGATGCTGCCGGTCAAGTTCCGCCAGGCGGCCATCAAGGTTTCGGAGGCATTGATGCCGAAAGGGTCGTCGTCGTGATAGGGCACGTGGCGGCGCGCCCGCATCAGGACGCGGACCTCGTCTTCGAGTTCCATCATGTGCCGGGAGTCCGGCGCTTTGATAAACACCATCAACTCGAGGTTGGGCATGTAGAGGTTTCGGAAGGCGCCCATGGGAATAAAGACGAAGTTGTCCTGGCTAATCCCAAAGGCAGATCCCACCTTATCCGCCACGCCGATGACGTTGAAGGTGTGCCCGCCGACGTTCAACTCCTTCCCAATCGGATCGACCATGGGAAAAAGCTTGTCCACAATATCCTGACCAATGAAACAGACATGCGCGCTGCGGCGGTCATCCTGATCGCTGATATAGCGGCCATACAGGGCTTTTTCCCGGCCGATGATGGCGTGGCTCGCCGTAACGCCGATCAGCGTCACCTCATCGATGGAGTGCCCTTGGTAGCGCGCCTGGGGCCCAGGCTGAAGCTGGGAGATGGCGCTGATGGCTTCATAACCGATAAGCGATTCCTGAAGATACTTGTAGTCCTCCATGCGAATCGGCTTGTTGCGCCGCAAGGCCTTCAGCATTTCATCGTACCCTTGCGCCCACTTGAATTGGTGAAGGACGAAGGTGTTGCTGCCCAGGTTGGCGATCTTGGTGGCAATGTAGACATTCATGCCATTCACGATCGACATCACCACGATGAGCGTGGTGGTGGCGATGACGACGCCCAACAGGGTAAGGAAGGACCGGAGCTTGTGGGCGCGCAGAGCCTCCAGGGCGATCCAGAAGGCTTCGCGCGAGGTGGCCCACACTCCCGCCCCTGCGACGCGCTGGGAGCGCGCGCGGCTCGAAAGAGCCCGGGCCTGGCTCAATACAGCCATTTTTGCTCCAGCGTTCGGAAGTTCAACCACCGGCGAGATTATTTCCTCCCGGGACTATAGCTTGCTGGCGGCGGTTGCGAGGGGACTTCAGCCACGTCTTCGGGATGCGCTACTCGTAACGCAGAGCGACGATGGGGTCGAGGCGGGAGGCTTTCAGCGCGGGCCACATGCCGAAAAACAGGCCGATGCTGACCGCCACCACGAAGCCCGTCACCACCGACCAGAGAGGGACCGTGGACGGCAAGCTGGGAACCAGGGCGCGGATCAGAAAGCTGAGAATGAAGCCGGCGAGGATGCCAAAGACCCCGCCGGAGCCCGTCAGAGTCATGGCCTCCAGCAAGAACTGCCAGGTGATGTCGCTGCGCCGGGCGCCGATGGCCTTGCGCACTCCGATCTCGCGCGTGCGCTCCGTCACTGAGACGAGCATGATATTCATCACGCCGATGCCGCCCACCAGCAAGCCGATCGAGGACAGCACCACCAGGACCAGGGCGATCGTGCCCGTGATCTGGTGGAATTGCTGGATGATGGAATCAACCGTAGAGATTCCGAAGCTATTCGGGTCTGAGGGTTTGTCCTTGCGCAGGCGACGCAGAACCCCCGTCACTTCGTCCATGGCCTCATTCAGTTTTCCCGGCAAGGCCTGTGCGTGGATGAAATTCTCCTTCGTGTTCGGATAAAGCTTCTTGAAAGTGAAATAAGGTATGGAGACGACGCGATTGTTGCCGCTATCCCCCAGGAATTCCTTCCGCTCCCCGAGCGTCCCGACAATGACGAAGGGATGCCCGTCCACAAGAATCGTCTTGCCGACCGGGTCCTCATTCAGGAAGAAACGCTTGACGATGTCCGAGCCGATCACCGCCACGTCGCGCCGGTGGGTATCGTCGACCTCATTGAAGAAACGGCCATCCGCGAGCGTGGCGTTATCGGTACGGAACACCTCCGGGGTGATGCCGGAAAAGTTCGCGTCCAGCATCTCGTCGCCCTTGTACTTGATTGAAGGGGAGGGTCCCCAGTTCCACATCTCGACGCCAACGGTTTCCACCGACGGGCAGAGTTCCCGGAGGGCCATCGCCTGCTCGTAGGTCAGTGGCTTGCGCATGCGCTCTTCGCGCGAGAGGCGGCCGAAGTGGATCCCCGGCTGGAATTTGGCGATGAAGAGCGAGCGCGTGCCCCACTGTTCCATCATCTGCACCATCTGGTGATCCAGGCCGGCGATAATCGAGGCCACGCCGATGATGGTAAACGTTCCAATCACCACTCCGAGGATGGTGAGAAAGGAGCGGAACTTGTGCGTCCGGAGCGTATCCAGCGCCAGCCAGAGGTTTTCAGTAACGTGTTGGCGAGGTGCGTTCATGGTTACGTCTCCGTGCGCAGGGCCTCGATGGGATCCAGCTTGGCGGCCTTATACGCGGGGTAAATGCCAAAGAACAGGCCGACGGAAGTCGAGAGGAGCAACCCCACCACCACGGCGCTCACCGGGACGGAGGCGGTGAACAGAATATCGGCAATCTTGGCGAGGCCCAGCGATAGCAGGACGCCCACGGCGCCGCCCACGCCGGCCATGACCCCGGACTCCATGACAAATTGCATCAGGATATCCCGCCGCCGCGCGCCCAGCGATTTGCGAATACCGATCTCGTGCGTGCGTTCCGTTACGGCAGCGAGCATGATGTTCATAATCACGATCCCGCCGACTACCATAAAGACGCTGACAATGCCGATGGTGACAGCAAAAATCGAGGCGGTCAGACGTTTCCACAAGTCCATGATCGTGTCGGAGGCGTTGATCCCGAAGGTGTCATTTTCCTTGTAAGGGACGTGGCGCCGGGCACGCATCAAAGCCCGCACTTCATCCTCCAGGGGAACCAACTGTGTAGCGTTCCAGGCCTGGATGGACACGGCCAGGCCCGGCCGGGCGCTGAACGTCCGCAGGTACGTCGTGAGGGGAATATTGACGAAATAATCCTGGCTTTGACCAAACGTTGTCCCGATCTTCTTCGCCACGCCGACGATGCGGAAAGGCAGGCCACCGATCATGATGGTCTTCTCGAGCGGGTCAACGCTGGGGAAGAACTCGTTCACCAGATCCTGGCCGACGAAGCAGACCATTGCCCCGTGCTCGTACTCCGACTCCGAGAAATAGCGCCCCGACTCGATCTGGGCCTGCCCGATGTCAATCATGCTGGGCGTGTCGGCGGAAAGCTCTACTTCGTAGAGGGCATGCTCCTTATAGCGGACGTCCATCCGACGCCACGCTTCGGCGCCGATGTTCTTGTAGCCGGTCACATTCTCTTTCAGGAAATTGTAGTCTTCGATGCGGACGGGCTGATTGCGCCGCCGCGCCTTCAGCCAGGCCTCGTATCCCTGCGCCCACTGGAACTGGTGGACGATGAAAACATTCGCCCCAAGATTGGCGATGTGGTCGGCGATATACAGGTTCATGCCATTGATGACGGACATGACCACGATGAGTGTGGTGGTGGCAATGACCAGCCCGAGGAGGGTAAGAAAGGAGCGCAGCTTGTGAGCGCGAAGCGCCTCGATGGCGATCCAGAAGGCCTCGCGCGCCGTGATCCAGATACCGGTCAGTTCGCGCTGCCTGCTGCGCGCCGCAAAGGCCAGACTCTGGGTTTGACTGTAAACGGCCAAGCCGACTCCTCGCTGCCAGATGACGCCGGGCGGAATCGTCCGCTACTTGATGCGCTCATCGCGGTCGATCTTGCCGTCGCGGATGTGAATGATGCGATGCGCGCGCGCGGCGATGTCGTGTTCGTGGGTCACGAGAACGATGGTGTTCCCCGACTCATGCAGCCGATCGAACAGATTCATGATTTCGTCGCCGGTGGCCGTATCCAGGTTGCCCGTGGGCTCGTCGGCCAGGATGAGGGAAGGGTTGTTGACCAGGGCGCGGGCGATGGCCACGCGCTGGCGCTGGCCGCCCGAAAGCTCGCTGGGCTTGTGATACATACGATCGCCCAACTCCACCATATTCAGCGCCTCGCTGGCCTTCTCCTCGCGTTCCTTGGACGGTGTGCCATTGTAAATCAGCGGCAGTTCGACGTTGTGGAGCGCCGTGGCGCGGGCCAGCAGGTTGAAGGTCTGGAAGACGAATCCGATTTCCTTGTTGCGGATGTAGGCCAGTTCGTCATCCGTCAACTCGCTGACCAGGCGGGCGTTGAGCCAGTACTTACCGGAGGAGGGCGTATCCAGGCAACCAACGAGATTCATCAGCGTCGACTTGCCGGACCCCGAGGGGCCCATAATGGCCACGTATTCGCCCCGCAGGATGTCGAAGGTGACGCCGCACAGCGCTTGGACAGCCGCTGCGCCCATATCGTAGGTTTTCCATAGCTCTTCGGTCCGAATCAGCACTTCCTCGGGGGGAGCCTGACGATCAAGGACGGAAGATGTCTCAACTTGTGATGCCATGAGGTCTGCGCGCTACCCTTTCTCCCGGAAGAGGTTCTCGGGAAACATTCGCCCTGCGGGCGCGTCCACTGCTGCTACGAGGACTTGGCGGGTCCGCCCGCCGGACCCAGGGGCGTATTGTCAATCTTCACCTTGGTGTTCGTTCGCAGCGTACGCAAGGCCTGGTAACTGCCGGTCACGATGACCTCATCGGGCTTCACGCCGCTCAGCACTTCGACGTCGGTCGTCCCCATGATGCCGGTGGTCACGGGGACAAACGTGGCCAAGCCGTTCTTCACCGTGAAGATTCCCTGAACTTCCTCTTTGTCTTTGGCCTCTCGCGCGCGCTTGGCGGCTTCTGTCTCCTGCGGAGCGGCCAAAGCTTTCCCTTTGCTTCCTGGAGCCGGAGCTGCCAATTCCCCACGCGTCCGGATGGTCAGGGCCTGGATGGGGATGGTCACCGCATCCTTGCGGATTGCGGTGGTAATCTTGGCAGTCGCGGAAAGGCCAGGGCGAATGCCTGGCGGCGGATCCGACAGTGTCACGACCACGACGAAATCCTTCGCCTCATCCTGCTGAGTGGTGGTTTGGCTGCTCGTCAGTCCGGTTGTGCGTCCCACGGCGCTCTGCCCGATTTCGGTAACCTTCCCCTTGAAGGTCTTGTTCGGGTAGGCGTCAATCGTGACGTCCGCCAGTTGGTCCAGCTTGACGTTGGGGATGTCGGTCTCATCCACCTTTATTTCCGCCGTCATCACCGAAAGATTGGAGACGGTGTAAAGCAGGCTTCCGGGCTGGTTCTGAAGACCGGGCACGACGTTTTCGCCCAAGTGAACGGGGAGGGAGGTGATGATGCCGTCGAGGGGCGAGTAATACTCCGTTTTGTTGCGCGCGTCCTCGGCGCCGATGAGGTTCGCTCTCGACTGCGCCAGCCGGGCCTTGGCCATATCGCGACTATAGGCAGACTGCTGGGAAAGGGCCTTATTCTGGGCGACGCGGGCCTGCGCGGCCGCCACGTTCGCCTGGGCTACCTTGATGTTGTTCAGACGCGTATCAAAATCCTGCTGCGCGATCAGCTTGTCGTTGAATAGTTCCTGACCGCGCTTGAAATCATCGCTGGCGCGGGCGAGGTTGGCCTGCGCCGTCTGCAAATCGGCCTCGGCGGTTCGCAAGGCGGCGGCGGCGGATTGCACGGCGGCTTGCGACCCGTCAACGTCCGCGGCCGCGGTGTTAACCGCGGCCTGGCTGGCCTCGACGGTGGCGGTTTGCTGCACCGCCTCCGTCCTCAGGAGCAACTCGCCCTTCTTGACCGTGTCGCCTTCCTGCACGCCGATTTCGACGATTTTGCCGAAGGAATTGGCATTGACGTTGGCTTGGTTCTCTTTCTTGGGTTTGACCTCGCCTGAGGCGGTAACGATCGCGGAGAGGTCCTGGCGCACGACCTTGCCAGTCTGCACGGCGACCACGCCCCGCTTGCTCCAGGCAATCCCGCCAAGCACCAGCCCCACGATCGCCACGGCGCCGACCACCACGAGGATGATCTTGGTTCGGCGCTTCATACCCTTTTCGGCCCGCGGCCGCAAGGGAGCGCGCGAGGGCGTCTCGACAACCTCCGGATCGATGACCTTTCCCAATCCCAGTTCCGTTGTTTGTGACACGGACTTTGCCCCCTTCTCTTCAAGAATGCGCGTGGACACGGGTTATCCTTTCACCCACATTGGACGAGTCGTTGACATACGCGGGTGCTGCCGGTCGATACTCCGCCTTGGGCTGGTGGTGGGCACCTTTATTCGGCCTTTCCTTGGTTTATACGCTCGCGGGAGCGAAAAAGTTTCCCCGGGGACGAGATTCCTGCTGCGGGTTCATGCGACGAGCGGAAACCGGAGATAGTAGAACCTTGGTGAAGCCTCTTCAGAACAAGGCGGAACCCGCCTTCCCGGCACCACACTGCCGGACGGGATCTTCGCGAGGTGGAATGCTGGTCCAAGCCAACCCATCCTCATAACTTGACAACTTCCCGAGCTGGCATGTTCCATTTTATTATCTTTTTCCCGCCAGGAGAAGTGTTTTTGGCAGTTTCTCGCGTCGTCAGCGGACGGGCCGGAGGGGGGATCGGACCGGTTCAGGGCGAGCATTTGTCCAAGCCACCCTTTTCACCATCATAGCATCCAGTCAGGTGTCAAACGGAATTTCGCTCGAGCGAGATCACCGCAAGCCAGAATGCTTGACTTTTGGGGAGTGGGAAAATAGAATCACAACCGTAATCAAAGCGAGGGTGCAGTGTGTAAGGGATTCACGTTTCCTGGTTCTTCGAAAGGTTGGATCGCCAGGTTAACTTTCCTGGCGTGCGCGGCAATTATCGGGAGTGTTCTTCTTCCTTCCCTCCAGGCCTCGCCTCCCAAAGACAAAGACAAGGACAAACTCAGCAAGCAGGAAAAGAGACGGCAGAAGGCGATCCAGAAAGAAATGGAGAGCCCCTATAAGAAGTGGCTCTCCGAGGAAGTTCCCTACATCATAACCCCCGAGGAGCGCGCCGCATTCAAGAAGCTGACCACGGACGAGGAGCGCGAGCAATTCATCGAGGCATTTTGGGAACGGCGCAATCCCAATCCGGGCAGCCCGGAAAACGAGTTCAAAGAGGAATATTACCGTCGCATCGCATACGCCAACGAGCATTATGCTTCGGGAATCCCCGGCTGGAAGGCCGATCGCGGACGGATTTACATCATGTATGGCCCGCCGGATGAGATTGAATCCCACCCCAGCGGCGGAACGTACATGCGGCCCCCGGAAGAGGGTGGCGGCGAAACCTCCACCTACCCCTTCGAGGACTGGCGTTATCGCTACATTGACGGCATCGGCACCAACATCATCCTGGAGTTCGTGGACCCGACGATGACGGGTGAGTTCCACCTCACCATGGACCCGGGCGAGAAAGACGCGCTGCTGCACGTTCCTAACGCCGGCTTGACGCAAATGGAAGCCATGGGCATGGCGTCGAAGGCGGACCGCTTTACCCGCTCCGACGGCATGACGATTGGCACGCCCCTGGGCGGCTTGCCGGAAAGCATGGAAGAGTTCACGCGGCTCGATCTCTACGCGAAGATCTGGAGGCCCCCGTCAGTTAAGTTCAAGGACTTGCAGGCCGTGGTTACTTCCCGGCTGTCCGCGCAGCTTTTGCCGTTCGATGTCCGGACGGATTATATCCGCGTCACCGATGAGACGGTGTTGACCCCCATCACCATCCAGATTAGCAACCGCGACATGGAATTCCAGAATAAAGACGGCGTCATGCACGCGGTGGTGGACATCTTCGGCCAGATCTCCACGCTGAGCGGGCGGACGGTCAACACGTTTGAGAAGAGCCTGATCCTGGACGTTCCCGAGCACGAATTCCAGCAATACGTCGCGCACCGCTCGGTGTACCAGGAGGTCGTGCCCCTCCGGCCCATGCTTTACAAGCTCACGCTGGTCTTGAAGGACGACCTGAACGGTCACATGGGCTCGATGGACCTGCGAGTTCCCGTGCCCCAGTATGGCGACGACAAACTTTCGAACAGTTCGTTGATCCTTGCCGATCTGATCCAGCCGCTGCCCACCACGCAAGTGGGCTCGGGGCCTTTCGTGATTGGCGGCACCAAGGTCCGCCCCAGCGTCACCAACACCTTTACGCGGGACCAGACCTTGGGCATTTACATGCAGGTGTATAATCTCGGGTTGGACGCGCAGACGCACAAGCCTTCGCTGAACGTCCAGTACGAGATCCTGAAAGATGGCAAGCCTATCCTGGACCAGGCGGAAGATGCAGCCAATCTTAAGCGCGCGTCACAGCAGTTCACGATCGAGAAGAACATGCCCCTGAAAGCATTGACGCCCGGCAAGTATATGGTCCAGATCAAGGTGACCGACAACATTACGAAACAAACCGTTTCACCTTCGTCAAGTTTTGAGATACGCTAGGGTAGCTCTTAGCCCTCCCGTGCCACTTCTTGGGCAGGGGGGCTGCAGACGGCGCGTATGAGGCCTTCGAACCCTGGAAGCCGACGGATCGTACGACTCCTGATGGCCTGCCTGGTGGGTGGAGTGTTGCCTATTGCTTCCGCCCAAGGGAAGGACTTTGGGCGCCTTTCGGGGACTGTCTCAGATTCACGAGGCAATCCGCTGATGGGCGCTGCGGTAATGGTCATCGGGCCCACCTTGCTGTCCTCGAATGCCGTAAGCGACGAGATCGAGCGGGTGATCACGGACGCGCGTGGTCGCTTCGCGGTCGAGCACCTGGTTCCGGGCTGGTACTCGCTGCGCGTCACCGCGCCCACCCTGGTACCGATCCTGCGCAAAGGGATCCGCGTGGAGGCCGGGGAAACGGCTTCCGAGACGTTTATTCTGACGGATATCTTCGCCCCCTTGCGTTTCCAGATTCCCAGCCACTCGGTGACCAGTTGGGGAGAGGATTGGAAGTGGGTGCTGCGCACGTCCCCTGCTACCCGCCCCATTCTCCGCTACCAGGACGCGGTTGCACAGGCCGACCCCGAGGTAAAGCCGCCTGGCACGGCAAGCCAGAAGCTGATTGGCATGCTGCCGGGTTCCGCGCGTCGCGATCCCCTCGCGGAGGACCCAGGTCTTGGAAGCGTCCTTGCGTATCTCCGCCCGCTTTCCGCCGATTCGGATTTGCTCGTGGTTGGATCGATGGCAGCCAATGGCGTTCAGTCCTCCATGGTGGCCACGGCACTGCGTCGGAACCTGATCAAGGGTGACCCCCAGGAACTGAGTCTGGTCGTGCACCAGATGAACTTTACCGATGGCGTGCCGCTTCCTCCCGGCAACTCCGCCGACCCCCTCGGGCATGCCCAGGGAATCGTTGCTACCTACACCCAGACCCACCATGTCACGGCGCGTATTACCGTGACGGCGGGGATGGAAGTGAATTATCTGAATGCCGGTCATGACGTGATGACGACCCAACCTCGGGTGAGGATGGACTACAAGGTGGATCGCGGCACGGAACTGGGCGTTCAATACGGTTCCGGGCGGTCGACCGGCTCGCAGACCTTCCTCGAGCGGGTGGGGATGCTGAATGCGTTCCCACGCGTGACTTTGCGGAATTATCATCCTGAACTCGAGCAATTGAACCATGCGGAAGTTTCGGTGCGACGGCGGCTCGGCAACGGTTCGCGTCTCGAGTTGGCCGCGTATCACGACGCGGTGCACAACGCCGTCGTTTGGGGCGCCGGGAATTTCACCAATGCCCCGGGGCTAGAAGGAAATTTCCTGCCGAATGCCCTTGCGGACGGGGTGAGCCTGAATGCCGGGAATTATCAGTCCATGGGATTTCGGGCAGTGTATCGGCGCACCTTCGGCAACAACGTCGAGACGCTGGTCGCCTACTCGACGGGCAGTGCGCTGATGCCTTACGCCTTGGCAATGCGCGCCGCCCAGGAGGGGCAGTTCCAGAATGCTCTGCGCGCGGCACGCTCGAACAGTATTGCGGGCAGGGTATCCGCTCGGATCCCCGTCACGCGAACTCAAATCATTACTTCCTACGAATGGATTCCCTATGGCCGCGTGACGGCGGTCGATCCTTACGGACAGGCGAATTTGGACCTCCAGCCTTACCTCGGAGTCCAGATTCGTCAGCCTCTCCCGACCATTGCCTTCCTCCCCGCGCACATTGAAGCGCTTGCGGATTTTCGCAACCTCATAGATGAGGGCAATGTTCCCATGCCTCGTTCCGGCGAAAAGCCCCTGTTTCTGAGCTCGTCCTACCGTTGCTTCCGCGGCGGGTTCTCAGTACAATTTTAATCGGTACCCGGGAGAATTTGGGCCCCGCATAGCTGGGGACGGCAACTCGGGCGCCCTTGAACCGTCTCAGATATTGCAGGGGAGGCCTAATTCGAGGAAATCGCTGGAGCGCGGCCATCTTGATGCGCAATTACGAAAAAACGGAGACGATATTCAAAAATCTGGAATATCTTCGGCGCGCGACTCCGCAAAGCCGTATCTGCAAGATAAGAAAGCCGTTAGTTATTAGTGACGAAACTCAGCGTGGAAGCCAACTTGCTTGTAATGTAAGGAAGGAAGACGTGTGCCCAGGCGGCTAAGGCTGGGTTCCCCGATGACTAGTATCCCCACTTCGCGTTTCGCGGCGGTTTCGCTGGCTCTCCTGAGCCTCACGCTGGTGGTTTTCGGGGCTTTGAACTTCCAGCAACGCGACCGCTACCGTCTGGCCGACGATGGTGTTTCGTGGGTGGATACTTCGAAGGGCGTGAGCGCTTGGATCGTGATTCCTGGCAGCGCTGCCGAACGCGCTGGCATTCGCGAGGGCGATCGGCTGTCGGCCATTGATGGTCAGCCCATCAAGCACCCTAAGGATGTGGGAAAACAGATCCTTCGCGTGGGGATTTGGAATCAGGCGAATTACACCTTGGTCCGCAACGGCTCGGAGTTTCAGACTCCCCTCATTCTTGAACCCCAGGCCAATCCTGATCCCTTGCGCCACTACCTTGAGCTCGTCGGGCTCCTCTATCTTGTGATCGGCACCTTCATCCTTTTCCGGCGTTGGACGGTGCCGAGGTCGCTGCACTTTTACGTCTTCTGCCTTGCCTCCTTTGTCCTCTACACGTTCCATTACACGGGGAAGTTGAACCTGTTTGATTGGACGATCTACTGGCTGGACGTCGCCGCGTTGCTCTTACAGCCGGTCCTCTTTCTGCATTTTTGCCTGAGCTTTCCGGAGCGGATCAGCCTCTTTCGGGAACGCCGCTACGTGGTCCCGATGCTGTACGTGCCACCCGTTTTGCTGGCGGTGACGCACGTGCTGGTCGCCATGGGGATCCTGGTGTTGCCGCTCCCGCTGGTGCAGGTCCGCTGGCTGCTGGATCGTGTGGAACTCATCTATCTGGCCGGGTACTTCCTGGCAGGCGCGCTGGCGCTCGAGTATTCCTATCGCCGCGTACGCGTGCCGCTTTTGAAGCAGCAATTGAAATGGGTGACGCGAGGAACCTGGCTGGCGATCTCGCCCTTCGCCGCCTTTTATGCCGTGCCTTATTTCCTGGGCTTTATTCCGAACGCCGCGATGAACGTGGCGGTGCTTTCGCTGATTTTCCTTCCCCTGACGTTCGGCTACGCAATCCTGCGCTACCGCCTGATGGACGTGGACATCATCTTCCGCCGAGGCATTGCCTACACGCTGGCGACGGCGCTGATCATCGGTGTGTACTTCGGCGTCATCGCCCTGTTTGCGGACCTCTTCCGCTCGGCGTATCCGATTGCCGGCCGGGGCGGCTGGGTCGTGGCGATTATCATCACCGCCGTCCTGTTCCAGCCCATCGTCAACTGGATCCAGGTGCGCCTGGACCGCCTGTTGAACCGCCAGCGGTACGACTACCGCCAGACGCTGCTGGATTTCCGCCGCGAAATCACTTCCGAATTGCACGTCGGCCGCCTGCTCGATCGCTTTGTCGAGCGCCTGGCGGAGACGCTGGGGGTAGATCGCCTGGCGGTCTTCCTCGCTTCCGAAACCAAGGGCTTCCGCCTGGCGAAGACGCGGGGCATGGCGGCCACCGGCTCTCTCGATCTGAGCTTTCTGGACCCGGCGCGGCCGGAGCTTCACAAGGGTTATCTCTTCTTCGACAGCGTCAAGCGCGCCTACGGCGTGACGCCTTCCGCTCTCGCGACGATCGAGAAGCTCGACCTGCACTATTACCTGCCTTTGCAGGTCAAGGACCGGACGCTCGGCTACGTGGGCCTGGGCAAGACGCGCCGGGGGGATTATCTTTCCAGTGAAGATGTGGATTTGCTCCAGAGCATCATCGGTTACGTCTCCATCGCCCTCGAGAACGCGGGCCTGTACGAGTCGCTGGAAGTGAAGGCGCTCGAATACCAGACCCTCCGGGACTTCAATGAGAATATTATCGAATCCATTAATGCCGGAGTAATTGCCTGCAATCTGGAAGGACGCGTGGAGTCCTGGAACTCCGCCATGGCGCATCTCGACGGCCGGGAGGAGGCCGAAGTCAAGGGCAAGGAGCTTGGCGAGATTTTCCCCTCGGAACTGCTCGTGGAGCTTCCGCAGGTGGCGGAGCAGCACCGCGTCGTGAACCTCTACAAGTTTCCACTTTCCACCCCGGCCCACCCGCAACTGATCGTCAACCTCTCCACCGTGCCGCTGCTGGGGAAAGACAATCAGGTGCTGGGCCGGCTGCTCATCTTTACGGACATCACCGAGCGCGTGAACCTGGAAGACCAGCTCGTCCAGGCGGAGAAGCTTTCCTCGATCGGCCTGCTCTCGGCGGGCGTGGCCCACGAGGTGAACACCCCGCTCGCGGTCATCACCTCCCAGGCGCAGATGCTGGCGCGGCAGCTCCCGCCCGACGATCCCGGCAGCCGGACGCTCGACAAGATCATCAAACAGGCTTTCCGCGCCTCGGAGATCGTCAACAACCTGCTGAAGTTCTCGCGCGTCAGCGGCAGCGAGTACAATGAATTGGACCTGAACCGGGTGATCCGCGAGACGCTTTCCCTGGCTGACCCCATGCTGCGGTCCTCGAAGGTCACCGTCAACGCCCAGCTCACGCCGGAACTGCCCGTGGTCTTCGGGAACGCGGGCAAGCTCCAGCAAGTTTTCATGAACCTCATCATGAATGCTCGCGACGCAATGCCGCGCGGGGGCGAGCTGACGATTGCCACGGAGTGCGAGAACCATTCGGTCCACGTGGAAGTGACCGACAACGGCGTGGGGATTCCTCCCGACCATCTCAACAAGATCTTTGATCCCTTCTTTACCACCAAAGCCACGAGCCGCGGCACAGGCCTGGGCCTCGCTGTCACCTACGGCATCATCCGGGAGCACTCCGGAACGATCCAGGTGGAAAGCGCGGTGGGGCGAGGCACGTCCTTCCGGTTGGAATTTCCCACGGCAAGGAAAGCAGTGAATGTCAGTTAAGGGCTCCATCCTGATCATTGATGACGAGCAGGAGATCCGCGAGAGCCTCGAAGAACTGCTGAGGCTTGCGGGGCATCAGGCGGAGTCCGCCACCACGGCGGAGGAGGGTCTGAAGCGCCTTGACAGCGCGGTCTTTGACCTCGTCCTGCTGGACATCAACCTGCCGGACCGCAACGGCCTGGAGCTCCTCAAATACATCAAGCGCGACTCGCCCGAGACCGGCGTCATCATGATCACGGCGTACGATTCGAGCCAGATGGCTTTCCAGGCCTCGCGCGAGGGCGCCGAAAGTTACATCACCAAGCCCTGGGACAACGACAAACTGCTGCTGGAAGTCCGCAACACCCTCGACAAATCGCGCCTGCAGGTGGAGAACGTCCAGCTTCGGCGCGCCTTGAAGCGCTTTGGCCTGCCTAACCTCGTCGGCAAGAGCGACAAGATGCAAAGGGTGATGGATCTTATCACCCAGGTCGCGGCCAGCCGCGCCACCGTTCTCATCACCGGTGAGAGTGGCACGGGCAAGGAACTGGTGGCCAAGACCGTCCACGCCACCAGCCCGCGCGCCGATAGGCCCTTTGTCCCCGTGAACACCGGCTCGATGCCCGTGGATTTGCTGGAAAGCACGCTCTTCGGGCACGTTAAAGGCGCGTTTACTTCTGCCATCGCCACCAAGCGCGGGTTGTTCGAAGTGGCGGACCAGGGCACGATCTTTTTCGACGAAATCGGCACGGTGGGCGTCGAGACGCAGACCAAACTCCTTCGCGTTATCCAGGAGCGCGAGTTCATGCGCTTGGGCGGCACGGAAACCATCAAGGTGGACGTGCGCATCCTGGCCGCCACAAACGCTGACCTGCGCAAGCTGGTTATCGAAGGGCGCTTTCGCGAGGACCTTTTCTATCGCCTCAACGTGATCAGTATTCCTTTGCCGCCCCTGCGCGAGCGCAAGGAAGACATTCCGATGCTCGTCGAGCATTTCCTGAAAAAATTCTGCGAGGAGAACGCGCGCCCCGGCTTGCAGTTCTCCGCCGAAGCCATGAAAGTCCTGATGGATTACGACTGGCCCGGCAACGTCCGCGAGCTTGAAAACGCCGTCGAGCGCGCCGTGGTGCTCGCGAACGGCTCGGTCCTCGGGCCCGACCTCCTGCCGGACCAGCTCTCCGAAAACGGCTCGCACGGCAGAATCAGCGAACTCGCTGCCGAGGATATGGAAGGGCGCTCGCTGTTCGAGATTATGGAAGCCTGCGAGCGCCGCATCATCCTCGATATGCTCGCGCGCACCAACTGGAGCCAGACCGACGCCGCCGAACGATTTAAGATCCCCCTCTCCACCCTGAACCAGAAAATCAAACGCCTGCAAATCGACGTCAAAAGACGAAAAGAAACGTAGTCAGGAACGCCGCGTCGCTCGGCAAGAGTCAAAACTCAAATCACACTCCGCTTCGTCACGAACTCGTGACCCCTCACCCGTCCCGCGCCGGCTGGTAAATTCGCCGGCCGCGGTCCACCCTCTCCCCAGGGGAGAGGGCTGTCAGTGAGAAGCTTCACCCTTCTCTCCGGGGGGAGATATCTGCCCGTGCGAAATCACAGCCCTCTCCCCAGAGGTGAGAGCTGGCCTTGAAAAACATCGGCCCTCTCCCTTGGGGAGAGGGCGGCGACCGGAGCGAGCCGGGTGAGGGGGTGATTATCAACGATGAATTTCACGACGCGTGGAGCACCGAATGGTCGGCCTGGCGAGCGGCGTATTCAATGGCCGCCAGGATATCCTCGCGCTCAAGAGACGGGTAGTCGGAGAGAATCTCCTCGAAGGACGCTCCTGCCGCCAGCAGGTCCAAGATATCAGAGACACGGATGCGTAGCCCACGAATGCAGGGGCGACCCCCGCATTTCCCTTCTTCTACGGTGATCCTCTTCAGACGTTCAGCATTCATTGGTTACGAGTTTAACCCGGCCCGAACGCAAAGGCAAGAACACCTGATCGTTCGGGGCTGGCGGAGACCGCTGATTTTTGCGGTCGGCGTGGTCCCGAAGGGACTGGCTGCCACGCGGCACGCCAAAAAAGTTTCGCAGCGCGAAATCGCAGGCGCTACAATACAAGCGTCTGCGCCAGCCAACCCTGTGCGGTAATAAGCCAAATGGCCTTCATAGAGGAATTGAACACACTGGCGGGGTTAACAAACCATGGCGACCGCGGAAAGGGCTTTGAAAAATTCCTGTCGGCGCTGCTTAGGGACGAAGGCTTTTTTGTGACTCCCAGCCCCCCGTGCAGCCCCCATTTACAGGTCGATCTATTCGCCCGTCGCGGACGAACCAATTTTCTTGTTGAGGCTAAATGGCTGGGCAGACCGCTTAGCAAGGCGCAGATTGTCAATGTGATGGAGCGTGTGCGCAGGGTTCCGAAGGATGTGTTCGCGTGTGTATTTAGCATGTCTGGTTATCAAGCAGGGGCGGTCCGAGAAGCCTATAGCGACAGAAACCTAGAAATCATATTATTCAACGAGCTAGAAATTCGCCGCATTGCCACTGGCGACCTCTCATTCGAAAGCCTCCTAGATGACAAACGGAACGCATTAAGGGCTTCCGCGGATATGTGGTTCTACGATCCGATCACCGAAGCGCACCCGCCGAGACGTTTACGATCCGGCTCCGATGTAATTCACGTGGGCAAGCAGGCGAGAAATTGGCAGCTGTGTCTTGAAAGCGACATTGAAAGCCTTTTCTGTAACGAGTGCCTCGATTTCAGTCGTCAGTATCGGGGGCCCGTGTTCTCTCTGCGAATGTATGTTGGCCTTGGGACTATACCCGAGCTTCGACGGTTCATGAGAGTGGCCCGAAGAGAGCTCGGCTTGGCGAATGAAGGGTCGTTCGCTATCCACCAAGGAGCTGCAGGCTGGTTCGGCTTCGGCGCAGAAAATTTCATTAGGGCGGTCAAGGCGCGCAGGTCGAGGTACGCGGAACTGAATTGGGATAGATACCACCACTCTGAGGAACTTGGTTACGTTGACCGAATAGAAACGGGCGGCCTCTTCGGCCTGTCGTTGAGGCAATCGACCGGCCGGGGCAACAATCTTCATACGTGCGAAGTAGAGATTCTTCTGCCAGGATTACCCGTTGATATGGAGGGAATTAAACGGTTCTGCGATCTGACACGACACAGAGAAGAAGCAACACTGGAAATCGTCAATGAGACCCCGGTCAAAGGCCTACACTTCACTCCGAGGATCGGAGTGGAGCCTGTCGCGACAATTGTCTCTCGCTCGAACAGAGAGAAGTGGGTCTCGGGATTGATAATCAAGAACCCCTTCTACCGGAAGGCCGATCCACCTATTAAACCTGAATCACTTGACCAACCGTTCTGGCTCCTTCGTGAACAAGAGATTCTATTATGCACGCTCCGAAGCTGGCACAGAGTCGGCGACCGAATGCAGCGCTACGAACTCGTCTTGGCTCAAGGTTGCTGGATCGCTGGATACGCCACGTTTTGGATTGTCTGCGACTGGAGCGAAAAGACAGTTCAATAATCAGCACGATTCGATGCGGGCCGGCTGGCGCAGACCGCTGATTTTTGCGGCCTGCGTGGTCCCGAAGGGACTGGCTGCCAGGCGGCCCGCCAGAAGAGTCTCGTTGCGCGAAATCGCAGACGCGACAATACCAGCGTCTGCGCCAGCCGGCGTCGTACAGTATAAAGGACGTTATGTTGC
>JAIQGA010000029.1 GCA_020072925.1 Terriglobia bacterium | reverse complement strand
GTGAATCCGCGTGGTGGAAGTGTTGCGAGAGGTTGAGGGGGCTTTCGATGGGACGATGTCGCGGCCGAATGCGGTGATGTTAACAATACCCACCGCAATACTCCAGATTGCGAAGAAGAACCAACCGGCATCGGAAAAAAGAGAATCGCTCATCATGATGCAAGATCCTCGGGAGCGCGAGGTCGCAGACAGCAACCTCGCGCCGGCGTGGTGAACTCTCTGTCCCTGACAGCGAGCTCAGCGATGAGCTACTGCTCGGGAGGAGCTGGCACTTCCTTACTCATGTGCCGCTGCATGCGCGCTTCGTGATTGGCCTCCATCTGCTTGAGCTGGGTTTTCTGGTCCGCAGTCAACAGTTGGTACAGTTCATTGTGGATGCGAGTTTGCTGTACGGTGATGGCAGCCTGAATCTGGGCCTTCTGCGCGGCCAGGGCGGCAACCTTCGCCTGATCGAAGTTGCCTTCGACGTACTGGCGGAGTGCCACCGAGGCCTACCGCCGGAAAAAGCATCACAACGTCAATGGGGTGCGAGTCTGGGCTTACGCCGAGGTCGCTCCCGCCATCCAATGGGAGTTCCTCGACTAAGCAACGATTATCCAAGTGACATCCCTATGGATATCCATTGCGAAATTCGCGATTTGAAAGGCCAGACACTGTGGAGCAAAGATTTTTCCACAACCGTTGATGGCGATGCGAGCCAGCAAGTAGGGCTGGTGGATTGGACTACGCCGGACACCCCAGGAGTCTACCTCCTGAGAGGCATCGCCACAGCGAGGGGCCGGGATCTGAAAATCTACAACTCCACGTTCATCAACGTAACACCGAAGTTGTTCGTGCACCCAGTGCGATTACTCATTATTGGCCAGAAAAAGTACAGCTATATCCCCGCTCGAATGGCCGAGGCGGTAGGGCTCCACGTGGAAGTGATCGATGAATATTCCGTCATGCAAAGGCTGCCGGAGTTGCGGGACGCGGATCAGCTCCGCAGGAAATATGACGTCGTCTGGTTGACCTCTTTCGACTCGTTTTGGAAGTTGCTGGACGACGCGGAGGCCAACGGCCTCAAGCAGGCGATCCGTCAGGGCCTTGGTTTCATTCACACGGGCGGTCCCGGCAGCTTCCACGGGGGATTTGGCAAAGGCGCCTGTCTGGACTTTACGCCCCTGGCAGAGGCTCTGCCGGTTGCGGTCCGTAACCGCAATGACCTCGTCTACGCCCAGCCAGACGTGCTTGCCCCCAGCATCCCACAGCCGTTTCCCTCAATCCGGGATATTCGGGTCGTTCCAGGGAAAGAAAAGGATTGGGGCGAACAGATCTTGATGAAGAACGGTCTGTCCGGCTTCAACGACGTAGACCTGAAACCGGGGAGCGAAGCCCTTCTCACGATCTTCAACAGGCCTTTGCTTGTGACGGGACGCTACGGGCAAGGGCGCACGGTGGCGTTCACCGGCTTCACACCCGAATACCAGGAGCGCCACGCGGATTGGGATCCCACCATTGTGTCTCCGTACATGCTGGACCAGGAATTCTTTTCGCGGCCCGTGACTAGAGGCTATTTTGATCTATTCATGCGGATGATTGCGGCCGCGATCGGTGAGAAGCCGGCGACTGATTACGAAAACCTCCTGGCAGCGCGCGACAAGCCCCTCTTCGAAACCCTGAAGGATTCGCCGACGACGGAAATAACAGTCCCAGCGCGCCTTCAGGGGAGAGCCGAGGGCCGGAAGGCGACGCTCAATCTCGAACTCCACAATGCTGGAAAGTTTGCCCGCCTGGTGAGGATCAAGGCGGAATGGAACGGCCCAGAGGCAAAGGTTCCGTATCTCGCTCTGTTCAGTGATAACTACTTCGATCTACTCCCGGGAGAAACCCGGTCGGTGAGATTGGAGGCGTTCCTGCCCGAGGGCCACTCGGGAAAGGTCACCGGGATTCTGGTGGTTGAAGCCACGAACGCGGCGAAGAAACAGATTGCCCTTGAATTACAAGGCGACTGAACCGGAAATCTTCGGCCGAAATGGACTTTTCATGATCGAATGGAAGTGAGGTGGCGGATGTTTTTTGACAACGCTGAATCCGGGCGAGTTTCGCGGCGCAAGTTTTTAGCCAAGGCTGCGGGCGCCGCCGCAGCGCTCACAATCAACCCGCAGCGAGGGCGCGCCGCGCCAGCTTGTGGGGATGTTTTGGATTCTGCGGACTCATCTCGGGTGGCCACCGTCCGCGTGGACGCGCGGCGTGGCCACGCCACGAATTCCTTCCGCCCTCACGAGGCTTTGGGCAGCTCCATCGATATCCTGACATACGGCTCAGTCGACAAACTCTACACGGAACCAGTCATCAAGAAGTGTCTCTCAGCAGGCTGGGGCCCGATCACCTACCGGCAAAATACTGAGCTTCAAATTGCCGCTTGGCACTGGAACCACAATGGCACATGGAGCGACCCCGAACACAAGAGCGGATACTTCACTGGCGACTCGAAGCCCACCGAATTCTTGCGGCACTCGTACGGCTGCCCCTTGCCCCATCGAGGGCACACGCGCAATGGCGGGACCGAGCACGGCTATTCTCGGCTGACGGATGGCGACCCGCACACTTATTGGAAGAGCAATCCCTACCTCACGCGCAAGTTCACGGGTGAAGATGACGCAGCTCACCCGCAATGGGTCGTCATCGATTTGGGAGCCGTAGAGCAGGTCAACTCCATACGGCTCGCCTGGGCCAACCCATTCGCGCGGTCTTACGAGGTGCAGTACTGGACGGGCGAGGATCCCATGGATAAGCCCACGCTCGGGGCATGGAATACCTTCCCGCAGGGCATTATTCGAGACGGCCAGGGTGGCAACATCACGTTGTACCTTTCCAAGTTACCCGTTCCCGCAAGATTCCTACGCGTCTGGATGACGGAGTCCTCCTACACGCCCGACTCTCACGGGCCGGACGACCCGCGCAACTCCGCCGGCTACGCCTTGCATGAGGTGTATGTGGGAAATATTGCGGGCAACGGCGAGTTTGTGGACCTGGTTCGGCATTCTCCCGACCAGGACCAGACGGCAACATACTGTTCCTCCATTGATCCCTGGCATTCGGAATCCGACCTCGATGTCCATGCGGGAGATCAAACAGGTTTCGACCTTTTCTTCACGAGCGGCGTCACGCGGGGCTTGCCGGCGATGGTTCCCGTATCGATGCTCTACGGCACGCCGGAAGACGCGGCGGAGGAAATCGCCTACCTCAAGGAACGTGGATATCCGGTTTCTTACGTGGAAATGGGTGAGGAGCCGGACGGTCAATATTGCCTGCCGGAGGATTATGCGGCGCTCTACCTGCAATTCGCCACGGCGATTCATCGCCGCGTTCCGGAGGCGAAGCTCGGCGGGCCGGTCTTTCAAGGAGTCAACGAAGACATCAAGGTCTGGCCCGACGCCCAGGGCCGAACGTCCTGGATGGGGCGCTTCATCGATTATCTGAAATCACACGGGCGGATATCCGACCTGGCATTTGTATCCTTCGAGCACTACCCGCTTCCGCCCTGCGGTGTCACCTGGAGTGATTTGTATCGCGAGCCCGAGTTAGTCAGCCACATCCTGCAAGTCTGGAAAGACGACGGCGTGCCGGAGAGAATTCCGATGTTCATTACGGAAAGCAACCTGTCGTGGGGAGCCGACCAGTCCTTTGTCGACATGTTCGGGGCGTTGTGGCTCGCCGAGTACGCGGGGGCCTTCCTGACGGCTGGCGGCAATGCCCTTTATCATTTCCACTTCTTCCCCCGGCCGCTTTCCGGAGGCTGCCATGGCGCAGGAACGTTCGCCATGTTCACCGCCGATAAGGACTACCAGATCAAGCAGGAGACTTCACAGTATTTCGCCGCCCAGCTCATCAACCTGGAATGGGTAAAGCCCGGAAACGAGGTCCACCGTACGTTCGCGGCGACCTGCGACCTCCGGGATGCCGCCGGACATCCACTCGTCGCCGCCTACGTCGTCGAGCGCCCGGATGGAGAGTGGTCCCTCATGCTGGTCAATCGAGACCAGGTGAACCCTCACGCTGTGAATGTAGCTTTCGAAGGCGCCGTGGGAGGCGATGGCTACTTCTCCGGGCCGGTCACAAAGGTGACTTTCGGGAGCGAGCAATACAAGTGGCACGCCGCCGGCCCAGACAGCTACCCGGACCCCGACGGCCCGCCCGCAAGAAGCAAGGCGGCTGGTGGCCCGAAGTCGTCGTTTACGCTGCCTCCGGCTTCCCTGACCGTGCTGCGAGGCAACGTCTCGGGCCTGGGCGCTTGAAGCTTCCAGAGGACACAGCAAAAACCTGTTAACGTTCCACACCCTTCGCCTGACGGGGAATGAAATCATGACTTACCAACAACGAATTTCTATCGTCACAAAGGGCCACGGCGACATGCACGACCTCACTGAACATGTTGCCAAGGTCGTAAACTCGTCGGGCATTCAAACCGGAACCGTCAACGTGTTCAATGTTGGGAGTACGGCGGCGGTAGGTACGATTGAATTCGAGCCAGGTTTGCAAACCGATCTGCCCGCCATCCTGGACAAGCTCATCCCACCGAGCCGCAGCTATGGCCACGAACAAGCCTGGCATGATGGCAATGGCCACTCGCATTTGCAGGCAACGCTTATGGGCCCCTCGCTGACGGTGCCCATCGCCGATGGCAAGCTGGTGCTGGGCACCTGGCAGCAAATCTTCCATCTCGAGTGCGACGTGCGCGGACGGCAGCGCACGATCGTCGTCACCGCGGTCGGTGACTGATCCGCCGGCTCGCCGCGTTGTTCGTCCGACGCCTCGAAATCGTGAGACAATACCGCGGACTGGTTGGACATATTCCAACCGGATTCAATGTATAAGCTATAAGGAGGCGTGAATGTCCGCGATCACAAGAAGAGAGTTTTTCAAGAAAGGGGCAACCGGCGCCGCCATGGCGGGGTTCCTGGCTGCCAACGCACGTGTGCTTCGCGCCAATCCGCTGGGCCTGCCCCTCGGGTGTCAGACCTGGCCCGTCCGCGCGATGATTGCCAAGGACTTTCCGGGCACGATCAAGCAGCTCGCCGAGGCTGGCTTTCAGACCATCGAGCTATGCTCGCCGATCGGTTATGCCGACTCTGGCTTCGCCGGTCTCGCCAAGTACAAGGGGGCCGAGTTGCGAAAAATCCTCGGCGATGCCGGCGTCACGTGTCGCAGTTCCCACTTTGGGATCGAAGAACTGAGGAAGAATCAGGAGAGGAGCATCGCCTGGGCGAAAGACGTTGGCCTGACACAAATGATTGTTCCCAGCCTCGACGGGCCGAAGCACCCGACGATGGATGACGTGAAGAAAGCCGCCGACGAATACAACCGCATGGGCGAGCAGGCCGCCAAGGCCGGCATTACGCAGGGCCTTCACAACGAGGACTTTGAGCTCACCAAAGTCGACGGCCAACGAACCTATGACCTCTTGTTCAAACTCCTCGACGCGAAGCTCGTCAAATTCCAGTTCCAGGTCTCTACCATCGCGCAGGGCTACGATGCCGCCGAGTACTTCACGAAGTACCCGGGCCGCTTCATTTCCATGCACGTACAGGGATGGTCAGCGAAAACCCACAAGATGGTGCCGGTAGGTCAGGGCACGCTCGACTGGAAGAAGATCTTCACTGCGGCGAAAACGGGCGGCATCAAGAATTACTACGTCGAAATGAACCTGGAGATGATGAAGGCCAGCGTTCCCTACCTGCGCAACCTTCAGGTCTGATGAAGTGCCTTTTGAAGTCCCGCCGGAGCCGGGATCCTGCGGTGAAAGGCCGGCCGCAGTCACGCGCCACGACTGCCTGTGCGGGAGGCGGCTTCACGTGCGGTCACCGAGAAGACGAATGGGCACTGCGCTTCAGTGCCCGAGGGTAGGCCGACCGCCGAACTTATTCTCATACCACGCGCGGACGCTGTATTCGTTCAAGATGGTCACCTGCTCACCATTCGGGCCAAACGTGTCCAGCGCCTGCTGGCTGTGGTCGGCGTACTGCGCTTCCCCGCCGTGTTGAACCATGTCTGCGCCGATATTGCGATTGATAAAGTCCTGCACCTGGAAAAACTTCGGGCCACGGCGGTGTGGCTGGCCGAGCAACTGCTCGACGGCGGCGAGGTTGCGGCGTGCCTGCTCCGGATCGATGAGGTCGTAGAGGTCGTAATCCGCGTGAACGTACTTCCCCTGGAGGGTAATGCAACCTCGGTGCTTCGAGGTCGGCTTGGTATCCAGAGCATATCGGGATGCTTGAGGTCCCAGGCAAGTGCGCGCAAATTCCTCCCACGCGCCCTTGGCTTTCGTTAATTTGTCGGGACGGAAGGCGCGGGGATGAAGTTCCGGACTTGTGACCAGGCCGGCCAATTCACAGGATCCCTCATCAGAGTCCGCCGTCTTGGCCTTGCAATCGATGGGCTTGGGGGTGTAGCCCGGCTTGCCGATATACTTCAGCGAGGCAGGGTTCGTGCGCCGCACCAGGATCCACAGACCAAACTTTTGGGCCGCCTGGGCGAAAACGCGTTGATCTTGTGGTCGCACACTCATTCTCCCTTCTTGAGGTCACTTCGACTTTGAGGAAGGAGCCCTGCTGCCCGCGTCATCCTGGCTTGGCTGCCGGGGTGGCCGAACCGAGCCAAGGTCAATCTGTTCGCGCTTCCAAGCTCAATTATTCTTCATCGCACCCAGGATAATGTCGATGTCTTGCCTGGCGCCCTCCGTATGGAAGAAAATCCGCTTGCCGCCAGCAACATCCAGGTAAAAGCCCTTTCCGAAATCTGCCGGCCCTACGGTCTTGACCGAGGTGAGGGGGTAATCAAAGCCATCATCGCCACTTTGGGGCTTATAGCTGATCCTGCCATTACCCACTGTAATAATACCCCGGCATCCGCCTATCGTATGCTTGTGCTGCACGGAGAACTCCGCCATCATACGTGCTTTGACCGTAACCACGTGGTTGGGAGAGAGCGAAACCTTTTCCTGATAAGACTGAAATCCACTGGCGGTTACCTGAAGCGTATGATCGCCGGCCGGAACTTTATCAGTTTCCAATTTACCTGAGGGATCGGTGCTTCCGAGGGCTTGCTGGTCTATTGCGACCTGCGCCCCCGGTACTGTCAGGACAACGAGCTTGGGAGGAGCCGCGGCGGGGCGAGGGGCGGCGACCTTGGCGAGCGCTACATCGGCACCACCAAGGCTTACCGCCTGTCCGGAGGCGAAGTCTCGCGTAAGTTGCTTGGGCTCGAACCCGTCGCGCCGTAACTCGATCGTATGCTGTCCCGCCGGCAGATTGGCGATGGTGAGCGTTCCGTCCGGACGCACCGTACCCTGGGCCGTTCCATCCACAAAAACTTTGGCGGAGGGCGGTCCACCAGCAATGGCCAATGATGCCGAGGTGATGGGGCGCAAAGTAAATGCGACAGTTGCCTCTTCACCCTTCGCCACGCTCACCGTTTTGGACGGGTCTGGCTGGAAGCCCGCTTTGGCAACCGCGATTTGGTACTGGCGGGGCACGAGATTGGTCACTATCAGTTGACCCCGGCTTGTCAGTTGGCGCAAAGGCTTCCCATTGATGGTTACCGTAACTCCGTCCTCACCGGTGCGAACCAGAAGCGATCCAATATTGCGGTCCGTGCTGATGAAAGTCATCAAGCCGGGAACCAAGCTCGTTTCGAAGCTTATCGTTTTTCGATCGCTGCCGCTTCCCAACGCCAAGGCGTGCGTTCCTGCTGAGAGTTCCTTGACCTCCAGTGGGGTCGGACCGACCTCGCCCGCGTCCTTCCCGTCGAGAACGGCTTTCAGGGGCCCGAAACTGGAAAGCACTTGGGCTTCCGGTTCGAGAGACGTGACCGCCACGACCTTCAGGTCTCCCGTAGCCTTGACTTTACTCAGGCGTGCCAAGGCGCCAGGTGCAGTTTCAAAAGCGATCTCCGTGCGTCCACCTCGTGCCGCAATGGCCAAGGTATGATTGCCCGCAGCAATCCCATCCAGGCTGAGCTGTCCCTCCTTAAGCTGTCCGAGTTCGTTGCCATCCAACGAGACGCTCCCGCTCTCCAGGTCCGTAAGGATGCGCAATGTAGTTGCGGCTGGCGTGGGCGGCGTGGTAGGCGGCGGCTGTGGGGATTCGGGCTGCGGAGTCGTTTCCGCCGTCGGAGGTGGCGAGACCGTCTTGTGCAGGAGCAAATAGCCCGCGACGCCAAAGACCGCCAGGACGAGTACGGCGACAATCCCTCCGATGACCCAAACGGTGCGCTTCGATTCCGCTGGCGTGGGAGCCGCGATGGCCGGAGCTTTGTGGATCTGCGGCGCCGTAATAGGAGGCTTCGGAGGTTGCTCCGCCGTCACCGGGGCTTTCAGGGGTGGCGGCACCGCGACTCCTACTGCGGCCCCAGGGAATCCGCCTGCGCCGGGAGCCTTCGGAGGCGGGGTCCCTATTCCGGCAGGCCCTATTAAATCCCCGCGCATCAGCATCGTCGCCGATTCCGGAGCGGTGGATGGCGGGGCTTGCGCGGCAGGCGGTTGGGCAACGCTCGTAAATGAAGGCAGGCCCGAACCTGGGCCCAGCGGTGCGGTGGGCGCGTCGGTAAGCGCGGGGGAAGGAATGGCTTTTCCAGGAGGCTCATGAGGCACAGCCTTGGGCTGCGAGGGGACTGGAGCCGGGGGAGGAATCGCCTTGCCTCGCCGAGCCGGGGCGACCGCTTTAGGCGGCGCGGGAACCGGAGCAGGAGAAGGAATCGAAGCACCCGCACGTTCTGCGGGGACAGCCTTGGGCTGCGAAGGAGCCATAGGGGGCGAGGGGGGCTTCTTCTGTTGGAGGGCTTCCAGGCGGGCGACCACTCTCCGCGCGGCATCCTCTACTGCGGATTGATATTCCGAGTCACCTTCATATTGGTCGTACAGCAGGCGCATCCGCTCAACCGTGGAGCGCAAAGTGTCGGGGTCCGATATTGACCCCGCCTCTCGTTCCAGGCGCTGAACCTCCTCCAAAGCCTGGTGGCGCTTTCTCCGTTCGTCCGCTTCCTCAGCTTCCCTGCTTAAGGTGAAATAAAGCTGTGATAAGCGGAGATCGTCTCCGTGCTGCTTGATTGCCTGGAGTGCCAACTGGAGCGCTTTGGCGGTATCCCCCTGCGCCTGGGTCCGTCGCGCTTCGGTGATCACCTGTTCGATGGACTCCTGACGCTTGCGGTCCTGGGCCAGCGTTCGCAGGCTCTTGGCGAGCGAGTGCCCCGGGTCAATGTCGAGGGCTTCCTCAATCAAGGCATCGGCCTTGCGCCAGTCTTTGTCCAGAATCGATTTTGCCTGCTCGGCCAGCGAAGCGGTCAGGATGCGATTTATTTCCGCGTTGTTCTCGTCCCGCCGGCGGGCTTCACGGAGGGTAGCCAATCCCTCTTCCGTTTTGCCGGACGTCAGCAGCCCCTGCCCCTCTCCCAGTAACCGCAGGGCCTCACCGACGCGCTCGATCCCCTGAGTAACCAGCTTCTCCATCTCCATGAGCTCGGCATCATCCGGGAACTCTTCCTTGGCCTCATTCAAAAGCCCCAGCGCGCGAGTGTAGTCGCCTAAGGAGACTTGTTCGTCGACCTGCTTCACCCAGCGGTTCTTTGATTCCTGGCTAGCTTGTTGATCGCGCCGATTGGCGATCCGCTCGATTTCGTGACTGAGTCCCGGGTACAGGCTGTAGATATTTCGAAGAATTTCCCACTGCGATAGAGCGTCCGAAAACTGTCCGTGCTCCTCCAGCATCCTCGCCTTGGCCACGATCGAATTGACCAGGTCGCGCTGTTCCCGATTCGATCTCATCGCCTGCTCAAAATGGCGTTCACCGGGGAAGCGTTTCCATGCTTCCGCGAGGATGTCGACTTTCTTATCCAGATTCGGCTCTGCCTCCACCCGGCGGTCCACCTCCGCGATCTGGGAAGACAACTGCTGCCGTTGTTTCTCCCCAATGTCAAACTTCAACGCTTGAAAGAGGGCGTTGCCGGGATACTTGGCAAGGTACTGGTCGCACATTCCTGACGCCTGGATAAAGTTTGCCGCCGACAGAAGCGCTTTGGCCTCCGCATACGCGCTGTTCATCGCATCATGTTCAGAGCGGACCTGGTTGTAAAACGACTGGTACGTGGCCGCCCGTTCCGGCGCGGCCGTATTCGGCGCCTTCTGCTCCAGTTCAAGAACTCGCTGGATCTTGCTGAGCGCCGAGCTGACATCCCCCCGGCTCCAGGCCTCCATTGCGGATTGGTAGAACTGCTGCTTCTCAGCGTGGGCGCGACGGAATTCCTCCTCCCACTTATTGATCTCGGCGAGAAACTGCAAGGCGCGGGCTTCTTTAGGTTTGAGTTCCAGCACGTTCTTGAGTGCTTCGCGGGCATGCCCATAGGCACGGTTCTCCATGTGCTGGCCTGCCAGGCGCAACCAATCTTCAATTTTGCTCTCGCTTCTCCGCGCCTCGATTTCAGCCTTGAGCCCCAAGGCGGTTCCGTTGGTGGGATCCAATTCCAACGCCTCTTGCACCTTCTGCAAGGCCAGCGGAAACTCCTGTTCTTCCAGGCGGGTCCGCGCACTCTCCAGCAACTGTTGAAGCCGCTTGGAGCGGACAGCCTGGTTGACCTTCATCCTCAGAAGTGACAGGTCAGAATCGATATGGCCTTCCGCCTCGAGTTCCCCCAGGATTTCCGCGGCGAATTGATAGTCCGCTTGCTCGAAGGCTTTCATCGCGCGCTGGACGCGCGGGCGAATGCGCGCCGGGTCAAAGATCTCAATCGGCTGGTTATGCAGAGCTTTCTGCAACGCATCAGCCAGGTCGCGGGCATTCGCAAAGCGGTGATAAGGCTGCTTGGCCATGGCCTTGTGGATCACCCGGGCCAAAGTGGGATTGACCATGGGGTTCAAGTCGGAAGCCGGAGGAGGAATGTTGTGAAGGATGGACTCCATAACCTCGCGCTCGGTCGCTCCCTCGAAGGGACGCCGTCGCGTAAAGGTCTCATAGGCGACCACGCCCAGCGAGAAGATGTCGGAGAGAGCAGAAGGAGGCTTCAATTCAAGTTGCTCCGGGGCCATATAGAAGAGCGTGCCCTTTAGCCCCGTCCGCGAGTGCGCATCGGCCACATGCGCGACGCCGAAATCGATGATTTCAACGGAGTCGTCGTCACTGACCATAATGTTGTTGGGCTTCACATCCCGATGCACGAGACCTTTCTCGTGGGCCGCGTGGAGACCACGGCAAGTCTGCGAGATGATATCCACAACACGTTCCACGGTCAGCCGCTGGCTTGCCGTCTTGATCAACTTGTCCAGGGAAGTGCCGGTAAGTAACGGCATGATGAAAAATGGGCGGGGCGAGCCTTCGAAAGCGAACTCCCCGATGTCCAGAATCTTCACAATATTCGGATGATTCATGTGAGCCAGGATCTCGTACTCGCGATTGAAGAGTTCCAGGAAGGCCGGGTCAGAAATATCCAGGAGGGTCTTGATGGCAACCTCGCGAGTCAGGACCTGATCGAAGCCCTTATAAACAATTCCCATTCCTCCCCGCCCGAGAATTTCGCGGAGCTCATATCGACCTTTAATAACCGTTGGCGCACCCATAGGAATTCACCCCTGATGATAGGTCGGCCCACTGCATTGCCGATTCGGCCGCAATCTTCAACGGCCTGAGCATTGTCTGCTGCGGTCGGTTTTCGTCGGCGGGTTCATCTTCCATCCGCCTTTCGGGTTGCGAGGGATAAGAGCCGCTCCAGCCCTGCTCGTGCTGCTCCATTTTACTCCACTAATCAAAACCGTGAGGCGAAATCAAAACTCGACCGCATGGATGGCGACGTTGCGAGCGCCCGGCTATTGAATAATGAATCCTGTCCATTCACCGCGCAAATCGAATTCGTTGAACCCTTTTGCGGCGTTCTTCAGAATATATCCTGCCCAGTTTCCATTCAGGTCAAATGTGTTGTAGCCCTGCTGGCGGTTATCAACAGCGTACGCAACCCAGGTCATCTCCTGGTCAAATAACAGGAGCACGGCAGGGTTGGGCGTGCGAACGATGTATCCTGCCAAGACGCCATCCGGTGTAAAGCGCGAAAGCCCGGAGAACTTGCCGGCCTTCTTGGGGTCGAGAGAAACCTCAAGGTTCGGGTTCAGCGAAGCCGTAACCAGCGGATCGAGGGAAGGGTTGAACACGGGGCTGATGTGCGTATTCCGCTGCGGGTTGATATGCGGATTGATCTGTGGGTTGAGCGAGGCGTTGACCTTGGGGTTGATCGAGGGATTGAACTGCGGGTTGATCCTCGAGTCATATTTCGCCCGCGAGAGCGCCTTGGGCATGGGAATCCTTTCCGCCGCCTGTGAGTGCGCACACGATCCGAGGAACACAAGTATAAAGACGAATAAGCGGGTCAGCATTTCGTTTTGGTCCAAATCTCTCCGTGCAGGCGTTGCTTCCGAGTAGTTCGCCACCCTGCCTGCCGCAGCATTGCGTCTAGCCCATTGTATATCACGCCCTTGATCTTTCCGAACCCGCCATCCGGGCAACATTGAGACGGAGGTAACTCTTTTGGAATTTCGACTCCACTTAAGTATAATGGCCGGGAAAGGCAAAAAGCATCTGCGTCATTCAGGAATGAAGATTTTTGTTGATTTGACGCGCATAGTGCCTGATTCTACTGGCGGCATGACGACGTGGTATGAGCGGGAGCGTTTCGTTCCCGACGTTTCTGGGGTGACAGTCATATAATTACGGAAGATGCGACAAGCTGGGCACTTGGGGTGATCTCATGACGGAGAGTGAACTCCGCGATCGACTGGATAACGCCATTCGGCAGATCCGCGAGGCGATTGAAGAGCGAGGAGGCATGCTGGAGCTGGAAGTCCGGCCCGATTTCCGCTGGGCAGGAGTGGCGCGGCTCCCTGGAGGGAAGTTGCTTCTGAACACTCAGAAGACGGGAAAGGAGCCTGCACCCGGCGATACCAAGCCGGTGGTGGAGGCGACGGCGGATCTGACGCTCGAGGGTCGTCTCATCGCGCGGATCCTGTTCTTCGCCTCGAAGACTGAGGTGGAACTTCCCGGCGGAGCGCGCAAGCCTTTCGGGCATGCCGGAGTGGCCAAAGCCTTCGAAGCTCTTTGAACCAGCCACCCCCTCTTACAAGTCACGGGGGACCGTGCTAAGGAATCCGCCGCGCCATCGGGGAGTACGACCATTTGCCGATGACCCGAGTCTTGTGCCCGTGGTGCCAAAAGTCCCAAGTATCTGTTTAGCAGGCCGATCCTCTTCCCGACTGACAAGAAGTCACTGCATGGCCCTAGATTCAATTCAAGTACAACCTTATTACTTTCAACCTGTTATGGCCACCCCATGAATTTGTAGGCTCGCTCCGCAGCGCCCAGCGACCCAGACTTGCGCTCAGGAGCAGTTCTTTCCATGTGGCATTTTGCCACACCTCGACTTCCGAAGGACGATTGCCGATTGGCAATTGCCGATTGCTGAGTTTAGATTCTCGAATTCCGACACCCTACACCCGACTCCCACTCTTCCGCTTCCGGCTTTCGATTCTCGACTGCCGAATTTCAAACGCCCAATCTTTGCACCACGCCGCCGTCCACTTTGCGGACTCGCCCATGAGATGCCGCCATGAAACTCTGACTACACAAGCGGAAGTTTATGGCAGTGCCGCGACGGGGCGTGAGCGGCCGGCGATGGGATTCCCCCGGCCCTTCAGTCAGTTACCTTGCCGTGCCAATGTGCTTGCCAAATGGAAAGCTGATTGCCCGCCGGTTCGATGGGTACTGGCTGCGGCGCTGAATACCGAGACCCTGTGAAAGAGCTCGCCGGGTTTTTGCGACGCGGTTGGGAGACCAAGGATGCGACCAGGTAAAGGCACTTTCCTACTCGAGTTCTGCGTGGCGATCCCGTGGATCTTGATCGCCGCAATACTCGTAGCCTCCAGCGCTCGGCACATCTTACCCAACAGCGATAAGCCGGTGGTCCAAGCGCCGCACCAAGCCGGCCAAGCAGCCCCGAAAAACCTAGGACTCGACAAAGCGGGAGCCCCGCGCGCGCTGGCTTTCACACCGGTGGTGCGCCTCGGCGACAAGAATCAACATACCAGGAAGAAGAACGCGCCGCCGATTGGCCGGAAAGGTGACCTGGACCGCGACTCCGAGGACATCGGTGGGCGCGCTCAAGACCTCGCCGATTAGCAGCGAAGGTGCCGCAGCGTCTCAAATGCGGAGACTCTGAGCTACCGACACCCAATCCGCGCCTACCTACATGCGACTTCCCACTTCCGGCTTTCGATTGGCGATTGCCGATTTTGGATTTTCGACTTCCGACGCCCGACACCCGACTTCCCACACCCCATTCCCTACTTCCTACTCCCGACTTTCAATTGCGGTGTAGAATCGCAGCCATGCCGGACGCTTCCCGGGTCGCGGCCACGGTTCTGCTGGTCCTTGCCTACGTTCTGGGATGCGTGTCGTTAGGATTGTTCGGTCTGTTTCTCTGGCACGGTCCTTTCCCCCTGACCGACCTGAGCCTAACGCCCCCACAGATCCTGTGTTTCGACGCTTTGCTTGCCCTGGCCTTCTTCCTCCAGCACAGCGGTATGCTGCGCAAATCATTTCGCGCCAAACTCGCGCGCCTGCTCCCGACGCACTATCAGCCGGCGGTTTATGCCGTGGTATCGGGCATCGTGCTGTTACTGTTGCCGCTGTTATGGCAGCCCACGCGGTGGGACCTCCTGACGTTGCATGGGCCTTGGCGCTGGCTGGTGCGCGGGGCGTTTTTCGCGTCGATGGCGGGCATGACCTGGGGCTTCGGCAGTCTGAGGCATTTCGATCCGCTGGGCGCCGGACCGCTTCTGGCGCACCTCCGAGGCCGGCCCGCGCCCGCCATGCCCCTGATCATCCGCGGCGCCTATCGCTGGGTGCGGCATCCCATTTACTCTTCTTTCCTGCTGATGGTCTGGGCTTCGCCGGGGGTGACCGCCGACCGCCTGCTGTTCAACGCCCTCTGGAGCGTCTGGATGGTCGTGGGCACGCGGCTCGAGGAGCGCGACCTGGCCGCGGATTTCGGCCAGCCGTACCGCGAGTATCAGCGTCGCGTTCCCATGCTCCTCCCCCGCACCCTTCGCCCCCAGGCCTGAACTACTGATTTTCGATTGTCGATGGCTGATTGCCGATTTTAGATTTTGGATCAGTGCTGTCCCAAGAAAGTTGGAGTACTTCATCGTAACTGCTTGATTGAGCGAAAGTAAGAGGTCGGGATGTTTCTTTTCGATTTCAATTTTCCGCAGCTCTTTTGGCATCATTCTGTCGTTTTCCAGCCCCTGCCGGAGGCAACAGGTGAATCTTGGCCGCAGTGTTTTCGCTCAGCTTTTGGATTTCCTCCCGACCTACCAGTTCCAGATTTGTGTCGATCGCTACCAGGGCAATCGTTACGTGAAGGACTTTTCTTGTTGGGACCAGTTCCTTTGCTTGCTGTTCGCTCAACTTACTTACCGCCGCAGCCTGCGCGACATCGAAGCTTGTCTGCGCGCCCAGCAGTCCAGACTTTACCATATGGGTTTTCGGGGACAGGTCTCTCGCAACACGCTGGCCCATGCCAACGAGGTGCGCGACTGGCGCATCTACCGCGACTTTGCGCAAGAGTTGATTCGCCTTGCCCGCACCCTTTATCGCGAGGAATCTTTCGGCGTGGACTTGTCCGAAACGGTGTATGCCTTCGACTCGACGACCATCGATTTGTGCCTGTCGCTGTTTCCCTGGGGAAAGTTTCGCCGCCACAAAAGTGCGGTCAAGCTGCATACCCTGCTGGATGTGCGCGGCAGCATTCCGACCAGTGTTTATGTGACTGGCGGGCAGATCCACGATGTCAATCTCCTCGACGAAGTGCTGTTGGAGCCGGGGGCATTTTACTTGCTCGACCGAGGTTATGTGGATTTCGCTCGGCTCTATCTGTTCACGCAGGCTTGCGCCTTTTTCGTCACCCGCGCCAAAAAGAACTTGCAGTTCTACCTGCGCACCTCGCGCCCGGTCGACCGCTCCAGCGGGGTACGCTGCGACCAAAGCATTCGCCTCACCGGCATCCGCACGGCCCAGCGCTATCCCGACACGTTGCGCCGCATCGTGTACTTCGACGCCGAGAAAGACTCGCGGCTGACCTTCCTGACCAACAATTTTTCCCTTCTTCCCTTGATCATCGCCCAGCTTTATCGGGTACGTTGGCAGGTGGAACTGTTCTTCCGCTGGATCAAACAGCACCTCCGCATCAAGGCTTTTTACGGCACTTCCGAGAACGCCGTGAAGACGCAAGTGTGGGTCGCGCTGTCGGCTTACGTGCTCGTGGCCATCGCCAAAAAACAACTCGGGTTGGACATGAGTCTCTATCAAATTCTCCAAATTCTCAGCGTCACGATTTTCGAAAAAAACCCGATTTTAGAGGGTTTTTCCAACTTCAACGATCAATCTCCTCGGGTCGACCCAGATATCCAATTGAGCCTGTTCGACTTTTAATGGGACAGCACTGATTTTGGATTTCAGATTTTCGGTTTGCGATTTTCGACTCCCGACACCCGACTTCCCACTTCCGACTTCCGGTTTTCAATTCCCGACACCCCGACCTCCGCCGATTGGATGGACCTGCGAAGAAACTTTAATCTTGCCGCTAACCCCTTGTTTCCGTAAGATGGCGATGGCAATCTCTAATGTCCCTGAAGAAGTTCCTGGCTGAAACTGCTTCCGGCGCGCTGAGCGAGATCGGGTTCTACACCCCATTGGCCACCCACGTCTTCGGCGCCTTGCTCGGCTATCCGCCCACGGCCCGAATCATCAACAAGTCTGGGAAGCACGGGGTTCCTGACATCCGCTTGAAATCCCAGGAACCGGATGGGTCGGAGTGGGCCGTCGTGGAGGCGAAAATTGATGACCAAGAGATTCGCGACAATGCGAAGAGGGCAAGCATTTGGCACGACCAAATCCTGGAACACGGGTACATCGGCCCCGAGACCTTCTACGTGGTTCTCTGCGCGCCCCGAACATTCTACGTCTGCGATTTGGGGGGGCAACTCCTCGAAACTCTGCACATCGAATCGGACCACCTGACCGATCCGAAGACCGGGGACAAATTCCCACTCTCCGACAAGGCGTTCCGGGACCGAATGCAGATCATCAGCTACGCTGCTTCGCTGGAGAGGCCGCAGTTGCAGGCCTTCCGTGAAGGCAAGCTGAAGAGCGGTCACATTCCGATCACGGTTCAAACTCTGGACCAATTGCAAGGGGTCTTCTCCTTGGCGATTGAGAAGCTGAGGGAGTATTGCCGGTTACATTTCCGCCGACTTGCCGAGCAGTACGAAGAGGCCAAATCCCGGCTCGCAGACATCGACCGCCGACTGGACATCATTGGCTCCGGGGCAGTGCAGGTAAGGAAAGAGCTGCTGTACCGCCGCAGCAAGATTCGCTCGAAGTACCGGCTGGCTTTGCAAGTCTTCGAGGAGGACTACCGCGAGTTTAAGCACGACCAGACTTACGCAGGGACTCAGAAGGAAGAGCACTTTGAGGACATCTTCTGCACCAACACGGCCTACGTGGCCCTCAGCCGGCTGATTTTCGTCCGCATCTGCGAGGATGTGGGACTGACGACCAGGAAAATTTCGAATTCCGGGATCGCCGTTTGGCGGGAGTTCGTTCAGAACATCAAGGGCAATTATCAGGACCTGCTGGACGTAGCCTTCAAGGATGTCGCACACGTCTACTCCAGTCTTTTCGAATCCTCGGTGTTTGACTGGTTTGGGAAGGGCGACGGCCAGTTGCACGACATCCTGGAGAGAATTCTCTTCCGCCTCAACGCTTTCAGCTTCCGCGAAATGAATCGCGACGTACTGGGCTCGATCTACCAGTACTTCCGCCCCCGCGTCGAACGGCGCCGGCTTGGCGAGTACTACACCCCCGTCGAGGTTGTCGATTACATCTTGGCGAGAACAGGAATTCTGACGGACGCCGGGATCATGCAGAAGCGCATCCTTGACCCGGCCTGCGGTTCCTTCACCTTCGGAGTCCGCGCCACGCTGCCCTTGCTCAAGGCAGGCGCTCATCTTTCGCCCGAGAACAAGATCGAACTCGTCAGGAATTGCCTGCGCGGTCAAGACATCAACCCTTTCTCGGTTTTTCTTTCACACCTCAGCCTGCTTTTCGGCTTGCTGGACGTCTACTTGAAGGCCAAGGAAACCAATTCATCCTTTGTCATCAAGCCTATGGATGTGGGGCTGCAAAACTCCTTGACCTTACCGCTACCCTCTGCGCGTGAGATTGGAGAGCATGAACCTGAACCCGAGGGCGAGGCGACGCAGAAACTGAGAACCTACGATTACGTGGTCGGCAATCCCCCCTTCGTGCGCAATGAAAGGCTGCCTCAGCAGGACCGCGAGGTCTTGAACGAACAGTTCCCCAGTCTGGCGGTTCGGAACACCGACCTTTCCGTCTACTTCCTTTACGCGGCGACTAAGTACTTCACGAAGGAGGACGGGGTTATCGGCATGGTCGCACCCATCGGGATCGCTAACAGCCAGTGGGCAGCCTATTTGCGCAACACGCTGATGGATTATCAAATCCTCGAGTTGGTGTCCTTGGAGTGGTGCGCCAAGCAAGTGTTCCCGGGCGCAGACATCGTTCCCATGCTCATTTTTGTTCGAAACCGGAAGCGACAGGAGAATCACAAGATCAGACTCGTGCGGGGCCTGATGAATCTCGAGGAAATTGTGAAGTGCACTCGCGACGAAAGCTTTCGTGCGCAAAAAACGTCGGAGTTGCCGTTCGAGACCTGGGCGCAACTAAGTGATCTGGGCGATTGGTGCTTAGAAGTCGCCGAGCAAGACGTGCCCATCCTCGAAAAACTCAACTCCCGCAAGAGTTTTGAGCAGGCGGACACCGCGCACGTCACTTTTGCTGTGAAAGCGGGCAACAACCAAAAGTTCCTACGGCCGACCGATGCGTCCGGCCCGAAGCGCGGCGAGGTTCCTTTTGTCAAGGGGCAGCATGTGGCCGCGTTTGCGGTTTCGCACGATACCGACGAGTTCGCAACCCTCTCTAAAATCGGAACGGCGGAGGATACCTCGATCTGGGGCGACCTTGAGTTCTACGAAGCCAATGCGGGGCTTGCAGATACCACAGGCATGGGACGGCATGACTATAGAACTTCGGAGAAGCTTGCAACAGGCTCGCCGAGTGATACTCTCTGCTGCTTAATCCCCGAGATCTATGTAACCTTTGCCGCTGCTGTTGTCGACCCGCTCCAGATTGCCGCTAACAACAGTACGATCGCGGTTGTTCCGAAGAAAGGTAGCGCCTTCTGCTTAGCGGCCATCATCAACTCGCGCGCGTCTCGCTACTATTCGTTCCTGACGCGAAGAGCCGCGATACTTTTGCGCAAACGGACGACGTGGTTTCCCCGCGCTGTGAAGGCTCTCCCAATGCCGAGCCTAACCCCGAGGACTGCCAAGGCGCTGCATGATCTCGCGGTTGAGGCTACTGACCTTTCGGGGTCCGTCAAGGAAAATGAAACTGAGGCTTACATTGAGGCTACGACCGGGATTGCGAAGTTTACGAAGGCTGGTTTCCTGGGGTTGCGGGTCACGGGCCAAGAGAAAAGTGTCGATCGGGAGGAACTCGCCGCAGCGGAGATCGTTGGCCAGTCAATGACCGCTGGGGCCGTCAACTTCTCCGCACCATCGAGCGAAGTATTGACGCTGGCCCGAGTTGCCCTGCTCGCGGCGGACAAAGATGAATTCGAAGCCGAAGACATTGAGAATATCCCCCTGCCTGCCGACGCCGCCGCGCGCGCTGAAATCGCCAGCCGTGTTCGCCGCTTCGCCGAGGACCTGAAAAGCACCCAGGAGCGTGTCCTCCAAATCCTGGAGGAAATCGACGAGATCGTCGCAGATGGCTTGGGCCTCACACCCGCCGAGCACGAGACCATGCGGAAGCGTTGCCGGGAGTTTCCGCTCTCGGTGACCGTGGAGCGTCCGCGACTTGCCTGGAGCGCCGACCGCAAACGTCAGGCGCGCCGGACTTACCTCCCCGGCGAACGCTTCAAGACCTGATGCTTGCTGACTGACGATTGCCGCGCCCTGATCTGGAGGAACGATCCGCTCACCATTTCGCAGGTCATTCACGACACCAAGCCGGAGCAATGTCGTGCCTGAGAAGCCATCAAAAGCCCACGGTCAGAAAAACCCTGACCGTGGCTACCTGCTGCTGTCCATCGATCCCGCGCCGTGAATCGCAGACATCCAAAACGATGTCTGCGCCACCCGCGTATCTGCCAAGAACTCCTTAAGAGCCTGGTGAGTTCACCCGAGAAACAAGACGTGGACGTAGGTGCCCAACCTGACGTCATAGGCCAGGTACCATCCAACATGATCTGGGTCTTCGTAAATTACGATCTCGTCAGAATCCCAAAGCCAGTCATTACAGTAATCGTAGTCGGCTGGGGCAACGCTGAAGTAGAAGCCGCTAAACCAGAAGCGTTCCCTGTTTCCTCCTGCAAGCCTCCAGACATGGCGGCGGCCAAAGCCATCCCTGAACCGCCCATGCTCCCAGGGATGGTTGAGGTGGTATCGGACATCATCACGTTCAGTATCGTGCCCGATCCACTGACCGTTCTGGTGAACGTGCGGAGCGTTTGGATGGCCTTCTTGGTCGCGATAATCGCGCCTTTCGGGAGGGTCGGGCGCTTCCGCTCGAGCCGGCGCCGAACCACGCGCTTGTGCAGGCCTCGGCTCCTGACCTCGCGCCTGAACTCGGGCAGGCGGTGGACCGTGACGAGGAATCTTTCCAACATCAACACGGTGATCCGCCCCCTGACGGCCCTTGTCGCCTCGGTCTTCGTGCTTCGCAAAAGCACAAACCGAAAGCATTAGCGTCGCTGCAATAAGTCCGCAGATTTTTTTCATACGAACCTCTCCTTAACTGGAATTCCGTCTAATGGAAGCAGAGAGATCAAATCCAGCACAATTAACGGAATTCCGCCCAACGGGGGCGGTCATCATATTGTGTTGACCGCCCCCCAGCCGCTCGTTGCCTGCTCGATCATTCCCTACACTCGCGTGAAAGCTTGTCCACCCTTGGGAGAGTACTTGGCCAGCGTCTCGTCCAAGGCCCGAGCCTGCGGAGGGACGGCCACCTCGCCTTGAATCAGAATCTCTCGAGCGGTGACCCTGCGTCCGTAGAGTTTTTCGTTGTCGTCCTTATCCTGTTTCACTACAGCTCCGTCGAGCGACAGCCCGGCAAACAGGCCTCGTGTCCGCGAGTAACTAAGAATCTCGGCGTGGAGCTGGGCGTCCGTCGCACCTTCCGCAGACCGCCCCACCGGCCCGGCTGCCACGGACATTTCTGCGCCCAGCTTGATGCTGTCTTGAACCAGCTTTCGTGCGCCTTCGGGGTTCATCACGATGAAGACCACATCGGTGGCCTTACCGCCAATCTGAAATCCAAAGCTCCCCGCGCCCAGGGTGAACATGGAAGGGGCATCCCACGGACCGTTCCCGCCTTTGCGGCATACCAGGATCCCTCGTCCATAGGCGCCTCCGAGAATTAAAGCGCCCTTCAACTGTGAAGGAACGATCCCAACACACACGGCTTTATCCAACAAGTCCTGAGGAATCCCTTTGTCGGGAGTCCCCATGATCTCATTGACAACGTTGGTGGCTTTTTCCAATTGTGTCTCTCCCGCGAAAGCCGGCGCGCAAATCGTAAGAAACAGTAAGACCACAGTAAGCTTCTTCATCGGGTCCCTCCTGAACTTAAGTAATTACACTTTCTGACCGGGGTCCCTCCTGATTCTCCCAATGGCCAGACGCAATCAGCCCTGCCCTAAGCAACCAGTGAATGTGCGTACACGCCCTGAGAGGCCCTACCGGTCAGAATGTTGCCTTGTGAATCAGTGCAGGTAGACCGCCGTTCTCCCCACATTTCTTTTAAGTGCACTGTTTTCTGGCAGTTATCGGCAGTTACCTTGGGGGTAGCGTCTGAACCTAAGCAGGTAGGAATTTCCATTGCCGAGCAGTCATAGACCGTGTTAGCCGGTAGCCACGGTCAGGCAGGCTTATAGGGGCGGTATCTCCTGCAGGTGGGCAACCCCCAACCCCGCGCAGATTTCCAGGAGCGCGTCCTTCAGGTGGTTATGCGTTCCGGACCAGGCCGGTTCACATTGTTCTAACTCTGCTTCACCCATCCACAGTTTCACGGCAAAAGCCAGACAGGTCGCCTCACCACACACCCTGCAATTCGTTTTCGGAAGACGTTTGTAGATTTCGAGCGCGGGCGGCTTCTCGCGCATTTCGTAGCAAGGGGAAATCTCCGCGCGGCGAGCCCACACGTCGTTCATGCGGCAACGAAGCGCTTCCAGCACACGCCACACGTCCACGATCTCGTCCGCCTTGGCGATGGCGATTCGGCGGGGGTAGAGCGTCACCATCCGATACTGATCCATAAAAGTGAAGTTCGGCGCGTGGGGGTTGTAGCGCCCTTCACGCATCTCCGCATTCAGATACGGGAAGGATTCGGTCAGGTCCCCGGCGATGTGGGCGATGATCCGCACTCTCGTATCGTCGGCCACACAAGGAGCCAGAACCATCACCGCCACTCGACCAAAGATGTCTTCCGAGAATTTCCGGGGCTCAAGTTCCGGCGGGCGGATGGCCGCCGGCCGGTGGTCCACCCAACCCGAGCAAAAGAACGTCCCCCGCTCGCCGCTGTGCAACCTTGACCGGGTTTCTGAGTCCACCACCAGAGCCGGGACGCCTACTAATTCAAAATTCCGCGGGACGCCGATCACTTCGTGCGGCAGGTGCTGGCGTTCCAAGAGGGTCTTCGCCAGCAAGAAGTCGGTGTGAGACGGGAATGTCGTAACGTACAGATCACTCATTGGACCGAGGCAAACGGCACAGCCGGTGTTACGACCCTATCCCTCGCGCGAACGCTGACGGAAGGGGTTCTCCCGAGGCCTCGGTGGTTTCAGGAAACCACCGGCGCGTGCGGTTGCAGACGGCGCACACCGACAGCATCACGGGCACTTCGATAAGCACGCCAACCACCGTCGCCAAAGCCGCCCCCGAACCGGGGCCAAAAAGGGCGATGGCCGTGGCCACGGCAAGTTCGAAGAAGTTGCTCGCGCCAATCAGCGCGCCGGGGGCCGCAACCGAATACTCAACCTTGAGCAGGCGCATCAAGCCATAGGCCAGCGAGGAGTTGAAGTAAACCTGAATCAGAATCGGAACGGCAATGAGAACCACATGCAGGAATTTCGACGTGATGTTGTCGGCCTGGAAGGCAAAGATGAGCACCAAGGTGGCCAGCAGGGCCAGAATCGTAACCGGCGCGAATTTCGGCAGCAGTACCTTTTCGAACCAATCCCTGCCATGCCGCCGAATGAACCACGTGCGCAGAATCACCCCGGCGGTTAAGGGAATCACGATGAAGGCAATCACCGAGTACAAAAGCACCAGAAACGGCACGGAAAGAGAAGAGGCGCCGCTGACCAGGAATCTAACAATGGGCGCGAAGAGGAAAAGCATTATCAAGTCGTTGACCGAGACCTGGACGAGGGTGTAGGCCGGATCGCCGTCGGTGAGATAACTCCAGACAAAAACCATCGCCGTGCAGGGAGCCGCGGCGAGGATAATGGCTCCGGCAATGTATTGGTTGGCCTCCGCCCCGCTGATCCATCCCGCGAACACATGCCGGAAGAAGAGCCAGGCGAAGAACGCCATGGAGAAGGGTTTCACGACCCAATTCACGAAGAGCGTGACCAGCAGCCCTCGAGGCCGTTTCCCGACGTTGCGGACGGAGGTGAAATCCACCTTCATCATCATGGGCGTGATCATCAGCCAGATGAGGACGGCAATCGGGGCGTTGATCTGGCTGCCCCTGCCGAATTCCAGCCCGCGCAGCGAGTCGGTCAGGCCGGGAATCAACTTGCCCAGCAATACTCCCGCGAGCATGCAGGCGCCGACCCACAGGCTCAGATACCTTTCAAATAGGTTGAGTTTCTTGCCCATCCCTTGTGTTGCCGCCTGTTGCATCGAGATATTCTCCATTTGCCCGCTTAAACCCTGGGCCTGGTCATTCGCGGACCGAATATCCCGCGCCGGTCACGATGGTCCGCCATCGGCCCGGATTCGCCGCGACCTGTGACCATGTCCCGGAAACAAGATGCTTCACACCAGGGCGTTCGTGACCCACGTGGTCACTTCCGCCGCGGTGGGAATGCGTCCTGCGCACACCACCTTTTCATTGATCACCAGTCCGGGCGTTGCCAGGATCTTGTATTTCTTGATTTCCGGGAAGTCCGTCACTTTCTCAATTTGAGCGTCTGCGCCCAGCAGGCGCACCGCCTGTTGGGCAATCTCCGCGACCTTGACGCAATTCGCACAACCCGGACCCAGCACTTTGATCGACAGCATTGAAACCTCCCCTTGAGTTTCGCTAACGCCAATCGCTCTTCAGGACACAAATTCGATGATCGGCTCGACCCGGACTTCCGACTTGATCGAGTTCGCGACCAGGCTGTACTTCTGCGCCGATTCCAGCGCGCGCCGCGCTTGCTTCTCGACGGAAGGCCTCTCCTGGTCTTGGGCGCGCAAGACAATCCTGGGCCGCAGGCTGACCGTGGTGAAGATTTCCGTCCGGTCCAACTCAATGAGCTTCGTCCCCTCCGCCTCGCATTCGTAGGAAACCAGATCGAGCTTGAAGCGCTCGGCGGTCCAGAGAAACATCATGGTGATGCAGGTGTTGACCGCCGCGACAAAGGCGTCTTCAGGGGTCAAGACGCCGGGATGTCCCTGAACCTCCGGTGGCGCAGAGAAGTCCATCTCCGGACCGTTGCCCATCTGGATATGACCCCAATGTTCGCCTTTCCATGTGACCCGCGTGTGATAGGTGGCGGTCCGCGACATCAATGGCTCCTCTCACAGTACGCTCGATACTCCTGAAGGACCAGGTCGGTATAAGACGCTGCATCGTCATCGGCGAAGGGATTGTAGATTCTTACGGCCGCCATCAATTCGGCCTTTGTGCAATCATCCGGCAACCTTCCGGCCTCCCGAAACTCGGCAAAGATCAGGGGAAGCCCGACGAAGGTAACCTCTCTCCCCGCCAAGCGCAGAGTCGTGACCGGGATACCCGACCCGCACGAACAGGTGGCTCCTCGCGCTTTGGGTTCTTCCTGCTGCTGAGAACTCTCAATCTGCAAGCCGGGACGCTCATCCGCGTGGAGGCCAAGCAACCGGTCCACGTGACGCGCGATCTCGCTGGCAACATCGTTCGCGACACTCATCCCGGTCTCGGTCAGTCGTCGTGCGGTGCCCAGACGTGAGGAAACTTTCGAAGCTCCACCCTCGACGACAATACTCACTGCCGGCTTGCCGCTGTATCGCTCGGTGCTGCGGGCGGCGCAGCGTTTTTCGCAGCCGTCCACGGCGATCGTGGGGTGGAAACGGGCGAAGGCACGGTCGCCTTCACCACCGGCCAGAAACAGCGGCAGGCAGATGGTTACTGTCTGGTGAGGGCGCAGCGACTCCAGCACCTTGAGCGCCGCCCGGCGAGTCACGGTGCCTTCGGGAATTTCCTCGCCCGAACAAGTGACGATTCCAACCTTCTTCTTGGTAAGGTCAGGCACCGCCCGTCCCTCCTTGTATTCCTCCCACTAGCTTTTCGATTTCTTCGGCCAAAACTCGCGCTAACTTCTTTCCCTTCTCATCGAGTTCAGCAATGCCGGAAGGCTTCAAGTCACGATGCCGGCGAAACACGTCTAGAACTTGCAGTTTGTGCGCAACTGTCCCCCCGGATTCAGTCACGACTTTGGCGGCGCAGGCGAGCTTGCAGCCATCCACCGTGATGGCCTCCGTTTCTCCCAGCATCGCGCGCGCCTCATCTTCGCCTAGCACCAGCAACGCTAGGGGGAGCAGTCGCGTCTTCGCAGGACAGAGTTCCTCGGTCACCGCGAAGGCTGCCTCGCGAGCTACGGAGCCGTAACTCTTGCCGATTCCGCTACAGGGCACAATCGCCACTTTCCCCTTCATTTCTTCATCTCCGCCTCGGCTTGATTCTTGACGAACGCAAGATATGCTTCCGGGTCGAGCAAGGGGCCACGGTCACTTGCCCAATCGGCAAGCTCGATAACGGCAAGCCATCCCGCGCCATAAGGGTCCTGATTCATCAGTTCGCCTGCCTCCGCAAGTCGGGAGTTGACCTCCACAATCGTCCCCTTGACCGGAGAGGAGAGACTCACATTGACCTTCACGGTCTCGATGTCGGCGAACTCGTCGCCCCGTTCGAGCTTCGTTCCAACAAGCTTCACATTGGCGAAAGCGACGTCGCCGCTGGACTGTTGGACGAAGTCCGAAAGTCCCAGCCGGGCGCGACTGGCTTCCGGCTTTACCCAAACGCCGGCGTCGCTGTAGAAACGTCCCCTCGGGACCAGGAAAGTGAACTTGTCGACTGTTACCTTTAGCATTTCGTCGGACATACTCTGCTCCGGACAAGCCTCATCAACTGGCCTGAAGTGGCGCGCGGCTGGCCGTTGCGTCACTCGGCACAGGCTTGCCAGCACGGAAAGGCGTTGGTACGGCGCAGGCGCCTCGCGCCATGGCGTCTTTCAACTCCTTCACATCGTTTTCCAGTACGCCCTTACCTTTGAACACTCTTCTCAGGAAGTGGTGAAGAGCCCTGAGATCCGCGTTGTTCTCCTTCGCCAGGCGGTAAAACACGCGTAGCCCATCGCGGCGATCAAGCACCAGGCCCGAATGCTTCAGATAATTAAGGTGCCGGGAAACCGTCGGCTGAGAGCCCTCGACGATGCGCTGGATGTCGCAGACACAGAGCTCCCCCTGGAGGAGGAGGTTCATGATCCTCAGGCGCGTCACATCCGAGAGTCCCTTGAAGTAGCCTTCCAGATCTCTCATGCATCCTCCTTGCCTTATTCGCCTATCCGCATATACAATACCAAACATCAGGGGGCGATACGTCCAATTTCTCAGGGTGAAGCCGACAAAGAGTCCAGCTTCCAAGGAAGGTGATCATCCTTTTCTCTCAGTCGTGGGCGTTTGTATTGGGGGAATAACTCATACGAGTGGAAAAGCGCGGGAAATCATGATGAAGCCCAGAGTCTTGTTTCTCTGCACCCATAACTCTTGCCGCAGCCAGATGGCCGAGGGGTTTCTGCGCCACCTTGCCGGGGATCGTTTCGAAGCTGCGAGTGCCGGCGCCCAGGCCACGCGCATGAATCCCGACGCAATTCGAGTCATGAAGGAAGCCGGGATCGACATCTCAGCACATCGGTCCAAGGACGCTTCGGAGTTTCTGGGTCAACACATCACTTACGTCGTCAGGGTTTGTGACAGGGCCAAGGAGACTTGCCCAATTTTTCCCGGCGCCATCCGCTCTTTCGACTGGGGGCTCGACGACCCTGCGACGGCGGAGGGAACAGAGGCAGAGCGCCTGGCAGTTTTCCGGCGCGTCCGCGACGAGATTGAGCGGCGGGTTCAAGAGTTCGTGGACACGCAAGCGTGACTCCCGGTAGGCGCGGGTTCGGGACAGACCGCGCATCGGACATCGGGTGTGATGCAGTGAAGGAACCGCGCCGTAGCGGCAGGTCCCCGCGTACGCGGGGATGGCCGCCGGTCTTTGGTTCTCAAGCATCTCGGCGCTCATAGAGCGCCGGAGAAGAGAGAATCTACAGATTGGCCCTGCTACAACTTCAGCCCCCAATGGGCTTTACTTTTGCGTCGCGGGCCGGACCACAATTCCGAGCTTGGCGGACGGGGGCAAAGGGCGTACAATCCACCCTGCTCGACCTGCCCTCGAAACGAGGGATTAATCATTGCAGAGAGTGGAGCACTAACATGCCGAAGCGCCCGCCCTATGCTGACGTTCATCTCGACGTAGCCCCAGGTGAGGAGCGATCACCACAAGCGCCTGATGCCGAGACTCCATTTTCCATCGTCATTCTTGGCGATTTCACCGGCCGAGCCAATCGCGGCCGTGTGGAAACCGGGAAAGCGCTGGCCAGCCGTGCGCCGCTCCTGATTGATCGGGACAACTTTGACGCGGTCCTGCAAAAGCTTTCGCCGCAGCTCGCTCTGCCTCTGGGAGGCGAAGGGGGGCTGAAGTTAGCGCTCGAGTTCAAGGACCTCGAGGACTTTCACCCCGACCGGCTTTTCGAAAAGGCGGTGTTATTTCGAAAGCTCCGGGAAGTGCGAAAACGGCTCGAGAACCCCGACACGTTCCGAGAAACGGCCGCGGAACTGGGGCTTGCCGCGGAACCGTCGCGTGAGCCGCAGCGCCCGCAGCCTCCACGGCGCATCGACGCGGAGGACGTGCAGCGGATCACTTCCGGAAGTCTGCTGGACGAGATGATTGAAAGCACGGAACAGCGCGCGAGTGCGGCGCCCACGCGGGCTCCGGACGAGTGGGCATTGCTGGTGAACAAAATTGTTGCCCCGCACCTCGTGGCCAGGGCGGATCCCCGGCAGGCCGAGCTTCTTGGCCTGATCGACAGGGCCACCGGCGCCCAGATGCGGGCCTTGCTGCACGCGGAGGCGTTCCAGCAACTCGAAGCGGCGTGGCGCGCCTTGTTTCTCCTGGTGCGGAATCTTGAGACTTCCAGCCAGCTCAAGCTGTACCTCCTCGATGTGTCAAAGCAGGAGCTGGCCGCCGACCTCGGCGCCTCCGAAAATCTGAGCTCCACCGCCACCTACAAGGTTCTGGCCGAAAAGACCGCCGGCACGCTGGGCGCAGAACCCTGGACCCTCATCGTGGGCAACTTCACATTCGACCCAACCCGCGAGGATGCCGGCCTGCTGCGGCGGCTGGCAAGAGTCTCCGCGGCCGCCGGCGCGCCTTTCGTGGCGGGCGCGAGTCCGCGCTTTATAGGTTGCGACTCGGTCCAGAAGCTCTCGGAGCCTGAGTCCTGGC
>JAIQGA010000028.1 GCA_020072925.1 Terriglobia bacterium | reverse complement strand
GCAGCAAGCGGCGCTACGGTGCGCCAGCCCGGCGCCGTCGCTCCCGAGTACATCGTCGCCGGCGCAGGCGCGAACGCCGCGCCCGCCAGCCCCCAGCCCACCCTCCAGGTCATCTTCCAGGGGCCGGTGTATGGCGGGCAGCGCGGGATTGATGAATTGGTGAATGCCATCAATCAGGCCGTCGACCAGCGGGGCACGCACCTGGTGGCCACGCGGCTCGTGAATGGCCAGAGAATGAGTTAAAGGAATTGAGCGATTTGGCGATTGAGTGATTTGTTGATTGAAACTCATTCCGTCACCTCATCGCCACACCACGAGATGATCAAATGAGCAACCCGAAGATCACTTACGTTCCGCTGGCTGGCAACCCCGTCCAGACGCTCACTTTCACCCGGCCGCCGCGTTTTGTGGCCGCATACAACCGCGTTGCCACGCGGCACGACAACCTCTCAACCGCAGGTGTGAAAGAAACGGTCGTCGAGCGTGTGGACAACTTCTTCGAGCTGACGCTCGAATACGTCGGGATCAGCTCTGATCTGACGGCCTGGGCGGCATTCATGGAGGAGGCCTTGCAGGGCGTTCAATTCGACTATTTCCCGGACGCGAGCCTGCCGGATTATGCGACCTGCACGCTCGACGACACCGACTGGAAAGCGGAGTACAAGAGCCCGGCACAGTACACATTCAAAGTGCTTTTCCGGGCGGTGGTAGCGTAGACGGCAGTTTTCGACTTGTTCGACTTCTTCGACTTTTTGAACGGTTCAAAGAAGTTCAAGAAGTCCAAAAGTTAAAGCCATGATTCAGGTGGATTGGACATTTGCCGCTTCCCACGCCGCGCTGGCCAAGCGCCCGCTCTATTACCTCGAAATCGACGACGTGGACGTGGCGTTTACGGCGTTTCCGAAGGACGCGCTCACAGGAGGTCTGGCCACGGGATACGGCGTCCAGCCCTATGGGATGGTGGGGTACGGATTTTAGAAATGCTAAATGATGAACTATGAATGCTGAATTAACAACCAAAAAGGAACGCTGCAATTCAGAATTCAGAATTCAGAATTCGTAATTCAAACTTATGCCTAGCGGGATTTCACAGATCGAATCGGGACTCGTGCGGCACGTTCCCGTGCTGCATTTCTGGGACGTTGCTGACCCCGGCGGGACGTTCACGCAGATGTCCGTGGAGAACTTCCATGCCCTCATGGACTGGCTGAATGCGCAGGGCTACGTGCCGCAGAAGCTCGCGGACTACATCCGCTGGATGCGCGGCGACGTGGACCTGCCGCGCAAGGCTGTGGTGCTGGTGTTTTCGGGTGGGCTGGTGTCGCAGTACACGAACGTCTTCCCAAAATTGCAGGCGCTCAATTTCCGCTTCAACCTGACCGTGCCGGGGTCGTTCGTCCAGCACATCGACCAGCTTTGTCCCGGCGGCGGGCCATTCTATACGCTCGCGAACCTCCAGGCGATGATTGGCTCCGGGCTCGCCGAGGCGCATTCCGAGGGCTTCCATCTCGAATACCTTTTTCAGGGCAACGCCGCGGCCCTTCAGCAACTCTACAAGGCCGCGCAAATCAATCTGAACTGGGGCGGGATGGAAGAGTCAGTCGAGAATCTCTATTCCTATGCGCCGCTGATTGGGACAAACCAATCGCTCCAACCCGTCGTCACCACCTACAGGTTCAGCGCGGGCCCGCGCGGCTATCGCGAGGGCGCCCTGGCGCCGACGGAGATTAAAGCGAAATACCTGGTGATCGACCGTCTTCAAGTCACGGGCGAGGCGCCCGAAGTACTCCCGACGATCAAGGTCTACGCAAAGAAGATCGCGGATGCCAATTGGACGCTTGTCAGAGACAACTGGCAGCCCTCCTGGGATCAGGTCTATCAAGTCATCGCGTTCGACGCGCCGTTCACCTTCAGGACATCCGAACTCTATGATTTGAAATTTGAGACCCAAAGCGCCGCGGAGGCCTATGGCGAGCTGGTAACGCTGGGTTCGGGGACCGCGCAGGCGAATGGCGTCGACACCAAAGTCAACTCGAATACGAGTTCCGGCGCGGCGCCCAACCAAACGCTCGGGGGGGACATTTACCTGCTCGAGTCGCTCGACCAGGAAACGTACGAGGAAGTGGAGACACGCGTGCTGCTGGATGCGCAGCGGAATCTGGATTTCCTGGCGCCATGCCTGGGCGCGTCGCAACTCGATGTGGGCTACTACTACCCCTTCGGAGCGATCGGCAGTCAGGAAACCGCTTGGCTCCCCGAAACGCTCCGCACGCTCCATCCCCTGCAAATGGCCTTCATGGCCTGGCTCGATGACCGCTGGTCGGAGATCGACCTGGCAGCCGGGACGCGTGGGGTAGTTCCCGCTGGCTTTCCTAAGCGCCAACTGACCTGCACGCTGGCCATGGACGCCACACGCGCACTCAGTGAACTCGAAAGTCAGATTGACGCATTTTCAGGCGCGCTTTGGGATGTCGCGCCCAATTGGGACAGCTTCTCGACGACTCTCGGCTGGGTCAATGAGTGGTCCGCGGATTACGAGACCGAGCTGGCCAAATATGCCGCGGCCTACGATTACCTTGCCTCGACGCTCGTGCGCATCAACACCGATGGCATCACGCTCAACGTCGATGACCTGGCAAAGCTCGATGCCTTCCTGATTAAGCCCATGGTGAAATCCGCGTGGTCCGCGGACCTCTTGATTCAGATTGGCGATATGACTCCGCAAGATGCCACGATGCACGCGATGTTCACGCACCCAAATGAATCGGTCGCGGCGTTGATTGCGTTGCTGCGTGATCGCGCGCCGACGGCGGCAGGCCTGGCGCTCAACTTCGAGGGCGCGCCGGCGGCGGACCGCGCACTCGCCAGCGCCTGGATCCAGCAGCTTCGCCGAGCACTCGACGCGCAGCTTCCCGGCCGCATCGTCGTCTCATACATCGGCAGCAAAACCTTCGACGACACCAGCGGCCGGTATGGTTGGGTTGATTATCCCGTTTGGGGTGAGTGGTCGCACTTTGTCTTCGTAGTTCTGTACGGCTATCACGACTCCCAGGCGTCTATCGAGCCGGGCCCCGGGTGCCCGTGGCAATGGATGCACGACGTCTTGACCTACACGTCGAGCGTCATCTCGCAAGCCAAAATCATCTGCGGCTTTGCCTTTTACGGCACCTGGCGTGATGGCGGGCCGGCGGACTGGGGCGTAGCGCAGTTCCTGGAATTCTACTCGACACTCAAGAAGGCTTATGACGTGAACGCCACCTGGACGTGGAATGCCGCCGACCATGAGTGGTACTGGACCAGCGCCGATGGCGCCCAAAAAGGCTATCAGCCCACACCGCAATCGCTCGCGGAGCGCCTGACGGAAATCGCCTCGCTCGGATACACGGCCTTCGGCATATGGGCCGTCGGCCAGGGTGACGCGCTCTTCTACCAGCACGCTGAAGAAATCACCGCCCTGGCGCCGCTGCTAAAGCTGCCCGCCGGCGCCGCACAGACGGTGAATGATCGCGAAGGTTCGAGTTCCATCGGGCAATTCGATGTTGAGGTGCTGGAGAACTCCGCCGGCAGCCTGGCGGCGGTGATGAACACCCTCGAGCTGCACGGGAAGAAGGTGCGGCTGCGCATGGGTTATCCGGGGATTACGGCGCCGCGATTCCCGGTGCTCGAGACGTTTGAGGTGGACCGCGTGGATGTGGGCGAAGACTCGACTTCCTGGAAGCTTCGCCTGGTCGATCCGAAGCGCTCCGTGCGCGCGCGAATCTTCGCGAACGCCAGCAAGGACAACCCCCTCAGCCTGCGCGGAAATCCCGTAGACATCCTGCTGGCCATCTACCAAAACGAGCTCGGCATCGGGCAGAACCCGAACCTGAGCCTGAGCGACTGGATCGTTTACGACGGCGCGGGTTCGGGTTATCTGCAACAGATCAGCGAGCACCGGTGGCGCTACGTCGCCAACCCCACGCTCATCAACCCCAATCGCTACCTGGACCTTGACACTCTGCTCGGGTATCGGAACGGCCTTTTCCGCAACTACTATTTGGAATTCTCCATCACCGAGCCGCAGGACGCGAAGCAGTGGATGGAGAAAGAAATCTACAAAGCGCTCGGCGGTTATTCGATTGTGAACGCCGCCGGGCAGATTACGCCGCGCTTCTGGCTCGAGCCGCCCGTCTGCAGCACAGGCATCTCGCCCGTGTTTACCTTCACGGATCGTAATCTTCTCAAGCTGCCCGTCGTCGAGCGCGCGGGCATCATCAACCAACTGGTTTTTCGGCTTGATTACGACGGCCAGGATTTCCAGACCGTGCTGTTCTTTGTCAGTGGCGAATCCTTCTCGCGCTACGGTTTGCAGGGACAGCAGGTGGTGGAATCGAAGGGATTGACGAGCGGGCGGCAGGGACGCCTGCACGCGCAGCTTTACGCCAGCAAACTCTTCCGCCGCTACGATTCAGTCGTGCCGGTGTGGAACATCGAAGCCTTCCACCAGGCGCTGCTGGTTGAGACCGGCGATCTGGTAACGCTGACCCATCCCAAGGTCATCGATCCGGTCACCAACACGCGCGGAATCTCGGATGTGCTCTGCGAGGTCCTCGAAAGGCAGCCGGCCTACGAGGAAGGCAAGGTGAGCCTCAAGCTTCTCGATGTGCGTTACCTCGCGGGCAAGCAAGCTTACGGCTTCGCGACAGGTTCAATACCCGATTGGACGCTGGCGAGCGCGGAGCAGAAAGCGGAATTCATGTTCTGCGCGAGCGATTCGACATGCCGGATGAGCGATGGGATGGCAGGGAACGCCCTCTATGGCTAAGCAAAGCGAATAGTGAATGGTGAATAGTGAATCCAGAAAAGTCGGGAATCGGGTGCAGGGTGTAGGAAGGTGGGTTTTTCATCTACACCCGACACCCCACACCCGAGTCCCGATTCCCGAATCGCCAGTCCCGTCCATCGGAGGAAAGCATGAGCCAACTAACCTATTCACAGTCTCCCGGTTTGACGGACCTTTCTGATTCGACGTTCGATCAGGACAAGCCCGTCACCGACGTGGCGATGAAGCAACTCAACCAGAACGCCAAGGCGGGGGCGGTGCGCTGCGAGAGGCTGTTCATCGGCTTCTTCACGCATGGCGGCGCGGCGAGCGTGGCGAATTTCTCCTCACGCTTCATCAGTCCCGTGGATGGCTATCATTATTCCCAATCCGAGGTCCAGTACGACTGGTTGCTCTATTGCACGCGGACGGCCGGGGCGGGATTTGTGCAAGGCCAGCAGGAGCCGCCCGGCATGTCCAGCGGCAACAGTGGCGCCGGGCAGCATTACTGGATGCGCTTCAACCTTAACGACGCCACCGGCGCGGTGGAATGCGACGTCTCCTATCGCACCACCGACGGCACCGAAACGCAGACCAACGACGGCATTCTCAAGGTCTACGCCGTCTGCCAGCGGCTGTCGGTGAATAGCGCCAATTGAGTGATTGAGTGATTGGGTGATCGGGTGATTGAAAATCGCAAAATCGCACAATCACCAAATCACCAAATGAGGAAACCATGGCCGTAACACGAACCGTTCTTCCCCGCAAGGGCATCATCCAGCCGAAGCATGGCGACAACTATGAGGCGGATCTGGACCAGAACTGGCTGACTATCGACAACCTGCTCCAAGACGCACAGGACGTGCAGGCGGCAATCGGGGCTGCGGGTGGCGGCATGTCGCCCACCGAAATCGGCGCCACACCTGTCGCGCCGGGGAACTTCATCGTCCCGCACGGCCTGGGCGCTGTGCCCTTCGGCGCTATTATCTGCATGACCAGCGGCGGGGCAGTCTGGTTTCAAACCAACGGGGATGGTTCGCTCAAATGGGACGATACCAATCTTTACCTGGTCGCTTCCGCGGCCGGAGTAACGGCGAGGGTACTGGTATGGTAAGAGGAAAACAGTCAACAGTCAACATTCGACAGTCAACGCTAAAAAGGCAAAAGGCTGGGGTGAGAGGAGGGATGTGGCGGCTGCTTGGGTTCTTACTGTTGACTATCAACTGTCAACTGTCGACTGCTTTCCCCCAGTCGTTCAACGTTGCCAACCTCAACGAAGTTCGCTACGCCAATGCCTATGCGGGCTCGAACGCCGGCGCAAAAATCTCCGCCTGCATCACCGACCTGCCAGCGACGGGCGGTGCGTGCGACGCGCGAGGCCTGGTAGGGGCGCAGACCATCTCCTCGGCCGTTACGGTGGGAGGTAGCTCGAAGCCCGAAACCCTCATTCTGGGTTTAGGCGTGACTTACACCTGTGCCGTTGCTCCGTGTTTTATTGTGGATAGCAACGGACATCTGGAAGGTGCGGCCATCAGCGTGTTGCCGGCCCTTACTTCACCACCGACCTATCCCGCCTACACAGCCAACACGGTGATCAAGCTGGCGGACGGAGCGAATCCCGGCGCTCGCGGGGTGATTGAAAGCGCGAATTTCGCCAACATGACCGGGACGAACGGAGCGAGTGGGTACATCCCGAGCAACTTCTCGATTCGTAACGTTTCCATCGATGGAAACCGCGCCCACAACAGCAGCGGGATGGGGATCGCGCTCTACTCTTATCAGGATACCCTCGAAAACGTCGAGGTTCACGCTGCGGCATCGCACGGCATCTGGCACGAGCTGGGAGCAAGCACGCCGGCGCAGACTTCGGTCCTGGTGCGCGCCACCCACATCAAAGCCCACGACAACGGCGGAGATGGAGTCCACAACATTGGACCGACGGATCAATACTGGTTCGACGCAGAGGCCTCGACGAACAACGGTAACGGCATCTTCGCGGGGAAAACCGCGACCTCGAGCGGGGCAGGGAGCTCGTATTACTACGGTGTGGACTTGTACTCAAACGGCCAGGCAGGCATCGGCGACGGGTTCCAAGATGAGGCGGGCTCCATAGTGATCGGCGGTCAACTTGGCGAAGGGAATACGGGCTGCGGCCTGAATATCCCGGCGACAGGGGGTGGAACTTATTACTTGGAGACGGTTCACGGGAATGCCAGAGGGGGCCTCTGCCTCGGTTCCACGGGAGCCGTAAGCAACACGGTCATCAGGGGGCACGTATACTCGAACTCTACCGGCGAGCTCGTTCTGACAAATTCGGGCGGCAAAAATCGGTTTGATCTTGACCTGGTTGATTGGGCTTCGCCCCCGAATTACGTTATCGGGACGTTCGCTGATTCGGACAGTTATGATCTTCGATACAGCGGCGGGGGCACTGGCCAGCAGGTGCACTACGCAAGCGATGGTGGCGCCTTCCCGAGCATCGAAGTGGGGCCAAGCGGACTGCATATCAACAACTCTACAAACCCCAGCCTCTTCTTTGACACCGCCCACACTCCCGTCGCACAGATTAATGTGAATGGCGCCTCCGGGGAAGTCAGAATCGGCAGCAACTGGCCGAATTACTTCACTACTCTCTACAGCAACGCGAACGAGGCGATGAAGCTCTGGCTGAATGGGCTGGTCAGTCTCTCCCGGCCATTTACCTATGCCACCTTGCCGGCTAGCCCCGATGGCGGAATCGTTTACTGCTCGGATTGCAACGCCACCTGCACGGCCGGAAGCGGCCCCGGCCGTTTCTGTTTCCACAGCAACGGCTCATGGGCGGTCACCGGCGCAACCACACTCTATTCGACGGCTTCCATCACCCCAGTTGCGGTGGCGGGCCAGACCTGCTCAGACCAGACATTTGCTGTGGCGGGCCTGAAATCGGGAGACCTCCTCAGTCAGGTCACGCCGCCGAGTCCGTTAGGCAACGTCTCGCTAAACGCCTACGCAAGCGCCAATGACACCATCCTGTTGCACTTCTGCAATCCTACAGGCGGGAACATCACGCCGCCGGCAGGCGTTTACAGCATGCTAGACATGGGGAGCGGGCCTAGCGTTGCGGGGACTTTCGAAGGAGGTCCTGGAACGGCAGCCGACGTCACCGGAATTGGAACAGTCGCGTGGACAAATCCAAGTAATGCCTTAACCAACAACGCCACGTATGCGGTAGCAACTCTTCCGGTCACCAATCATATCAGCCACTACCTCCGCCTGACGAACTTTGGCTTCAGCATCCCCGGCGGCGCGACCGTCGATGGCGTGAAACTTACGACCTATCTCCTCGCGACCACAACCTCGACGCTCTGCGAGGATGCGAGCATAAAGCTCGTCAAGGCAGGGTCTGAGGCCGGTAACGACAAAGCTTCGTCATTGTTCTGGCCCTACACGGAAGGAATTCAAACCTACGGCGGTCCTTCTGACCTGTGGGGTCTGACGCTGGCGCCCGCCGATGTGAATTCTGCGAATTTCGGCGTGAGCGTCGCGGCACAGTCTCTTGGAGGCGACACGGCGGGCTGCGACGTGGACTATGTAACGCTCAAAATTTACTATCATTAGGGGGAATCATGGCGGATGATGCGAAAATTCAGCAAGCCTTGAGCCTGCTCCAGCAGGCTCAGCAGGCCTTAACGGCGGCGCTGCCGCCGTCAAACCCGGACCTCCCGGCAGGTGCAGTGCAGGTGACCGGGGTTGTCGTGAGCGCGGACGGCGGCAACTTCCTGAAACCGCCGGTCACCTACGTGCTCGTCGATGGAGTGGGACAGTCGCATACGATGACGTTCCTGGCGCCCCAGCACCAGATGACCCTCGGCCACCGCTACAAGGTCACCTACGTGCCCCAGATGCCCAACGGCTACGATCAGATTTATGCGTTGTCATCGGCTGACCAACTTGGGTAGTGGCAAAACTAACAATTGTGGTGGGCAGATTCAGATTGGCGCGCCCGCACCTGGGCTCAGGGGTCATGCCTTCACCCCTTTCCGTGCTATAGTGGGCGGCAGCGATTCGCCTCCATGAGTTCGAGTGCCCAACCCGCGTCCACCGCGTCGCTCGATTCCCTCGTGGTTATTCCGGGAGTGCGCTGGTTTCACCTCTCCGACCCTTCCTCGCCGGCCCTGGACGAACTAGCCGCGCGCTTCGGCATCCACGCTTTGCAGGTGGAAGACTGCCGCCACCAACGGCAGACGGCGCGGATGGAGGAGCACGAAAAATTCACCTTCATCGTCATCAAGGCCCTCGTGCCGGGCCGTCGCGAGTCGCGCCGCGAGGACAGCCGCGGAGAATCGGCCGAAAACGCGGCGACGCCGGAGGCCCCAAGCCGCGCGGTGACGGCGAACTCCAAACCGGCACCGCCCGGCACAACGCGTCTGCGCTTTGAGGATTTCGACATTTTCCTTGGCCCGGACTACCTCCTGACGGTGGACGAGGGTCACTCGACGCTGCTCCCTGCCATCCTGCCACGGGTGACGGCAGAACCCGCACTGCAGACTCCCGACCGCATCGCCCATGCTCTGATTGACGCCGCGGTGGACCAGTACCTGCCCGCCCTGGACCGCCTGGGTGATTTCATCGACGAACTGGAGGACCGGGTCATCGGCCGTCCCACACCCGCCACGCTCCGCGAAATCTTCCGGCTGAAGCGCGCGCTGCTGGAATTCCGCCGGGTGGCCACGGCCATGCGCGAGGCCGTCAATGGACTGTTGCGGCGCTACGACGCGGCCTCCGCCCCGACGCGGCCTGCCGAGCGCGAGTTGCGCTTCTATTATCGCGACGTGTACGACCACCTGGTGCGGGTCATCGACTTCGTGGAAACTTACCGCGACCTGCTCACCGGGTCGCTCGATATCTATCTCTCCGCGGTTGCCAACCGCACCAACCAGGTGATGAAGATCCTCACCATCTGGGGAACCATTGCCCTGCCCTTGCTCATCGTCACGAGCTTCTATGGAATGAACGTTAAGCTGCCCTTCCAGGAGCACCCGTACGTCGTGGTCGGCATTATCGTGTTCATGGCGGCGTCCGCGCTGGCCATCCTCGAGTACTTTCGCCGCCGACATTGGTTCTGAGAATTCTCCTTCGAGCGGCTCGAGAACTCTGGAGTGCCCTGAACAAGGGCGCCGGCGCGGTTCGTCTCGGAAGACCTCAGGAGTTGTGCTATGCTATCGCCCGCGGAATGGGGGGATCCTTGCCAAGGCCGGAGGATGCGGCCGCGGAGGCTCCCCTGCGGCCGGAGCGCGGCGTGCGCTCCTTTTCGAGTTTCATCCGAATCATCCTCGCGCGAAATCCGGAACCTGGTGTTCACATGGACAAAGAAACGCCGCAGCCGCCCATGCGCCGCAGTTCGCGGGTCAACGTTCGGATCCCCGTGACGATTTCCGGGACCCTGGGCGACAACACCCCGTTCGTCGAAGACACAACCATCCTCAGCATCAGCAAATATGGGGCGAAGGTCCAGACGCGGCTACCTCTGACGATGGGCATGAAGCTCAAAGTTCAGCCCAAGCAACACGATGAATCAGGATTATTTAGAGTCGTGTGGGTCGGGCGCCAAGGCACGCCGCGCGAAGGCGAAGTGGGAATCGAGTACGTGCGCGTTTCCAACCTCCTGGGTGTGACGTTCCCCGAGTGATCCCCATCGAACGCCAAACCGGCTCCGGAACGCCCGGGCCCTTGAAACCCCAGGCAACGATGGAATGCATTTGCTGTTTTTCCGCGGACGACCTCGCGGCCCGAACGGGCCCTGGCACGCAGGGAGCGCCCACCACGAAGTCGGTGAGTGCGTCACCGTGGTGTTGCCCTACGAGGAAGGCGCCGTGGCGATTCCCGTGCCGGCGGAAGTGGTCCGCATCGACGACGTCAAAGGCAGCATGTTTCAGGCCGTCGCCATTCAGCTCGAAACCGCCAAAGGCTGATCAACCTCGGTGATTCCCTTGCGGCCCGCCGCACGATACAATACGCATCGCGCAACTTCCAGGAGGGCATTATGAGCCGGTCTCATCTCTGTCTGCTGGTGATATTCCTCGGGCTGGGGCTGGCCGCGTCTCGTGCCGTCTCGGGCGGGACGGCAGCTACACTCCCTCAGGAACAACCCATGGCGTTTACGGTCGAGGGGAAAATCAATCGCCTGGAGCCTAAGAAAATCACCCTGAGCACGGAGGAGAACATGCTCTTCCACGTGCTCTACGACGATAAAACAGATATCCGGCGCAAGGACGGCAGCGCAGGAACGACAAAGGATTTGCGAGTGGGAATCGTAATCCGCGTGGAGGGAGATTTGTCGGAGTCCGGCGAAATCCTAGCCCACCGGATCGCCATCCAGGAAGAGCCGGCGAAACAGCCCTGAGTGCGGCAGCGTCCGCCGCTCGGCGCGGCAGACGTCCGGAGAGGCCCGTCGTTTCTACCAGAGCTCGATTTCCTCGCCTTGGCGCTTTGCCAGCGCCTGCTCATAGATATACCCAGCGACAGCAATATCCCAGATAGCAATACCCGTTGACTTGAAAAGCGTGATCTCCTCCTGGGAGTTGCGACCGCGGTGGGCGCCCGCCACAATCGTACTGAGTTCCAGGACACCTTCCCAGCCCCTCCCAAGCTCGGCGAAACCGTGGATCAAGTCTCCCGCTTCCTTGCGGGTCTGCTCGAGCGAGTCCACCGCGATGACGGCGGCTTGCCCGATCGCCGCGCTGTCCAACTCGCGGCGCTCGGCCATGTTGGCCCCGATGGCATTCAGGTGCGTTCCGGCCTCAAGCCACTCCCCCTTGACTATCGGTTCTTTCGCGCTGGTGGCCGTAATCACGATCTCGCCGAACCGCACGGTTTCTTCCAGGCTCGGGTTGGGCTCCACCGGAATGCCGAGGGCGTCACTCATGTCCTGGCAGAACTCGCGGCAACGGGACTCGTTCCGGCCGAATACCTTGGCGCCTTCGAGGGCCCGCACCTTCGATACCGCAAGAAGTTGCGTGCGGGCCTGGTTGCCCGTGCCGATCAGGCCGACGCGGGAGGCATCCTCGCGAGCCATATACTTCGTGGCGACCGCGCTCGCCGCACCCGTGCGCAGGCGGCCCAGATGGTCCGCCTGCATCCAGGCCAGCAAATCGCCAGTCTCCCCGTCGAACAGGAGCACCGCAAAGCGGACCACATCGCGGGCCACCGTGTAAATCTTCATGCCCAACCATTTCTTGCCGGTGAGCGCCGCGGCCATGTAATGCAGCGAGACTTTGGGCAGGAAAATCCTCTCCCGCGCACGGTTGATCGCGTGGTCGCTCGCCTGCGCCTTGAAACTCGCCTCGACGCACTCCAACGCCCTCTCCATCGGGAGGAGTTCCTGTACGTCAGTCTCGCTAAGGAAGAGAGTCATGGGTCACCCAGTCCGGAGTCCGGAGTCAGAGGTCCTGATTTGGGGGATCGTGCTCCAGGGCCCGGAGTAGGAGGATGATAAACCTTCCGGAGGTAGGAAGTGAATCCACCGATCAGAGCGGCTGTTTCCTCGGCAACGCCATGCAGTCTTTCAAATTCCTTGGGGCTGATGTAGCCGATATCCAAGCCCGCATAGAGCAGCGATTGCACCTCGATCGTGGACCCCTTAGCAACATCCAGAAAGCGTGCAAATTCCTTGTCGCTCTTCCTTGCGAATCCCTCGGCTACGTTGCTCATCGAGGAGATGGCTGCACGGCAGATCTGGCTCCTGAGCGCGAAGTCTTTACTCAGAGCCCCCTTTGAACAGAATCCGTAAATCTCGCGAACCAACTCTCGGGCTTTCTGCCAGGCCTGGATGTCTTCAATCCGCCTAATCGTGGTCATGGCTCCCTCCCAACTTCGAAACCGGCCTAGGTACCGCTTTCTTCCTGCTCCGTGACGACGAGAGCCGCCCCTCGACTCCGAACTCCGGACCCCGGACTGGACGATTCCTTCAAGTCAGCATCCAATAGAATAATCCCGCGGCCGCTGCGATTGCGGCTCCGGCTGCGACATACGGAAACGCCGTGCGGAAAAAAGGGATTTTGTAGAGCAGCGAGGTCTGCTGCCAACTTTCGTCCTTGGCTTCGAAGACCGGGCGAATGACTTCCCAGGTTACGTCTGTCAGCAGCCGCCGCGCCACGTCGCCCCACTCAGGTGAAGCCGCTTGGGGAGAGCCGATATAGCCCATCTGATTTCCCAGGCGGAGCGGATAGTTCTTCTTCAAGCAATCGATCAAAGAAAAACGGATGGGTTCGAGCTTTGCAAAGCTCGGGTCCACCAGGTCCGGCCGAAAGACCATGAGCAGCGAGGTCTCCCAGAGCCCCCCGTGCGAGTCGCCCTGGACCATCTCGCGCTCCGCGGGAGTGAGCGGCCGTCCCAGCAGGCTCTCCAGTCGCCCGATGAAATTCCCCCGCAGGAACTTCCACAGCACCGGTCCGCTGACGGAAAGCATGCGCACGCCGAAGCGGCGCGAGACCACGGCGGCCGCTTCCTCCAGCGCCACTACATGACGCGGCCCTGCGTGCGCGTTGGTCACGAGGATATACTGGAAACCATGCCGCGCCAGAGCCGCGCCGTAATCGAGCGCCGCATTGCGCACGGTGCGCGCGCGCACCAGCAACGTTCCTGCATGGTCGAACGCCGAGGCGCCGAGCGGAAGCGGTGGGCCGATCAACACCGTCCAGCCGGGCTTCTCGGCCAGGATGCGGCGCGCCAGTTCCTCGTTAAAAAACTCGGCGTGAAAGAGATCGGTCCCCACCGGAAGGTGCGGCCCGTGCTCCTCGAGCGGGCTCACCGCGAACAGGACCACCGTGGTCGCCCGGTCGAGCGCGTCCAGGCGTGTGAAACTCAGTTCCGCAAGCCGGTAGATCGCTCCACCCGAGGCTTCCGCGCCGTTGGTGTGCAAGGCTTGTGACATGTTCTTTTGAAAATTAGAATAAGCCGCTCGAATAGATTTGATTCATGAGGGAGTGAGAACGAGTTTCGATTTTCGAATTTCGAATTTCCCGCCCTAGTGTGGCACGCCCAGAAAATCCGCGTGAAGATTGAGGCTTTCATTGGTAATGGCGACAAACTCTCTTCGCTGACGGCGGATCTTCGCCGTCTCGTAGGGGCACCGCGCCGCCCAGTAGGCCAGCCGCGTGCGGTTTCGGAGAAGCCGGGCGTATCGCCACGCATACGCGCCCGTGACAGGAAGCGTGGGAAGGTAGTATCCCGCCATGGCCCGACCTCCGAAGTGCGCCACCAGCAGCGTCTGAACCACGTAGCACGCGAGCCCCACACCTCCCCGAATCGCCCACTCCGTATTTCGCTCACGCGTGGTGTCCCGCTTGAACGAGCCCGCCAGGTGAAGGACCAGCAAAACCACGAGGTGATTGATGAGGCCATACAAAGCGATGAGGAACCCGAGGAGCGTTTCCAGCCACACGGCCAGGCGGCGGAAGGGCGACTTCAGCCACTCACCAGCCAACTCGGCTTCGATCTGGTGCAGCGAAACTCGCCGCCGGGCCTCGCGCCAGGTATTCAGCGATTCCCGCACTGTCACCAGACGGCCGGGATTCAGCGAGTTCAACTGCTCGGCCCACTCCCTCACAAAACGGCTCAGCGAAAATCCCTCCGTGGTCTGTTTCCAGTTGGGGCGCGCGGCCCACTCTTCTTCCAGTTCCGCGCGCAGGACTTCTTCCAGGTCGCCCAGGAATTCGTCCAAATCGTGAGGCTGCAAGCGGAAAGCGTTCTCGCGCCAGTTGTCTTCGATGGCCGCCGCCAGCACTCGGGTCTGATGGGCTAATTCACCTCCTGCGTGCAACCGAACCTCCTGCGGCGCCACGGGCGAGTCCACGTACACCAACAGTTCGCGCGCCTGCGTCTGCTCGACGGGAAGAAACAAGTGGACCGGGAACACGCGGAGGTGCAACTGCCCGGCGTGGCGGGCCTCCGCCTCGACTGCAATCGAAGCCACCGTCACCGCCAGCCCCGCTTGCTCACCCGGCGCGACGGTCCGCTGGTCCGCGAATGCCAGCACGGTGCCCTGGCGTTCGAGCACCGCCGCACAGGTCTCCACCGTGGGGCGCCAACTGCTCAATTCCCGTTCGAAGACAATGATGCACAGGCCGCGCGCCAGCGCCCGGCTCCACAGTCCCTGCACGAATCTCCGGTCGAGAAGGCACTGTACGGGCTGTTCGAATGCCGCCACCAGGATCAGCGCGTCAAGAAAACTTGCGGGGTGGCTGACCGCCAGAAGCGCGGGGCCGGGACCCGCCAGGTTTTCGGCGTGGAGCACCCGGATCTTTCGAAACGACAAGGCAAACCAGAGCCGCACCAGGCCGCGACAGACTCGATACGTGAAGGCAGGACTTGTCTCGACCCGAGCGGATTCAGACGACATGCCGGTTCTCCGTGCGCCCACCGCGGGCGCTTACTGCAAGCGCGTCTCGCACACCCTCATCTTCGCCGCCGGTGGCGGTGCTCGGGCGGCGCGGGCATCGCATCGCTTTCCCACCCCGCCACCGTGCCCAGCGGCCTGGTTATGGTATCGAACAATCCGTAAACCTTCTGGATTTTGTTTCCCTCGTCGTTCACCAGCCGCAGGCGAAAAATCGGAACTCTCCCAGAGTGCATTACGCGGATGGGGAAGTATCCGTTCAGGCCGCTTTCCACGTATGCCGTTACGTACCTTTGGTCCTTGATCCACCAAGTGAAGACGCGGATGTGGTTGAAGTCCACGTCCTGTGTCCCCATGCGCTCCGCGGTCAGGTACTGGGGCACTTGCCGGCCTGCGTCGTCCACGGTGTCAAGCGTTATCCACGCCACCATGTTCGTTCCCGACGCGAAGGGAGAAAGCGAAGGCGGGACATCCAGCTCAACAAACCGCCCGAGCAGCCAACCGGCGCGGGTTTGTGTCCGAACCAGATACCATGCCTCTTTCACTGCCGGGGAGGCGGGCTGATCCGAATTCGATGGCCGCGCCACCAATCGCCGGCCGAAAACTTCCACCTTGCGGTTCTGTTCGAGCTGCGCAAGTTGTCCCGCGTCGCGCGAGGGTTCCAGCCGGAGGTTGACGATGCCGTCTGTGTGGCCCATCGCTTGGACGGGCAGACTGGCGAGCTCCCTCAGGAGGCGTTGCCCTGCTTCGAAGTCTTCACCCTCCAGGAGGTCCTTCGCCTCGATCCAGCCTATACGGCCGTCGTCCAATTTCACTTTCACCCAGTGCGCGGTCCGATCCAGCACCTCCACCTGAGTGTCGTTCTTGAGGGTTGTAATCACAGTGTGGACTTCTGCCGGGGTGTCCAAGACTTTCGTGGAGTCGGCCAGGACGTATGCCACCTGCACACCAGACTGCTTGGCGTCTCGTTTGTAATGGAAATAGACCACCACAGCGGCAGTGAAGAGCAGGAGAAATGTAACCACCTTGGAGAATCGGATGACGTTACTCCCTGTGGGCGGAATTTGAGATCTTATCTGGACGACGTGTGTCCATAGACCGCCTTCGCCGGGGATGCAGGCCTCATCCCGCGTTCTGAGCCGATTCCGCCCCCGGCCGGCGGCGCAAAGCCGTTCTGGCGCCAAACTTGAATGCCATTCTACACTATTTGGGTGGGGTCGCCACCGCAGGAGGGATTACGAAGATCGAACGCTTACTCATTCCCGGCGCCGTAGGGCCCCTCGAGGCCTTACTCGAGTGGGCGCCCGAAGCCCCGCGGCAAATGACCGCGCTGGTCTGCCACCCTCACCCGCAATTCGGCGGAACGATGCACAACAAGGTGGTCTTTCGCGCCGCCAAGGGCGCGCTCGAAGCCGGGCTTCCAACCCTGCGATTCAACCTTCGAGGCGTGGGGAAGAGCCGAGGGAAGTACGACGAGGGTCGTGGCGAGCGCGAAGATGTACGCGCCGCGTTGGACTATCTCCGCGCCCGCTTTACGGATTTGCCGATTGCCCTGCTGGGATTTTCGTTTGGAGCTTGGGTGGGGCTGGCCGCCGGCGCCGTCGACCCGCGCGTTGCGGCTCTGGTGGGGCTCGGCGTGCCTGTCAACCATTCCGATATGAGTTTCTTGCGCGACGTCCGCAAGCCGAAGCTGATCGTCCAGGCCACTCGGGATGAATTTGGCCCCGCCGACCAGATCCAGGCCTTCTTCGATTCCCTGCTCGAGTCCAAACAGATTCATTGGGTGCAGCGCGTGGACCATTTCTTTACGGGCAAACTCGATGAGGTGCAAGCGGCGATTCGAGAATTCCTGCGAGGGATTGCTATCGGTGCGTGATACCATGCACCGCGGGAGAACTGTCGCGGCGGTCCCCGCGTACGCGGGGATGACCGCCGCTCTTCTATAGAGTGCGGGAGCTTGCTCCCGCTTTCTGGACCGGCGAAATCCGCATCGCCGCCTTCTCTGGTGAAGACACCGGGGCCGCAGAAAGCGGCGGCAAGGAGGCTGTCTCAAAACTGACAAATGCGCAGTTTGTTGAACGAATAATCAATCACTTGGGCTGTGCAAAACTCGAAAATACCCAGTTCTGAGACAGCCTCCAAGCCGCCGCACTCCAAAACGGCGCTCATAGAGCGCCGCTACAAACACCATGCCTGACGTTGACGAAGCGGAACGCGAGCCTCTCTATTGCCCCCGCTGCCAGGAAGAAGTCTCTGACCCGCTGGTGTGCGGCGACTGCGGCGCGGTCCTCTGCCGCCGCTGCGGCACGCCGCTCGAGAAGATTGATGAGTTGGGAATTGGATAAAAAGGGCCGCCAGCTTTCAGCAATCAGCTCTCAGCCCGCAGCTTCCAACCCGTACCCTTTTTCTCGCTGACTGCTGACGGCTGAAAGCTGACAGCTACTCAGTACGCCGCAAGTTCGCGCGCGGCCCGGACGATGTCCGCAGGCTGCGGCAATACAGCGTCTTCCTGAACCGGGTGGTAGGGAATGTAAACGTCCTTGCCGGCCAGGCGCCGCACGGGGGCATCGAGGAACTCGAAGAGCTCGTCAGCGATGCGGGCAGCAATCTCCGCGCCATAACCCCACGAAATATTATCTTCGTGCAAAACCAGGACGCGGCTGGTCTTCTTGACGGAGGCCGCGATGAGGTCCCAGTCGTAGGGATTGAGCGAGCGGAGATCGAGAATCTCCGGCTGAACGCCGTCCGCCTCGAGCGTCTTGGCGGCCTGCATGGCGCGAATCACCAGCGAGCCGTAGGTGATGATGGTCAGCGTCGTGCCCTCGCGCACGAGCTTGGCCTTGCCGAAGGGGATCATATAATCCCGCCCGGGATACGGCGCGCGGTTGTGCGTCTGGCGATAGAGGTGCTTGGGCTCGAGGAAAAGCACCGGATCGTCGCAGCGGATGGCTGTGCGCAACAGGCCGTTGGCGTCGAGCGCCGTCGAGGGCATCACCACGCGGATGCCGGGCATGTGGGTGAAAATCGATTCTCCCGACTGGCTATGGTAGATGGCGCCCCCGGCGAGATACCCGCCGATGGGCGCGCGAATCACCAGCGGCGCAGCAAACGCGTTGTTCGAGCGCCAGCGCAGGTTCGTGAGTTCGTCGCGGATCTGCATCACCGCCGGCCAGATATAATCGAAGAACTGGATTTCGACCACCGGCTTCAGCCCCCGCGTGGCCATGCCGATGGCGCGGCCCACGATACCCGCTTCGGCGAGCGGCGTGTCGTAGCAGCGGGCGCTGCCGAACTGCCGCTGCAACCCGTGAGTGACCTTGAATACTCCGCCTTTGCCCTTGACCTTGGGCAACTCTTCGTCGTGGCTGCAATCCGCCACGTCCTCGCCGAACACCACCACGCGCGGGTCACGTGCCATCTCGTCCTTGAGGCAAGCATTGATGAGATCCACCATCGTCTTGGGTTCGCCGTGAGACTTGGCCGGATGGTCGAAGTGCTCGGAGGTGGGATCGACGCTCGGCGAATAGATGTAGTGGAGCACCGTGTCGGCGGAGACCGGCGCGGCGGCAAGAGCGCGGTCCGCCGCTTCGCGAACCTCGCGGTCGACGTCGGCCTCGAGTTCCTTCAATTCTTTTTCGGTCACCAGCCGTTCCTGCAACAGCAGGCGCGACAAGCGCGTGAGCGGATCGCGCTTCGCCTCCTGTTGCCGGATTTCTTCCGGCTTGTAGAGCCGTTCGTCATCCGACAGCGAGTGCGAATAAGGCCGGATAACATGCGCGTGAATCAGCGCCGGGCCTTTGCGCTGGCGGATATGTTCCACCGCTCGGCCCGCCGCTTCGTAGCTCTCGGTGAAATCCGTTCCATCGCATTCCACCGTCAGCAGGTTGGGAAAATTCTTGACCAGCCGCGAGATGCTTCCTCCCGCGGTCTGAACGTCCACGGTCACTGAAATCGCGTACCCGTTGTCTTCGACGACGAACAGCACAGGCATTTTGCGAATGCACGCCCCGTTCAACGACTCCCAGAATTCCCCCTCGCTGGTGGCGCCATCGCCGACCGACACATAAACGACTTCGTCGGCTTGGAAGCCCGCGGCCAGTTCCGCCGCCTCGCGAACATTCGCGAAGTAGAGGCTGGCGTCCGCCGCGCCCACGGCCTGCAACGCCTGCGTCCCCGTCGGGCTCGATTGCGTCACCAAGTGAAGCTTCTTCGACCCCCAGTGGGAAGGCATTTGCCGCCCTCCGCAGCCCGGATCCTCCGCTGAGCCGACCGAGGCCAGAAACATTTCATACGGCGTAAATCCGATTTGCAGGCAGAACGCCCGGTCGCGGTAATAGGGATAGAACCAGTCGTACCCAGGCTTCAGATGCAGCGCCGTCGCCACGTTGATGCACTCGTGCCCTACACCGTTGATCTGGAAGAAGGCGCGGTTCTGGCGCTTGAGCTGGATCTCTTTGTCATCCACTCGGCGCGACATAAACATGGTCCGGTACGCGCCGACAAGCAACTCCCTCGAAAGCCGGGCAGCTTTCGGGACATGATTGGTCGTGACAGCCATGGAGCCTCGCTGGGAGATTGGGCCGGTCTCCGCGTCGGGGGGAAACTCTACGCCGGAGGCCCGCCCGCGAAGTTGGGTCATGCGCGGAACGACTCCTCTTTCTACCCCAAGGGCATTATCAGATTCTGAGAATCCAAAGTCAACCGCCTTAGTGTCCGGCCGCCTGGGGACCATAAGTCCCCTCGTAACCGCCCCACCCTTCGGCCCCGCACGTCGAATTCCCATCAGGAAGAGAAGAGTTGTCAGGATAGCCGCGGCCTGAGCTATAATCCCCTTTCGCAGGGTGGCCTGTTCGGGCCAGGGATCTCAGGACAAATCAAGTCTTTGGCAGTGAAACGAAGGGCTTTAATCTTTCGCGCGGCAGACGCCAGTAGCTGCGCATCGTCCGGCGCGAGAGAGCATCCCGAGGCGCCTCTCGTCGCCGCATCTGCGCGCGCGCGGCGCCACCCAGGAGGAAGAATGAATCCACGCCGCAGTGTTCTCGGAAGCGCCTTGCTCGTTGCCCTGGGGGCCAGCCTGACGGCCGTGAGCGTCCGCGCGCACGAACCGGAAGGAGCGGTCGCCCAGCAGCCCGCGCAGGCGTCGGTCGCCGCTGGCACGAAGGCTCATCCCGTCCCCGGCGTCACCGGCCAGGGCAAGCTGCGTTTCCGGCTGCTTTACTCCTCCGAGCAACTTCCCGACGAGGCGAAGAAGGTCCTGGTAAAGGCGCACGGCGGCTTCGCCGTCGATCGCCGCCCGGGCAAGGGCCAGACGTACTTTGCCCTCCCGGGCGCGGGAATCCTCGAGATCAGCGCCGACCTGCGCACGATCCGCGTGCTCGACACCTCCCCGGAAATGAAAGCGGTGAATCTGCACAACACCACGTTGTGGATTGGCCCCGATTCCAAGCCCTACTTGGTTTTCCCCGCCAACGACGCGGGCAAGGTTTTTACAACGACGCTGGAAGGCAAGCTCGTCAACGTCCTGAACGCCCCCACCGGCGACGAGGACTTCGAGGCTCCGGAAGTAGCCGACTATTTTCGCGGGGGAGGGAATTTCGCGCCCACCGACGTCGAATACCTGGACGGGCTCTACTACATCACCACGGGCTATTCGAAGCTCGACTACGTGCTCACGGCGCGCATTGCCGGCACGAACCCCTTCGAGACCGTCTGGAACGACCTGGCCTTCGGGGGCAAGGGCACGGCGCACGGCCAGTTCGAGACCGGCCACGGCATCACCATTCCTCCCGGCACGAAGCGCCTGGATATTTCTGACCGCCCGAACTCCCGCATCGAGCGCTTCACGCGCTACGGCCATTACCTCTCGACGCTCGAGATGCCCAGCGGCTCGCTGCCCTGCGACATCAATTATATGGGCCACTATGCGGTCGTCGCCGCGCTCGACGGCCCGGACACCAGCAAGGGCGCGCCCGTCTACATCCTCGAAGACGACAAGCTCGTTTCCACCCTGATGCCCAAGGAAGACCTCGGCCTGCAGAATTTCCAGCACGTTCACAACGCCACGATACGTCAGATCGGCGATAAGTTGTATGTTATTATGCAGGCCTGGAACCCCGGCGACTTCGCCATCCTCGAGCAGGTCGATTGATTCGTCGCAGCGCGCGAAGAAAGACTCAACACAGGGCCCACAGAGCAGAACATCTGAGGCCGCGGAGATAGATACCCTGCGCAAGCTCTGTGAACTCTGCGAGGCCTCCGTGACCTCCGTGTTGAAATCTTTTCCTTGGATTGTGATATTGCTGCGATCTGCTGCTAACCCTAATCTTCTTCGCGGCGCCCGCGACAAATGAAAAAGAAGCTATCAGCTCGCAGCCATCGGCCCGGGCGCTTCTTGCTGACTGCTGATAGCTGAGGGCTGGAAGCTTTCTTCTGGCCCTTCACTCGTTCCTGTCGCGGCGGCCCCGAATCTCGGCGGGAGTGCCCGCCGCCTTTTATGTTGCGCCCTAGCCTCCGCCGACCGCGTCGAGCAGGTTCAGGTCCGCGACCTCGCGCTGCATTTCGATCTCGTCGGCGCTGGGTCGCCGGCCCAACACGCGGAAGTTAGCGTGCCCTCCGGTGCGGTAATCGAGCAGGGTGCGGAGCTGCCGCTCGACCCCGCGCAGCAGTCTCAGGACTGCAGGAAAAAAGCGCTCCGGCACCAGCAACCGCTCCATCACGGCAAAAGCTCGCCGGCGCGTCTGGTGCTCGTCGAGGCTACGCAGAGGCTGCGCGGCATCGAGCAGGGCGTTCAGCGCCTCGGCCTCCCAGCACGCCTGCGCTTTCCCCAATCGCAGGCGGCACCACGCGGCAGCCGCCAGGCGCCCCACGATCTTCCCCTCGCGCTCGTCCCGAGGAACAAAGGCCCGCTCGAAACGCGCCACCAGCGCGGCATATTCTTCCGGGCTTTCGCCGAGCAGCGCGAGCGTGCGCTCGACCTCCCGAACCTGCAGCCCGTGCTTCAACCGGACCGCATGGATGCGCGCGTAATTCGCCGGATCGTGGCTGACCAGCCACGCCCGGCGGATATTCCTGCTGGCCGCGGCGCGCTGGCTGGCAGGATGCGGATATCCCTTGGCGCGCAAGGCGGCGTTGGCTTTCACCAGATTCGCGCGGGACGCGCCGCGAGACCGAGGCGTCGATGGGTAGCCGTGGAGGCGGAGGGCTTCCTGGGCTTTCTTGATGTTGGCTCGGGCCGCAGCCAGTTGACGCTCTGTGTGCGGCCAGCCTCGCTCCCGCGAGGCTGCCCAGGCCTTCGTGATGTTGAGGCGATTCGCGGCTTCCTGCCGGGGCGTGCGCGGCAGCCCGGCGCGCGACGCCGCCCATGCCTTGCGCAGGTTCTCCAGCATCTTCGCCCGGTGCTCCGGCGTGGGCGTGTAGCCCTTGTGCTTCTTCTTCATGGCGTCCGTCCTTTAGCTCTCAGCTATCGGTCGTCAGTGGTCCGTTCTCAGTTCTCAGTTTTCGGGTTTCATCCTTTATCCTTTATCATTCATCATTCCGCATTCTTCATTCACCATTCCCCTAGTCCCTAGCTTAGTAGGCTCGTCATCTGGTGTCAAGGAACATTCCATCCGCCCCGGCGCCGCCATTCCCGCGCAGGCGGAAATCCGCCGACAGTAGAGACGCCCCGGCGGGGCGTCTCTACCTCATCCCCGCGCATCCAGTTGGCACTTCTGTTCGTCATTCCCGCGTACGCGGGAATCCACCCGCACCCGTAGCGGCCGGCTTTAGCCGGGCACATTCGCCGTGCCAGCCTTGGCCGGGCAACCCGCCTTGCCGGCCTGAAGGCCGCCGTTACAAGCGCGAAGCCTATGTGAAAATTGTGGCTGGGTGGGGGACTTCCTGAGTTCTAAGGGGCGGGCGGCTAGCTCGGGGTCGGACCAGGACGGCCCAAGCCTACTTCTTCCAGCACTACCCGGCGGAACACCTCGGTGTCTCCAAAGCGTTTGCGGGCGTCCAGGATTTCGATGCCTGCCATACGGCCGTCCGCCGCGTAGTCCACGGCAACACCTTCGGCGACGTGCTGGCTGGTCACCGTCGTGTCGAGGAAGCGGATATACAGGGCGTCCACCTCACTGTCATAACTGATCGTCATGGCTTCAACCCTCCCGCTTCAGAAATAATACACATAAACGGTTACCACGAGTATCTCATTCGGATTTTCCACGAATATGGGACGGACCTGCTTGGTGGCGTAAAACGTGCCATTCCATTCCCGACCGTAAGAGAAATCCTTCCTGCATTCCAGGCGGCCTCCTTCGGCCGGTCCCCAGGGAGCAGTGCGAATGGCCCGGGTGACTTCCTCTTCCGTTGCGCCCCGGTTTCCCATTCTCTCACGGGCATGGCCGGAAAAGCGAATCGGCTTCATTGCGGCCTCGCTTCGCGCCCAAGTTTAGCACGCGAGTGTTTTCGCTCTCGCGTATTTCGAGGATCTTCGGCGTTGGAATTTCTTTGTGCCGCCCACCTTCAGTTGGGCAAATCTGTTCATGTGTGGATGCTGCGCGCGAGCGTAGAGGCCGGCTTTACCCGTGCACGTCGTGGAACCCACCATGCCGGCCTGAAGCCCGCCGCTACACAACGGCGGTGACACACCGCCGCTACAGAATGCTCTCGTCGCCGCCTGCGCTGTAGCGGCGGCCCCCGATCTAGTCGGGGGTGACCGCCGATCTGTTGTCGCTTGGGTTTTGTCGAGGGCGCCCGCCGCTGCAGACAAGGCCTTGGCTTCTTCGGACCGAAGGGGTCTCACGCTTCTGGAAACGATAGTCGCAGGGGTCTGGGGGGGTGATTCGCCTTCGAGCGCTGCCATGCGTCCTGAACAACCTCGGTCCAGTTGGGGTGGAGGTCGGGGTGCGCCAGCGGCAGTGGGTCCCGCAGAGTAAGGAAATAGGGAGGAGTAAGACTAGCGCGAATTGCCACCTCGTAGCCTGGCTCCTTCACCAGACAATCTGGATTCCGCTGCACAACAGCCGTCGTTTGCGATGCGGCTACAGGGCGGCCACTCAAAAGATTGCGAAGTTCCACCAAGGCTATTTCCTTTTTACCTCGCGAGGGAACCAGAGGGCTGCTACTAAAGCAAACCAGCGCGTAATGTGTATCCCTTGGTGCAGCTGGGTCGTGCGCGCTGGTAACAAGGGAACGGTCGGGGAGCGCATACAAATCGCCTTCTAGCGTTACAGCCGAAGTCCAAGCCGCAACCGCGGGAGGGGATACGTCTTTCAGGCGTGGAGCGGACTTGACGGGACTGAAAAGGACTTCGGGACAACGCGTACGGCGCACAAGCTCTCTAATGGACGGGCCCACTGCGTTCCCAATGCCCCACAAGAACGTACCCCCGTTGGCAAGACGCTCCTGTTCCTTGCGACCAAGGATCTCGTCGATCGGTTGGCCAGCCTCTGTGCCGAACCGAGTCCAACAAAAGGATTCAGGGAGGGACATCCTTTAGTGTTTCCTCCATGCGTCAGTATGCAGTATCATTCACCTTCATGCAAGACGTGTCTGGCGAGCTCCGCGAGTTTATGGCGAAACGTGGGCTCAGTCAAGAGCTCCTTGCTCGGCGTGCGGGCGTGAGTCAGTCGACGGTGTCTCGGGCCCTCCGCGGAGGTGCCGTGCGGCACAGCCGTGCCCGACACCGCCTCATGAGTTTTGCCCGTGTCGCTGGGCCGACATTGGATACGTCTACTAAGGGTGGTATAAGTCGGGTGGTGGAAGCATTTAATGAGATCTGGGATGGTTCGACCGCACACGCTGACGCGGTTGCAAGGGTAATCGAAGCCATGGTAGGGCTTCGACCAGCCGGAGCCCGGAGGAGGAAGCGGCGTTGAACGACAGCACCAATCGGCTTAGGTGGCGGCTCAAACATGTCGGGTTGAGTCTGGCCGCGATTAACGCTGCCTGGCCCGCCTGGTGGAGTGACGCTGCCGAGGCATCCGCGTCCGCGCAAGTGGAACTCCGGTTCTCGCTGGCCCGTAAACTCGGACTCGACGCACGATCTCTCCTTGAGGACAACGAGGAACCGCGCTTCGTTTGGCGGGACGAGGCCCGATTCAAGCATCTGTCTGGGGAGAGCACGCTGGAACTATCTGCAATTACGTCATTCGGAACCGCCCTGGGCAGGTATCTCGTCGCGGCCACGGCGGCCTCAACGCCCGGGGCGCGTTGGAGTTCAACTAGCTTGCGCCGTGCAATTCTTCGCAGGCAACCCTATGTCCGACTGGTCGACTTACTCGCTGTGTCTTGGTCTCTGGGTATTCCGACAATTCACTTGCGGATATTCCCGTGCGAGCGGAAGAGAATGGCCGCGATGGCACTGCGGGTCGGGGACCGCAATGCGATCATGCTTGGCAAGGATTCCGTCTTTCCGCCGCATCTTGCCTTCTACCTCGCACATGAGCTCGGGCATATTGGACTCGGACACCTCTCGCTGCAACCTCTCGTCGTGGATCTGGAGCACCCGCGACTTGCCTCTCCCGACGACGACCCGGAAGAGGCCGCCGCGGATCGGTTTGCACTCGAACTTCTCACGGGATTGCCAGAACCCAAAGTGCTGCCGCGCTCGGCTTACAGCGCGGCAGAGCTTGCTCGCGTGGCGCTCGATGCGTCGAAAGGGCTGAACATTGAACCCGGCACACTCGCACTGTGTTTTGGCTACTCTACTGGCCACTGGGCGACCGCAAACGCGGCACTACGGGGAATCTATTCGACGCGTCGTTCTGTCTGGACAGTCGTTAATAAAATCGCGCTGAGCCAACTTTCTTTCGATCTGATACCGGATGACGCCAAAGCCTACCTAAGATCTGTCCTTGGCGCTTCTGGCACGCCATGAGCACAGTGGTCGACAATGACGTCCTCTTTAAGGGGGCCTGCTATGGCCTGCTGGACAAATTGGTATGGACAACGTCTTCCAGCGGGGTGATGGGGGTGCTTGGATCAGCGCGCTTCGTCGTGCCGAAGAAAATCGAAAAAGCGAATTTGAATGGGCAGCCCGCTGTAGCACTTGGGCTCTTTTTGGCGTTTTTGCGACAAGCCGAGACCCTGGAACCCACAGACCGGGAACAGAGGATGGCGGCCGACTTGGAACTCGCTGCTCAAATGCTGGGAGTTAGTCTGGATACCGGGGAGAGCCAGCTGTGTGCGATCGTTGTGCAGCGGAGCCTGCCACTTCTGGTGACCGGGGACAAACGGGCAGTCGCCGCAATCGAAAGTTTAATCGATTCCGACGCGAGACTCGTGGCAATCTGTGAGAAGGTCAAATGCCTGGAACAGGTGTTCCTCGGCTCAGTTGTGCGACACGGGTGTGCCACTCTTCGTACTTGTGTCTGCTCAGAACCCGGAATTGATAAAGCACTCTCAATATGCTTTAGCTGCAAAACCCGGCTGCTGGATGACGCCACTGTCCTGGAGGGCCTGCAAAGCTACATAAAGGATCTGCGTCAGCGGGCCACCCGAGTTCTCGCCCCCTGAACACCTACCCGCGATTACGAACGTAGACAGCATATGGCGCCACCAGCTCCGCAATTAGCCGGATCCGAACCGCCTGTTGCGCGGCTCCGGCTATGTCGGCCTCCTCCCTGATCTCTAAGCACGCTTTGTCGACCCTACCTCTGATGTACCTACTCCCGCTGAGTCCGACACTATTGCCCAGTGCAACCCTAGTCGTCGCCAGATCGAAATCGAACTCCTCCTCCCGCAGATTCTTGATCGCGAGTGCATAGCGGGAACCGCGAACGTTAATCTGTGGAGGAATCTCGTCCCAGGTGATGCCGTCGATTGAGCACTCATCCGCCCGAATCGGGTCAGCAAAATGCTTGGACTCCATCGGCTCCATGCAGAGGTAAATTACATCACCACGCCGTTCGTAGCTTCGGGCAAAAGGCTGCACCATCTTCTCAGGGTGGCATGTGTTACCGCCGTACCCCCAGAGACTAAAGCCCGCCTCCTCTATCTCCCTGCTCTTGCGAGCAATGATCTGATCGAGAGGTTCCTGAGCATGGTTACCAACCTTCATATATAACACGCCCTGACCCGGCTTAAGAATAAGTGCCATTCTCCCTACCCCCATGGTTCGAATGAATATTCGTCGTCGTGAGCCTTACCGTATTCGAGCCACTTCTTCTCTCGAACATATCTGACTTTCGGAGGGTTGTCACGGCCATAGAAGTGCGCCAATCGCTTCGGCTCCGAGATTGCCGCACTCGGAGCAAGGGGACGTTCTGTCGGCAGGGCTCTGATTATCATATTGCATGAACGAAGGTTTGGTGCGTCGTCCAGGTGGTATTCGTGCAGCTGGGGCATCATCTTGTGAACAAGATAGCCCGAGTCCACCACAAACCCCTGAACGTTCGCGATCACATGTCGGGGCCATTCCAACTCTTCGTCATCCGCCATGACTACCATTCCCTCACCCTTGTACCCAGTAGCTTCCATGCCGCGCTGGACGAACACTTTGACGCTTTCACCGCGGTTGCTCGCGCCCCACGGTGGATTAGTGTAGAAAGAGTCGAATCTTGGGGCGGAAGTGAAACGATCCAAGCAGTTGTATAACTCTGAGCGCAGTCCACCGAGTTGCTCCTTGTCAGCGAACCGCGTCACGGCGCTGCAAACCCTTTCGTCGAAGTCGAACACGGCGATTTCGGAAGGGCCGTAGCTGAGAATTCCTCGCTTGTGCAGGTAGGCCACACAAACGCTGATGGCGTCGCCGTCCCCTATGAAGGCTAGAGACTTGCCGTCTGCCCAGCGCGCCACAAGCTCACTTTGGAGGACCATGTCGCCCGCCTTCATATAAATCTGATCGAAGTTCCTTATCGGACGCGGACGGTTTTGCACAACGTCCGATATGGCGTTGATAGCAGCCCGGAGGTCTATGTCCCTTTGATCACTCATAACGCCTAAACTATATCACAAAAAGCGCGTGCCGGCAGGTTTCTCATCTACCTGTACGGCACGCACGCTCGTGCGACGCCCTGCCTACGTTTGTCAGTGCGCTCAGACCGCCGTACCTTCATCACCTGTGACGGGTCACGCACTAAGAGGTACCAGGCATCCCGAGCCTGTCTTTCTTGGCTGCCCTGTTCGCCCGCGATTCACGACAAGAACCCGGGAGTAGGGGTTGGACACGGAGGTTAGGAGTCAAGAACAATCGCCGCCGAAAGCAGTTCTTGGACCCTTGGCGGGAGTGTGGTAGAGTGGCGAAGGAAAGGCGAAGAAAAGCAGGGATTAGGTGTTAGGGGTTAGTACTACTACGTTAAGTTAGGGTGGACGGTTTCGTTTGCGAATTACGCTGCCACAATACGCACACTCTCCGGTCC
>JAIQGA010000027.1 GCA_020072925.1 Terriglobia bacterium | reverse complement strand
GTTCTGCCCTCTCTCATGGTAGAGGGTGGCGCGCCTCCCCGTTTCTTCTCAGCCCTCTCCCCTGGGGCGAGGGTGGCCCGCAAGGGCCGGGTGAGGGGTCAGTGGTCCGTGACGCATGGACACTGTAACTTTAGTTCCGACGCTTACTATAGAACCTAAGAATCTTGAGGCGGAGATTCTATATGAAAACTCCCAGTCTGACCCGGATCCCGACTCCCGAATCACGGATCCCGAGTCCCAAGTCCCGAAACGCTCTCACGGCACGAGCAGCGTCAGCGCGTCGGGCACCACTTCGAACGTCGCCGGCAGCGTGCCCACCAATTCCCCATCCAGTTCGAAGCGAATCGGCTCCCCCGGCACGCGGGCGGCGCACTCGACCTTCGTCGCGTGAACCAGCTCGACATCGTGGAGACGCAGGTGCCGCCGCGCGAGCACTGCGGCCGCGTACCACAAATAGCGCGACCAGCGCCGGCTGCGAAAAAGGCACGTGGTGAATTGCGATCCAAACAGGTCCGCCGTGGGCGCCAGGTGCAGCCATCCCGCATAGAGCCGCGTGCGGTGGATCACCGCAAAGGTCGCGGTTTCCTGCCGCTCATTCATCTCGCAAGCGAAGGGCGGAAAACCGTACCGCACGACCTGGCGGAAGGCCTCGAACACGTACCCGGCCACACCCCACGACATCTTCAGCTTGTTCGAGAGCCTGTAAACGATGTGCGCGTCGAACCCGATGCCGGCCACGCTGATGAAATAGCGGCGAGCAATGGGCGGGGATTGCTCGGGATCGCGCCAGGAAGCCTGCCCCAGGGCGATGCGTCGCGGCGACCAGTTCGGCAGCGCCCGTGCCGCGCTCACCGGGTCAGGGGGCAAATTCAATTCCTTCCCAAGAATATTCGCCGTCCCACCCGTCAAGACGCCGAGGGGAATCGGGCTGGGCGCCAGACCATTAACCACTTCGTTAACAGTGCCATCGCCGCCGCAGACCAGCACCAGCTCGTCGTTCCGGCAAACCGCCTGCGCAGCGAGTTGGCGCGCCTCGCCCGGCCCGGCGGTCGCCGCAAGTCGGGCATCGATTCCCGCCTGACGCAGCGCCTCGGCGGCATCCCGAATCTCCCGCTCGCGTCGCGCAGGACGTCGCCCGGCAATCGGGTTATAGATTAAGGTGGCAGTCTTCAAGGGCTGGGCGTGTGCTACGGCATGGTCACGACATCCACTCCCGTAACCACCCGCTTGGCAATCAGGTCGCCCGTCTTCTTGTCTTTGTGAACGTCGACCCAAACCTTGTCGCCGGCTTTCAGCTTATCCCAGGCGCTGGGCTTGCCGTCGTGGATGAATTTCGTCTTGCGCTCGAATTTGAAAGTCTGGTCAATGCCGAACTTGGTTTTCTCCAGCACCATCTCGTCTTTGTTGACTGTCTTCAAGACGCCATACAAGAAGTTCTGATACTTGCGCGCCGTCCCGGTGGGGTTTCCAAAGCGCGCCGTATCCGGCGGGGCAGGCGTTTGCGGCTGCTGGGCCGACGCGAACCCCGCCACCATGGCCATACCAAGCATTCCAGCGCTTAAAATCATCCACCATCTCATGGCATCCTCGCTTCCCGGTCCATCGCCTCGACTGGCGACACTACCGCCGCTTCGCATGCCTGTCAAGATGGCGGAATGCCCGCCACAGGTTGCCTTCACATCGCCTCGCGCAGGCCCGCGGCGGCGCGCACCCTACCTGCCGAGTCGCGCTATAATTTCCTGCCTGCAAAATCCGAGCAGCGAAGGAGACCCGTGCCCAAATCCACGCCCCCGGAATCGCAAACCGTTCAGAAGGAAATCGAAAAGCTACGGGACGAGATCCGCCGCCATGAGTACCTGTACTACGTCCTGAACCAGCCGGAGATTTCCGACTACGAGTTTGACCAGTTGATGCACCGCCTGCAGGAGCTCGAGCGGCAACATCCCGAACTCATCACGCCCGATTCGCCCAGCCAGCGCGTGGGCGGCCAGCCGGCGGAGGAATTTCCCAAGGTGCGCCACGCCCTGCCGATGCTCAGCCTGGACAACACCTATTCGGTGGAGGAGCTCCGGGATTTTGACCGCCGGGTGCGCGAACTGGCGGGCCGCGCCAAGGTTGAGTATGTGGGTGAGCTGAAGCTCGACGGCCTCTCGATGGCGTTGACGTACGAAAACGGCGTGCTCACGCACGGCGTAACGCGCGGCGATGGCGAAGTCGGCGAGGACGTGACAACCAACGTCAAGACCATCCGCTCCGTGCCGCTCAAGCTTGACGCGCGGAAACTGGCGCTGATTGGCAATCCCGCGCGGTTCGAGGTGCGCGGAGAAGTCATTATGACCCGCAAAGCGTTCGAGCAGTTGAACGCGCAGCGCGAGGCAGCGGGCGAACCGAGATTCGCCAACCCGCGCAACTCCGCCGCGGGCTCGATGCGCCAGCTCGATCCTCGGATCGTCGCAGAGCGCAAGCTGGACATGTACCTCTACTATCTCCAAGTGCAGGCCGCGGAGCCTCTACCCGAGCATGCCCGGGTGCTCGAGATGCTCGCCAAGCTGGGCTTCAAGGTGAATCCCAACTGGCGGCTCTGCGGGACGTTCGACGCCATGCTGGCGTACATCGAGGAGTGGGAGAAGAAGCGCGAGAAACTCGAATATGAGACCGATGGAATTGTTTTCAAGGTAAATAATACCCGGCTGTGGGATGAGCTGGGGACGACCGCCAAGTCACCGCGCTGGGCAGTCGCTTACAAGTATGCGCCGGAACAGGCCAGCACGCGCGTCCTTGACATCCGCCCCCAGGTGGGCCGCACCGGCACGCTTACGCCCGTGGCCGACCTCGAGCCCGTGGACGTAAGCGGCGTGACGGTCAGCCACGCCACGCTGCACAATATGGACGAGATCGAGCGCCTGGGCGTCAAGATCGGCGACACCGTGCTGATCCAGCGCGCCGGCGAAGTCATCCCGCAGGTCGTCAAGGTAGTGAAGTCGGCGCCCGATGGCCGCGAGTTCCGCATGCCCAAGAAGTGCCCGGTGTGCGGCGGCGAAGTCCACCGCGCGGAGGGCGAGGTCGCCTTTCGCTGCGTCAACGCCGCTTGCCCCGCCCGGCTCAAGGAGTCGCTGCTCTATTTTGCGGGACGCCGCGCCATGAATATCGACGGCCTGGGCGAAGCGCTGGTCGATCAACTTGTGGACAAAGGCATAGTCCACGACGTTGCAGACCTCTACAGCCTGACCCACGAGCGACTGGTGAATCTTGAGCGTATGGGCGACAAGTCCGCGCAGAACCTGCTCGAGGAAATCGAGAACAGCAAGAAGACGGAACTGGCCCGCCTGATCTTCGCGCTGGGCATCCGGTTCGTCGGCGAGCGCACCGGGCAACTTCTCGCCGAACATTTCGGCTCGCTCGACACGCTGGCTAAGGCAAGCGAGGAAGAACTCTTCGAGGTCGAGGAAGTCGGCCCGCGCGTGGCGGAAGCGATTCGCGAATTCTTCGGCGAGCCGCGCAATATGAAGGTCATCGAGAAACTGCGCAAGGCGGGCTTGCAGTTCGAGCAGAAGAAAACGCGCAAAGCCGAGGGCAAACTCTCCGGAAAACAGTTTGTGCTTACGGGGACCTTGCCGCATTATTCGCGCGACGAAGCCACCCGGTTAATCGAAGAGGCCGGCGGACGCGTGATCGGCTCGGTCAGCAAGAAAACAGACTACGTCGTGGCGGGCGCCGACCCCGGCTCGAAACTCGACAAGGCCAAATCGCTGGGCGTCAAGACCATCGACGAGGCTGAATTGCTCAAGCTCCTGAAATAGGTGCCGGGGGAAATGTGGAACCGCACACTCTACGTGGTGTCGAACGAAAAGCGTCTTGACGCTAAAACGCTACGGCAGCATACTGTACGTATGAAAACAACGCCCAAACGCGCGACAGTCTATTTTGATGCGCAACTCCACCGGGCCTTAAGGCTGAAAGCGGTGGAAACATCCCAATCACTCTCGACAATCGTGAACGATGCCGTGCGACGAACCCTCGCCGAAGATGCGGAGGATCTGGCGGCGTTTGAGGAGCGCGCGAAGGAACCCAACCTGGCTTTTGAGGCCGTCCTCAAAGACCTGAGGAAACGTGGGAAAATATAAGCTCTCCATTAAGCCTTCCGCCGTCAAAGAACTCGAAGCCATCCCCAAAATAGACCGGCAAAGGATCGTCAGGCGGATTCAGGCTCTCTCCGAAGATGTGCGCCCGCCCGGATGCGAGAAGCTTTCGGGAGAGGAAAAGTACCGGGTGCGGCAAGGGTGGTACCGCATCATTTATTCCATCGACGACCAGACCCGCGAGGTGCTTGTTGTAAAGGTCGGCCACCGGCGTGAGGTGTACCGGTGACTGGCATCAGCAAACCGGTGCCGAAAGAGCAAGAAAAATTTCTCCCCTTGTTTACGGCACGCGACGCTGGCCGGAAGAATTCTAGACTCAAAACTCCCGCGAAAAGATGGAATTCCCAACCTTGCTGAGGTAATCTCGGGCGGGAGAAAACCATGATTGATCCTGGACTGAAGGACAAAGTGGTTCTCATTACCGGCGGGAACAACCCGCAAGGCATTGGCGCAGCGACGGCGAAGGCGTTTGCGGCGCAAGGTGCGGCGGTGTTCATTCACTATTTCCGCCAAGGAACCCCGGGCGTCGAGGCGGAGGCACTGGCCAAACGGCAGGACTATTCAGACGACTGGTATCGCGCCGCGCAGACGCTCACGGCGGATAGGGTGGTGGAGGCGATTCGCGCCAGCGGGGGGCGCGCCGAAGCCTGGGAAGCTGACCTGGGCGATGCCGCGGTTGTTCCCAGCCTATTCGATCGCGCGGAGCAAGCCTTCGGGCCGGTCGAGGTTCTGGTCAATAACGCCGCGCTTTGCGAAGCGGACACCTTCCTGCCCGGCAGGTCGGCGGACCATGGAGACCGTTGCCTGTTCGGACTGGGTCCGACGATGGCGACGCTCACGGCGACCAGCCACGACCGCCACTTTGCCGTCAACAGCCGCGCGGTGGCGCTGCTGATGGCAGAATTCGCGCGTCGCCACGCGGCACGCGCAGCGGGTTGGGGCAGGATCATCAACATCAGCACCGACGGGGCGGCGTGCTTCCCGAACGAAATCTCCTATGGGGCCAGCAAGCACGCGCTCGAATCCTACAGCCGGACCGCCGCCAGCGAACTTGGCCCGTATGGGATAACGGTGAATGTCGCCTCGCTGGGGCCGATTCAGACGGGATGGATGGGACGCGAACTGGAGGAGAAGGTTACGCCCGCGATTCCCCTCGGCCGTATCGGCCGGCCGGAGGACGTGGCGGACGTCATCGTCTTCCTGGCGTCCGAGCAAGCACGCTGGCTCACCGGACAACTGATCTATGTAGGCGGCGGCCATCGCATGCCGCTCTGAGCTTCCCACCCACCGGCTGCGCAGCCTGAATAAGATTCTCTGCGTCCTCTGGGTGTCTCCGGCTTTAACACAGAGTTCACGGAGACCCTCCGTGGCCTCCGTGTTCCATCTTTTTTCTGATCAGGGAGGACACGGAGAAATCACGCTCACAAGCGGGAACCCTCAAGGTGGAGGAAGAAACTGAACGCTAATTCTTCAAAACGCGCAGCCAGGCGAGCAGGGCATCGGTCTGAGCGGCGGGAACGCCTTCCGCCCAGCGGCATTCGTCGCCCTGGCGAAGCAGGATGACTTGGCCGTTGGCGGCCGTCCCCACAAACAAATCCGCTCCCGAGTGTTTGTCCGGTGAGAGTTCCGGAAACTTATGGGCCAGAATCGTGTGGTAATCGCGGAAGAACGCCAGAGCGGTTTCCGTGCTGTTCCAGCGCGTGCGCGCCACGAGCGCGTAGTTCTTGCTTCCCGACCGCTCGTAAAGGATGTAGCGGTCAGCGAGCCAGCCTCCTCCGACTGTCTTCGCCTCGTTTTCGGAAATGAATTGTGCCAGGACCGCGTAGTACCCCATCTCCCCCATCGTGTTTTCCGACAGGAACTTGAGGCTCTGGCCGCGATCGAGCGCCTGCGGACGCGGCAATGAAATCGGCGGCAGCGGCTTCTTCTCAAAATAGAGCGCTGGATCGAAGATTTCCTTCGTCGCCGTGGGGGGATCGTCGAAAACGGCGTTGAGTTTCTTCCAACCGCCCCCTTGCAGGCCGCGCTGCATGAAAGTCAGACCCTGAATGTAAGGAAAGAGCGCTTCAAAGCGGAAGAAGTAGGGCGCCGTGCTGAAGTTGGGAAACTCGTCAAACTGGGAGTGAACAACCTGTTCCAGAAGGGGCTGGAGGAGCGGCATACCGGCCAAACCAACCGGCGCCACCAATTGCTCCATCATGGCGGCGGTTGCGTAAACCTCCACGACTGCCTGGCGGACGTTGGTGGCGTCGTCATTGGCGCGCTGGGCGTGAAGGAACTTGTCGAGATCGAAGTTCTGGTCCTGCAGCGCATGGGTCAGTTCGTGGGCGAGCGCGAGACGCTGCTGGTCCGGTGGGGGCCAGTCGGCAATGAACATGGTCTTGCGTATCGGATCGTAAAAACCCGCAGCTTGCTCGGTGTAAAACGCGATCAGGAAATTTTCCAGGTCGAAGTCCTGCGAAACCAAGCCAAACGCCTGAAGCGTGGCTTCCTGCACGTGCAGGTCGTGGGGCGACATTTCCTGGTGGAGGTTTTCCACGAGATACTTGCGGACTTCCGCGCGGCCGACAATCTCCTTCTTGAGCGGACCCTTGATGGGCAAACCGGTGAGATCGCTCATTTCTTTGAGGACCGAATCCGCCTGGTCAAGAAGCGGCGAGGATTTCTCCTGCGGCGAAGCGGCTTGGCTAAGGACAGCCAGGAGCAATGGGAGCGCGCCGAGGATCACCAGCGGACGTTTTTGGAAACGCGGCATAAGAATCATGGGCTAATCCCTAAGATCGTACCGATTCCCCTCCAGGAACAGAATATCACCGGCAGGCATCCACGCGCGCTCCTGAAAGTGAGAGACCAGCATCTCGGAAACGGAAGTCTCGAGGGCATTGTGCGCGCGGGGTCCAGGGCTCTCGCCCGCTCCGGCGAAGATGTGGTCAATGTTGTGGACATGGGCACGGAGACTCGGCCATCGGTAACGTAGGCCATCGGCAATTGACCCGGCTACGGGAGCAGACTATCATGAAACTTGCGCGAGCAAGCCGGGCGATCGCTGCCTTGCCCTAGCGCTCCGCTCGGCGGGGCTGGCAGGGGCAGGGGAGAGGAAAGTCCGAACTCCGCAGGGCAGTGTGCTCGCTAACGGCGAGGGTCGAAAGGGGAGCCCCGGCCAATCGGGGCGTACGCTTTCGGCACGGAAAGTGCCACAGAAAACAAACCGCCCGGTTTCCTTCCGCTTCGGCGAAGGGCCGGGTAAGGGTGAAAAGGTGCGGTAAGAGCGCACCGCTCCGGTAGCGATATCGGAGGCACGGTAAACCCCACACGGAGCAAGACCAAATAGGGGAGGAGGAGTGACCCGCTCCGCAATCCTCTGTAGCGCCGTTCTACGAACGGCGAATCGCTGGTTCCAATCGACCGCGCCGCTCTGGCGGCGGATCGCTGGTTCTGATCGACGCCGGTCATAGACCGGCGCTACAGGGGGCAACTCCCGGGTAGGTCGCTCGATCCCGGCAGCAATGCCGGGGCTAGAGGAATGATCGCCGCCCCGATCGCTTCGGGGCACAGAATTCGGCTTACAGGCTTGCTCGCGCCTCTTCGTTGATTATCAATAATTTAGCTTGCCGTCCTCGGGCGTAACGTCCACTTTCGAATTGGGCGTGGCACGGCGCGTGTGAACACGATCGGGCGTGCCAAGACCGATGGCAGCTCGAGGGCCAGCGGCGATATCTAGCCGTAACGGACTCCCCATACAACGAGGCAGAATCGCATCGCAGGCTTCGTTGGGTATGCGAGAGTGGTAACAATCCCATGATAGTCCGCACGGTTGCCGAAGTGTATCAGCCGGCCAAGCCGGCTGCGCGAGGCAGGTTCGTCTAACCGGCCGGGCCGCGGCACGACGATGTGCGGGCATGTAGGAACGCACGTGTCACCGGTCAACCCCGAGAGAGCAAGAAGAATTGTCAAAGGGTCTTGAGGTAGGCGATGAGGGCGGCGCGATCCTCGGGAGTCAAATCCAGCCCGAAGGGGTGTCCCTTTACAGGCTGTGCTGTTACACCCCACCTATGAAAACCTGTCGGGAGGTAATTGGTGTGTGTGCGGCGGGGGTCGAACCAATCTTCCAAAGTGGCCACCGAGCCGTCATGCCCGAACGGCCCTCGATACCACAGGCCTTTCAATGACGGCACCTTGTAGTAGCCCGTCCCCTCGCGAGTAAGAAGCGCCAGGCCAGGGTCTGTGCCGACTGAGACCGGTAGAACATCAAACTGTCTGATCGCGCGCGCTGACGGCCGGAATCCCTGCGCTGGAGTGAGCATATTGTTAGTGTAGAGCGGCGGCGTATGGCAGCTTGCACAAGACTGCCGCTCGAAGATCAGTTTGCCGCGCGCGGCCTTCGCGTCCAGCTTGTTCGGGTTCGGAGGTGGCTTAAGCGAATAGAGAAAGAGCGCCAGAGCATAGAGTTGCGCGTCACTGTAGCGCAACTGGGTGGAAGGGTCGGGCAATTCCGGCAGGACTGCAAAATTGAGGAAACGCTCGAAGTGAACACCGCCCTGCACGAGCGCGGCGTAGCGCATTAAATCTCCAATGGAACGCTGGCGGGTCAAGCCCGTATGGTCCAGGTAACGCCGGTGCTGAACCCCGATCAGGTCCGGGACCTGCGGAGGATAATAGAAGCTCGTATTGACGCGGACCACCACACCCGGGGGCATGGCCTCGTGCGTGTGGGCGAGGGTATCTAACGACATTTGCTCGAGGCCGGCAAGCGGATCGGGGCGCAACCAAGGGACGCCCAAAGCCAGCCGACGCTCATGCTCCGCTTGAGCGAGAAACGCTTCACCATCCTTTGATTCAGACGCGCGCGCCCTTAGAGCATGGGCGGCTATCCGGTCGTAAGGAATGTTCCCTTGCGCTCCCAAAATCGTGCTTCCATCCGGCATTACTCGAACATGGCAGGTTGCGCAGGAGTCCACACCCAATTCGACTTTGCCTTTTTTTCGGATGACGTAAGTTGCAAAGGGCATCACACCTTGTTTGGTAATAAGCACCTGTAAAGCTGTGTACCATTTCATGTCCCTCACATCCGATAGGGTCATGAACATTCGGATGTCGTAATCGATTGGGGCCTCAAACACCGTCTTCCCGGCCCTAATCCAATCGGCGCGCGAAAGCAGCTTGGAATCGTCGAAGGCAACGGCAGGCTCTTGATGCTTGAGCCATTCCATATACCCGGGCGGCTCTTTGTCGGGCCGGTACACGGGGTAGCTTTTGTAAATCGTCCGGACGGGGATACGATAGTAATAGCTCGCCGGAGCGAAGGTCGGCGAAGCCTTCGGATTGACTAAGGGAATTTGCATCGAGCGGAGCGCTGCGTCATCCCAGGTCCGGGGGACTTGCGGGTTCCCGGAGTCCTCACCACTGGGAGCCCTCACGAATATCGCGAGGCCGATCAAGCACGAAGCGGCGGCGACAATGCAATAACTCCCGCAACGCTTCCTGCGCTTTGAGGCGGCGCGCCCGACGGCCATCAAGAGGGCTCCCCGTGGATTGAGAAACCAGAATCTGCTTTGCTTCTCAGAAGATTTGACGCGTCAAGTCGAAGCCCACAAACAGGCCGCTCGGCGTATCGGCCGAGGGGTCTCCCAGCATGGTCGCGCGAGTCCCGGCGCGCTGCGAAACCGTTGTTCCTGGACTGGTTGAAAAGCCAAAGGTAAATGCGTGCCGCCAGATCTTCTTCTGTATTCCGAACGAAAACGCGGGGCGGTGAATTCCCATTTCTGCGCCGTTGACGAGGGTGGGAATTACCTCCGCGACCAAGGCAACCGTGGGACGAATGTCCAGGGCTCCGCCAACGCCAAGAGAAAAAGTATTGGCGCAGGGACGGATATCTGTTCGGCCCGCCACGTCGGCGGCCACCGGGCTAGAGCACGGTTGGAACGGGAAAGGGTTCACGATGTCTCTTTGCGGGACGGCAAGCGGGCGATCGTGGAGCGAGAGCGTGGGAACAAAATAGATCTGGGCCTTGCCGGTTATGCTGCGTGAAAAGATCCCCTCAAAATCGGTGGTAAAGTTTCTGGAAAAATCGTTTTGGCCCTCCACGGAAAACCGAAAGGCCGCATTGAAGGGTTTGCCATCATGCTCGTCCAGCAGATTATAGCCCGCGGAAAGTTGGATCGGTCTCCCAATGACGCTCGGAGAACGATAGATTTCCACGGAGGCGTTCTTTGTCAATCCATATCGGAAGCCGAACGAGGCAAGGGCATAGTCGTCCAGCCCCAGCAGGAGGTGGCCGCGTGCTTTGCCGGTGAATGCCGGATTGAAGGCGAAGCGATGGTTGAAATTGACGTAGAACCCATGCCGCTCCAGGCGGCGGCCGGTGGGCAGGCTGAATAGGAAATCATCCCCCGGTTCGTACACGCCCGGGGTCGGCTTCTCGGCTTTTGGAGTGCCTGCGCTGGCCATCGCCTGGGACTCCGGTGGCTTTGCAGCGTCCTGACCTGCTGCGGGAACTGAGGCCGACGATTCCTCCACTTCCTTGATGTTGTGCGTCGCCAGGTCAACCAGGTATTTCTTTCCATCCTTCTCGATGATCAACGTGGACGCGGATCCATTTACAAAGCTGAACCCGAGCACCTCGGGACTCGGTGCGGGAACCGCCAACGCCGGCGGATCAGGAGCCGCAGGCACGCCCGTTTCGCTTGGCTGCTTCGCGAGACTTGCGTCGGAAGCCCCCACCCAGATTGCGAATGCCACCAACAACAAACCCAAGCTTTTTGCCAGAGTACTATTCACAGCAGGCCCCAGTCTCATTCGGGAGCCATCCGTGCGCACTTGCATTTGTCTCTCGTTTCCCGTCATCTGCATTTCCATTGATCACCTCCTCTTAGTATCGTATGGGAATGACGAGGACAACTCGTCAGCGGGGTGTAGTGAGTTTGTAAAGGTTTTGTTTGGCCTGAACGCAGTGGGCAAAGCGGAGGAAGAGGTCAGACGAACAAGGTTGGGTTGCAATCGTCGATATCAGGACTCTCGCTCAAGGCTGAGCATAAATAGGGCTGGAAAATATCTGGGGATCGTAACTCTTGCCGTACTTGTCGGGATGGAGCATGACCATTCTGCGCGACTCATGCAGTTCAATCGACCCAATCGTCATTTCGCCCTGACCGACGACAACCTCGCGGGACAGTTCCTTGAGCGCCTCCGGGGTGCAACGTTCCTCCCAAACGTTCAGCCGGTAATTTCCGGCGGGCACACTGGATATAAGGTATTCGCCCTTGTCGTTGGCGAGCGTGAAATAAGGGGTGTCGACAACAACGACAACGGCGCTCATTTGCGGGTGGATATTGCAGAAGATATAACAGATACCGGCACGATCGAAGTGTACGCTGCGCGTCGCCCCCGCTTCATAAAGACCGAGATCAAAACGTTTGCCGTTGAAAAGCGAGAAAACGTTGTGGAAGAAAGGGTCATGATTGGGGAAGTCCACCACCAACCCTACCTGGACGGCGAGGACATGCGGGTTGAAATGTTTGTTTTTCTGGACCAGCATACGATGAGGCGCATTTCCAGGGGCGCGAAATTCAGAGTTAACTCCACTGGGCAGAGGAGTAAGCCACAGCACCACGCCGTCCTCTAAACCCGCGTGCAACGCTCCATTCTGGCCGATGACGCTGACACGTCCCCGAACTTCGGCAGCCGACCCAACGGCGGCCGACCACGCGCATAGGAATACTGTCCCCAACAGCGCAATCCTGATTTTGTACCCCATCGCAGTTCTTTCCTCCTGCCTAGAACAAAACGCCCACGCCCAGGTTCACATGGTTGGCCGTTTCCTTCCCGGCGTATATTCCCGTCGTATCCAGATGCCGAAATTCGAGTGAGAAGATGAGATCCGTCCGAGGCCGATAGATCACATTGACCATTCCGCTTTGGTTTCGCGAAACGGATGAGTATCCGTAACTCGTTGGCGCGCCGAAATAGCGAAGATCGCGGGCGAAGGGATTATCTTCGCCGTAGCCGGCGTTGAACTCCAGGGCCTCACTCGCCTTGAATTTCAACTGAGCCCAGCCGCCGATCGAGTTCAATCCCACCACCGACGAATTGGGATCAGCTTGCGGCCCGCTGAAAACGACGCTTCGTCCTTCTCCTCCTCCCAGCCCGCCCAGTGCGCGCCCACGGTAGAATTCTCCGGACAAACCCAGCCACTTCCCCAGCGGAACGCTCCAGTCAGCCGTGCCGGCCCAGGCATCCTCGGTCCGACCTGCACCGTAATCCTGGCGGCTATAATAACCCCCAATGCCGATCGTAAACGGGTTAGCCGGATCTCCATGGGACCATGCCAAACGCGTTGCGTAAGCAGGCTGCCGCGATTTTTCACCTGACTGCGGCGTCCGATAAAACTCCTCGTAGGGCGTCTCTCCCGACAACGGGTCCAGGATGCCCCCTTGAAAAAGGATGCTGTTCGCCGCGGAGAGGGCCACGCGATGTTCGAGGCGTACTTGCGGGGTCCACGTCCAGAGGTTTCCCGAATAGGAGAACGCGGGATAACCCAATGAGGCGATCGAGGTCGGAGACAGCGGTGAGAAAAAGGGTGCGTCCTGGCCCACCACTAAGGAAGTCCGGGCCCAGTCCATCCGCACCGTGGCTGTACGCAGGCGAACCAAACCTGCGGTCACACCATCCGCGGTATCAGGAAATCCGCCGAAAAGGTCGAGATGCATGTCAGCGCTGGTTCGGGCGCCGGCGAGCGTGGGGCCATAAACCTCGAAACCCACTTCTGACTGGCGGACTGTCGCACCAAAGCTCCCGCCCGTGTCGAGCTTGCCACGCGGGAGAGCAAGATTCGGGACATCCAGGTTGTCGACCGTTCCTCTGTTTCCGAACACGTTAAGCAGGGCAATCCCGGTGAGCCTGATCCGGTACTTAGAGGCGCTTTCCACTTTCGTCTGATGCTGTTCCTCAACCATTGCTTTCAGCAGCGTCTGGTTTTCTTCCAACTTCTCCGGTTGAGCGGACGATTCCTTTTCGCGGTCCTGCGCCGAACTCATAGTTGATGTTCCCTGGCCGGGCGCGACCGGAGCAACTGGGAGAGTGCTCTGTGTACTCGTAGCCGTTCCGGTGGAGAGGGTGGCGATCTGCCCCATCGCACGCTGGAGTTGCTCGCGGAGTTCCCGAGTCTCCTGGCGCGATTGTGACATCTCGCTCCGCAATTCGAGAATCGTGGCATTAAGCTGGTTCACCTCTTGTGCTAAAGCGCGGACGGAGTCTTGGAGAGAACTCTCGGGCTGCGGTTGCTGTGGGGAGGCTGTGACCTGCGCCACTGCAGGAAGGCCAATCAGCGAAATGATCAGAGGTACGATTCTTGTGGCGAAACAAGTTGGTTGCCTCAGACTCTTCATGAAAACCCCCTCGGATGGACTTAGCTCTTGTCCCTCTGGAGGTGGACATGAGCCCTGCCCGTGAACGCGATGTTGCCTGCAATGCTCCTTTATCAGGAATTCTAGCCTGAAATCACGATGAGTCATATACCCATCACCGCGATGTCCAAAGCCACCTCCCGCCTGCGCAAGGAGAACTCCAGCGCCTGAGGCTGCGGCGAACCTCCTAACCCTTGCGTTGCTCATTCAGGAACAGAGAGCAGACGCACTTTTGGCAAATGCGGTTGCGTGCGACGTCGAGAGTATGGCGAAAATCCAAGGCGGCGGCACTGTTGAGGATACTGACGAGTGGGCCATTTTGAATATTACCGATGGGGCGGTGGAAGAAGCAGGGGCGGACCGCGCCGTCGGATTCTATGACCGCGGAGACCCACGGCGCATTGCATCGCGGCGCGACCGCCGGTCTCTGCCCAAGGTGCGCCCGGAAGTGGTCGACGATGCGGCGCAGCTTTTCGGGATTTTCACGGATGTATCCGGACTCAATTTCCTCTTGGCATTCACTGATCAGCGCGTTGATCTCGCGCTCGAGCTCTTCGACCTCCGTAGCGTTCAGAGCAACACCAACCTGCTGCTCCTTCGTCCAACCTCCCGGACGGTTAAAGGCATCGGAGGTCACGTCCGCAGCCAGGAAGGAGAAAGAGTTCAGACCTAGCCCTTGTGCCGAGCGAACAGTGGACCGGAGTTCGCGGAAGTTTCTTTTTTGGACTGTACACCGCCCGTGCACTAATATCCCTGGGCGCAACTCGCGGAGAGCACGAATTCCCCTGGCCACTCGAGCCTGAGCGCTTTTCACTCCGCGGATTTCGTCATGGATCTCAGGGGGGCCGTCGAGTGAAACAATGACATCGTCCATCGAGGACGCAACGGCTGGAGCATGGCGCTCTAGCAATAAGCCCGCCGTGAGCAATGTCAGCCGAATGCCCTCTCCCCGACACAGATGTCCGAGAGAGGCCAAATCCGAATGCAGCAAGGGCTCTCCGCCCGAGAACACAATCCGCCTTACCTTGAGCGCGCGAAAGCTTGCGAGGTGAGGCGCGAGGTCGCTTGGAGTGATTTCACGGACCTCGCGGATCTTCCAGATGTCGCACATGAAGCAGCGGCAATTGCAGCGGCTGTGGGGAAAGATCACCAGAACCGGGAGTTCCCGAATGACGTGCGCCGATAGAGAACCCTCGAGGGGTTCAAGCGGTTCGAGTACCTGGGTCAGTTGCTTCACGCTGTGAGCTGCTTTCCGGCCAGACGGATTTTCTCCGAAAGGCACTTTCGCGTTTCACGCAGCATTCGTTTCACGGGGGCGCGCACCAGACGCACTGTCCCCTCGACTTCAATCATTTCAAGATCGCTCAATAGCTCCTCAGGCCACCGCTTCGCCATTCGTGGGGAAACCAGGTGCAGCTTTCCCGAAACCATCACCAGCTCGATTTTCGTGAAATCCGTGCCGGCCAGAGTCTCCCCTGGCGTTGCATTCTCCTGCCGGACCGCAACGAAGTCGGCGATGGCTCCCTCGCGGATCGTCCCTTCCCCGTTGCGCAGATGGAGAACAGAGGCGGCGGACTCAGTAACCATGGAGTAGATCCGATGCGGGCCCGCACCTTCCATTCGATGGGCATAGTTGATTTCGTCGAGAAGGTCGCCCTGAGCCGAGAGCGCTGAATCGCTTCCCAGAGCAAGCTTGCCGATAGGTTCGCAATCTCTGATGTCGAGCGTCTTCCCGAGAATGAATCGATTGGAAGTCGGGCACCACACCAGCGCGGCATCGCGCCGCCGGCGGAGCGCGTGTCCTTCGGCCGTCAAGCCGACTCCGTGCACGATGACGGTTCGCGAGGTGAGCGCTCCGCGACGGTCGAGATCAAAGATCTCATCCTGGCTGGGTAGGTCCGTTCCCTCTCCGAGATGGAGGATGAAAGGCGCCTGGGCGGGTGTTCTTAGGAAATCCTCCGCGATGTTCTTCCCAAACCCCAACGAGTGCGTCCAGCCAAAACGCTTGACGACGCGAACCGGAAAGTGCCCGCTGAAAACGTCCTCTTCATAGGGATTATGGTGGCACACCGAAGTCACGCCGGAGAGCAGGTTTTTCAGCCCGCCCCACCAGAGTCGCAGGGATTTGGGGACGGAAAGGTGCTCGCGCAGAGGAGAAAGGTCAGGGTGGTAAATGTCACGTGCCCATTCCACAGCGTTCGAGTAAGGGCCGCGGCCCAACCTGGGAAACAAATTGAACTCAAGATGGTCGTGGGCATTAACGAGCCCGGGAAGCAGCATGTACCCTTCCAGATCAACTCTCGCCGCAGGTGTTGAACTTATCGCGCGGAGTTCGCATTGGTTAGAGAAACCCTGCCGAAGGATTCTGCTGGTTCTGCAACCGGCAATCTCCACATTCGCGCGACTCGCTCGGCGCGCGTCCCAAGCCACTGAGGCGCCCTCGAGCCGCAGTGTCCAGCGGGAGGGTTCGCTTGAGTCGCGCTCATGGCCGACCGGAATCTCAGCGGTCTTCAACATGACTTTGCACACTCACAAACTCACGCTCGGACAAAGCCGCAGATATATATTGCAGGGCCATTACACGCTTGTGCGAAGAGATCCTCTTTCCCGCGCGCTTGGAAAAAGCTTCTTTCCTCTTCCCCGAAGTTCGGTTGGGCCTCGCATACTCGCTTGAACCCAGCCGCGGCGAACACTCGGCGGATGTCGTGGAGGGAATAGTCAAAGCTGGAGATTTCGATCACGCGGCCTTCGTGCCGGAAGCACCGTCGCCAGCCCCGCGCATAACCCGACGGATGGAAATCGGAAAGAAATAAAGCACCGCCGCTACGCAGGACCCTAGCCAACTCGCCGGCAAAGCCGTCCAACTCTCTTACGTAGCTCACCGCGAACGAGCAGATCGCCAGGTCGACTGTGCAGGTTCGTACCGGGAGCGCTGAACCGTCTGCTTGGACCAGACAGCGTTCGAGGAGTGGCTTGCGGCGGCCCTGGACGAGCATCTTGCGCGAGAGGTCGATTCCCACGGCGCATCCCGCTCCCTGACGCATGAGTTTCTCAAGCCAACGGCCCGTCCCACACGCGACATCCAGGACGAACGCACGATCCGCCTTCGGAAGCAGAGGTTCCAGAGTCCTCTCCTCGAGCGCGAGCAAAGGATTTGCAATTCGATCATAGGTCTGACTCCAGAGATCGTGCGCCTCAACCGCCGAGAGCCGCAGGATGCCTTCGCGGCCGTTGTCAATCGTGCTTGAATCGTGAATAAGACGACGGTTCGATCGTGGAGATGGCCGGCTCACAGGCTCTCGGCCTCCGGTTTCCGAAGTTGGATCAGCCTCTGCACAAATCGCAATTCGAATGGAAAAGCATAGAAGCCGAGCCGATACCTCCACGCGCTGAGAGCTTTCAGAAGGCGGCGACCCCATGCCGGCAGTCGAATGTCCTGCACTGTCGGCCATCGCGAACTGACAACCATCCGGAAATTATCGATTCGTCTTTTCGTCATGGGCTTGAGCCACGGGGTCATGGGGTCCTTGCGGACGGCAAAGTCCTGCCAGCGCTCCGTCGCCCACTCCTCGGGCGTCTCGGGGAATGCGATCTTTCCCTCGACGTTTCCATACATTCGTTCGCGCTGCGGGACTGGCGTGTAATGATAGATAATGATTTCCGAGGCCGGATTAAACCCTTTGATTCTTCGAATGAACTGCAAGCACTCGCGAGTGTCACGCTCGGGATCTTTGGGATTGCCCAGCACAAACGAAAACTCCGGGATGATTCCAAACTGGCGAATGCGGCGGGAGAGTTCCAGGGTTTGCTCGGCCTTCAAGTGTTTATTCATTTCTTTGAGCACCCAGTCGGAGCCGGACTCCGCCCCAAAAAAGATCATCGCGCAGCCGGCGCGACGAATGGCCTCGAACGTCGCGTCCGAATATCGAAGCATGACATCGACGCGAGCCTCGCACCACCAGCGCAGCCCCATCGTCGCCATGCGATCCGCGAGTTCTCGCGCGTGATCCTCGCGCAAAAAAAAGTTCATATCGTAGAACTGGACGGAATCCATGCCGTAATTCCGTTTCAGATGCCGCAAGATGGCCTCGGTGCGGGCGGGCGATTCCATCTTCTCCAGCTTTCCGTATGCCGGCACCACCCCGCAGAAACTACATTGGTAGGGGCAACCGATGCTCGCATGATGGGCGGCCGTCCGTCGCCCGAAGAAAGAAGGGAGTAAGTACTTTTCCGCGGGGAGGCGATGATAAGGATACCAGGGGAAAGCGTCCGGCCCTTTCATCAGCCGCTCGGGGTTATGGCGATGTTTCCCGGCAGCGTCCTTAAAGGAAAGGCCTCGAATACTCGCGAGGGCCCGTTTGCCTCTCAAGGCATCCAAAAGCTCGAGCAGGGTCTCCTCACCTTGACCCCGGACGGCGAAATCGACGTAGGGCGCGTTGAGCGCAGCGTCCGCGTAAATCGAAGGGAAATATCCGCCCCATACGATGGGGACGCGGGGAAAGAGCGCGCGAATTCTGCGGCACGATTCTACGGCCGCAACCATCTGCGGGCCGGGCATCACCGTGACCGCAAGAAGTTCAACAGAGTCCTTCTGAATCGCACGGCAAATGGTTTCTGTCGCCACCTGATCCACGTTCCCGTCGATCATCTCGTAGTCTTCACGCCCTTCAAGAACGGCGGCGAGGGCAAGAATGGAGAGTGGATGGCGCCGGTTGCGCGGCTTGGTGGCTCGGGGATTGTAGAGCAATATCATGAATCACCTAAATTGGCCCACAGGATGAAAAACTCCGAAGGCTGACGCCGGCGAAGCAGGCCGGCTTTGACGGGACGGAGACGCCATCCAAGTCCACGCCACGGCTTCAGGAATGTCCACTTCAGGCCAAACTCGCAGGCCAGTTGTTCCAGAACCTGAGGTGTAATGAACCCCCGGTTCGGGAGAGCGTCCGACCTGAAACCGTACCGTCTTTCGAATTCTTGATGTCGTTCTTCGAGCATCGCCAGGCCGCTCTCGCCTTGACAATAGAAGGGAGAATCAACAATCAACAGGTGTCCTGGGCGACGCAGACACCGCAAGGTCTCCTGCATGGTGCGCTCGTAGTTCTCCGAATAGTGGAAGGAAGCATTGAAGATCGCCACGTCAACTTGGCCATCGTCGATCGGCAAGCGGTCCATCTCCGCCTGAAAAAGCTGAAAAGGACGCGGCAAGCGATCAAAGTAATGGCGTGCGGCGCCGAGTCCATCCACTTCGTTAACCAGCAAGTCCACGGCAATGGAGCGATGGCCCCGCAAAGCAAACTGGTAGCTCATCCAGCAGTTCCCTGCGCCGATATCGAGCACAACCAGTTCCCGCTGGTAGTACGACTCAATCTGCGGAAGGATTGAGCGCAAGAGGAAGCGGAAACTCCGGCCACGGATCTTCCATTGCCATGTATTGCGGCCTGTAAGGTCCCGGTAAGGAAGCGCGAGATAGAACTCTTGGTTCGAACACCCCCGGCCTTCATGGGCCCTGATGGTTTCATACTCAATGACGAACCGCCGAAAATGCTCTTCGCGTGTGGGGGTGAGGCCCCGCCAGATCCCCTTCTTCTGACTAAACACGAACCCGCAGAAAGGACAGTTCACTTCGTCCATATCACTACCGGTCAGCACGAAGGAGGAATCCGCTCTTCCGCAAAGTGGACAACGGAGGCGCAGCGCATCGGCAGGGCTCGCTTCTGACGCAGGCGAAGATGTCATTCGTACTCCTGTTTTCATTCGTCCAGCCTCTCCAAAGTCACCAGGGCGTGATCTGCCAAGGCGCGAATCCCGGGGCACGGGCCAAACAACGAGTCGAGCCGCGCGGCTACTCGGAGCGGTCCGGTGAACCGACCCGCGAGTTTCTCAAGATAGGAGGGTGGAACCGCGACCCCCACACCCCGCCATCGCCTCAGCATGAAATATGGTGAGAAGGCCCGCTGCAAAGCGCGGACCGAGTGGTACTTGATCAGAACTCGAGTGGTCGTTGAAGATCTCCCAAAATCATTTTCTGTTCGCAATCGTCGAAATGCCTTGATGGAATCTCCACAAAGCAGGTACCAGAGAATCTCCCAGAAGCAGAATCGTCCAAACACGCATAGGATCAATTTTCCTCCGGGGTTCACGACCGACGCCAGGTCACGGGCAACAGAGCGCAAATCGGAAATGCAATTCAGTCCCCCAAAATTGGATAGAACTCCATCAAAGGGTTCAAGGCCGCGTAACTGAGCCAAACGCTCGATGGCCAATTGCCTGAATTCCACCAGGTTCTCATACTCGGAAGCGCGCAGCCGTTGTTGCGCCACGGCGATCATGCTTTGTGATGAATCGCACGCCAGGACTCGAATTCCGCGCGCTGCCATGTGACACGCGTCAACGCCCGTGCCACAGTTAATTTCCAAAAGTCGTTGCCGGGGCTGAAAGGTGCGGTCCATTTCTTTCCAGACTTGTGCACGCTGGGCCCGCCCGATGAGAGAATCGGTAAAGATCCTATCGTAGCTTGCCGCGATCGCATCGAACGGTTCGACGATCGAAACAGAATGTTGAGCGGCGACAACCATCGAATTTCACGCCTCGACTTCAGAAAATATGGATTGCAGACCTTCTCGAGACTGCTCGATCTTGTGCCGAAGTTCCGCCACCGCAGGGTTAGTCCCGAATGTGATCGATTGCGATAATTTCTCGAGCTCGACTTCAGCACGCAGGAGTTGGTCGGCATTCTGATAGAACCTTCGCGAGTGCCGACCTTTGATTTCAAAACTCCGGTCGGAGCTTTCCGCCCACCGGGAGGGATTCACGACCCGATCCGCAACCTCTGCAAAATAGGGCGTGCCGCGTATGGGGTAGGCCACCGTCGTCAGGAAGATGTCGGGCATGCAGCGCTTAACGTGATGGATGGTTTCTTCGATCTCCTGTAGTCCTTCACCTTCATAACCCCACATCAGAAACATACCTGTCTCGATCCTTTTGGCCTTGCACAACTCGACGGCAGACTGGACCTGCTCGACTGTCACGCCACGCCGCATCGCATCCAGCACACGCTGCGATCCACTTTCGGACCCGATCCAGATTCGAAAACAATCCAGTTCGGCAAGGAGATCCACGATGCGTGAATTCAGCCGGTCGGCGCGGGAGATGCACTCAAACGGGATACGCAGGCTGCGGCGCCTCATTTCCGCCGCAAACTGCTCCAGCCAGCCATGGTGAATCGTAAACACATCGTCCGCAAACCAAAGCATGTCCGGGTTGTAGCGATCGAGGATCCACTCGAGTTCGTCGACGACCGAAACCGGCTTTCTCCGCCGGTGAGTTGTCCCGAACACCGCGTGACTGCACCACTGGCATTCGTAAGGACACCCTCTTGCCGTAATCAGGGAAACCGAACCCAGTCCATGATGCTTGCGCCAGGTTTCGAGGTAACGCTCGATGGGAACTGATTCGCGACTGGGCCAGGGTTGCCGGTCAATATTGGGAATCAGCGCTCGGGCGGGAGTATGGAAAACCTTGCCGTCTTCTCCGCGGAAAGCGATACCATGGATGTCGCTGAGACCGGGTTGTGAGCCGCCGCGCACTACAGGCAGCAACTCCTCGAGTGTGATCTCGCCCTCGCCAATCACGACCACGTCCGCTCCGGCGGCAAGGTATTCTTCCGTATACGCGGCCGGCTCGGGGCCTCCCACCACGGTCTTCCATCCCGCATCTTTTGCCGCTCGCAGGATGCGAACGACGTTCTTCCGCGTCATGAGGTTGGCATAGACGCCGAGGACAGTTGGTTGGGTCGTTTCGAGAAGTCTAATAAGTTGCTCGGAGGTAGAGAATGTTGAGTCAAAGACCTCAACATCGAAGTTGCGACTTCGAAGGTGGGAAGCCAGGTAAAGAATGCCCAGAGGAACGTAAGGTTTCATGATTTCGCGTTCCTTGGGGTCCTCTTCGAGGAAATAGCCGTGAGTCAAAAGAAGGTCCATGTCAATTTCCCCATGGCCGCGCCGTGCGCGAAACCCGGGCGACCATGACCGACGAAGTCTGATTCCTTTTCGACATCATTTGTGTATCTCAGTCCGCGGCGGAACAGACGAGCACCGGCAGTTGTGTCGCGTCGTGGTTGCGACATGTCATTTCCAGTTGTTCGACCGTTCTCCACAGCGCCGGCACGCAGGCCGACGCATCGTCCGCGTACGGCCTGCTGCGGTCGCGAACGCTGTAGGCCCAGGTTCTGCGCTCATTCCATGATTCCACCTCAGCGTGCAGTGCGTCGCGTAGGGCGCGATAGAATTCGCTTGTGTATGCTCCCTTGAACATCATGGAGAGGTCATCGCTGTCCTCCCAATTAGTCTTTTTCCCCAGTTGTTCGCGGACCCGCTCGTGGAATCTCGTTCCGGGGAGCGGGTAGGAAACTGAGACGCCGATGTCATCCGGACGGGTGTCCCGCACCAATTGAATCGTCTCCTGGATATCGCCCCAGGTTTCTCCGGGATAGCCAAACTGAAGGAAGAAGCAAGCCCGGATTCCATTCTGTCTCAAATTTTCGCGGGCGTCGGCAATCTGCTCCACGCGGATCCCCTTCTCCATCGCGTCCAGAATTTTCTGGGAGCCCGACTCGACACCCATCCAGACTTCCGTGCAGCCAGCGCGAGCAAGCGCGGCGACGGTTTCCTCTCTCATCAGATCTACCCTGGATTGCATCTTGAAGGGCAAAGCGGCCCTCCGCTGTTCAACCTTCCCCGCGAACTCCTCGACCCATCGGTTCTGGATTCCGAAAAGGTCATCGGCAAACCACAGGTGCTCGGCTCCAAATTCCTCGCGAAGTTGCCGCATTTCTTCCGCCACGCTTTCCGGCGAGCGGGCGTGAAAGGAATCGCCATAGATCGGCTTTGCACACCAGTTACAGCGGTAGGGACATCCTCGGCTGGCCACTAGATTCAAGGAAAAAAAGCCGTGCGCTTGCTTCCAGGCGTTCCGATAGCGCTCGATGTCAACAAGGTCGCGCGCCGGACACGGCAGCAGATCCAGGTTTCGCATCAGCGGGCGAGCCGGGGTTCGGGCGAGCGAGTCGTTCCGCCGGTCCCAATAGGCCAATCCCGCAATCTGTTTTGCGTCTCGACCTGATCGGCTCATGAGGCTTTCGGTGAGTTCGAGCAGTGTCCATTCTGCTTCGCCAAGAAGAACGTAATCGGCGCCGCGTTCCAGATATTCCAGGACGTGATCGGTCGCGTCCGATCCGTTGACAACTATTTTTGACCCACAGGAGCGCGCGCCTTCCAACATCGCGAACGCGACCTCGCGCATGCGGCTCAAGCACATTTTGGAGAGAAAGTTGAAGTTGTCTTCGTAGATTGCGATGACCTTTGGCCTGGTGCGCGCGACAGCCTCGGCAAATCCTTGCTCCGGGGGTTCAAGCATGCTGTCGAAAAGCGCGACCGTGAACCCCCTTTGACGGAGAAGCGCGGCGGCATACAGCGTCCCGAGGGGCGGATACGGCTGCATCTTATGGACCTGCTTGCGGTCGTAGCAGAGGTGATAAGAATGGGTCAGCAGGACATCAACCACATGATCCTTCCTCTCATCCAGGACAATCGCAGCGGTCCGGATGCGGCAGATTCAGTTGCAGCGAACTTCTTCCGTATTCCTTACGGACAATTCTCTCCCACGGCCGGCTCGAGTTGCTTTGCATCGACCTTCGGTTTTGCGACACCGACAAATCCTTTAAGCTTGCGGTTGAGCCAGATTTCCGCCGGGAATCCATAGAAATCGCGGTCAAGCCTCCAGCGCGCCGGAAAGCTCAGGCCTTTCTGGAGAACACGGACCCAAGAAGTTGACTCGAGATTGGCAATAGGCTGCCGATCGAAAGCAATCCGCAGGTAATCCCTCATAGTCTGGAGCCGCTGGTGGTCCCTCCCCTGCAGCCACGGCAATACCGTGTAGCGGGGGAAATAATCCGCCCAACCTTCCAGCGACTTCGGCATCTCGATACCGTTTTCCTCCGCGTGCTGCATGATGGGCGATCCCGGATAGGGCGTAAAAATATTGGTCCAGAATTCCGCCCCGGGAAATCGGCGGCAGACGTCCATGATGAAATCAATGGTCTGCCTGCGGTCTTCTTTATCCTCGCTGGGATAGCCGAAGATGATGTTGAAGGAGGGTCGTATTCCGGCCTCGAGACATCGCTCCGCGGACAGATAAATGGAATCGAAATCCTGAAAGGTCTTGTTCATGAGCTTCAGGATTTTGGGGGAGGCGGAATCGACGCCCTGGCAAATCTGGTGCAAGCCGGCGCGACGGAGCAGCCGCAACTCGTCTGTCTGCAGACGGGCGGTAAGGTTGGTGGTCGCCTGAATACTCCATCGGAAGCGAGCCCCGACTCGATTTAATCCTTCGGCGATGCGCAGAGCCCGGTCGATGTCGACCAGGAAGTTGTCATCGACGATCCATAGCATTTCCAAGTGATACCGGGTCGAGAGGTCAAAGGTTTCTTCCACGACTTGCTCGGCGGGCAGGGCGTTCCATTGCCGCCCATAGACAGCCGCATTCGTGCAATAGGAACAATTGAAGGGACAAGCGAGGCTGGAAGTGTACATGGCCCAGCGCCGCCCACAGAGGCGCTCGTAAGCGTCGAAGTCCGCCAAGTGATAGGCCTTCGGCGGCAGTTCGACGAGTGACTTGAGCGGGCGTGGCGGGTTCAGAATAAGTCTGCCATCGCGCTTGTAGCCGGCGCCGGTCACGTCGTCAAGGGAATCGCCTCGCTCGAGGCGCTGCACGATCTCGAGCATCGCGTCTTCGCCCTGGCCGCGAACGACGATGTCCAAAAACTCCGCTTCGAGTGTCTGGAGCGGCAGAAGCGACGGATGCCAGCCGCCCAGGATAATGGGAAAGTCCTTGTTCCAGGCTTTCACCGCCCGCGAAATCTCGACGGTCTCGCGAATCATTGGGCCGGTGACCAGCGAGATTCCAAGACAGAGCGCGTCTTTGACCTCATCGAGGACGCGCTGTTTGAAGTTTGGTGTGATGGTGGAGTCAATCAGAGTGACGCTGTAACCCGAACGCAAGAGGGGAGTGGAAACAGCAAGTAAGCCTAGCGGGGCCGTGGCCTCCGTGCTTGCGAAGGCGGGAAAGAAGAATACGATCTTTTTGGAGTTCCTCAAGCGATGCTCTCCACCTTTCCTAAATGACTGAGCCTCAGTGATCGTGAAGGAGAATAGCAACACCGTGTTGGATCACGTGTCACGGTGCAATCCCGCTCATGCAAAAAAATTGTCACCGGCTCCTCAGGGCTGCGGCCATCGGTTCATGCGGACAGACGACAGGGCAGCGACGACGGCAAAGCCGATTAAAATGAGACCCAGAGAATGACCGTAGGTATATTCAAAGAGACCTGCAAAGACAAAACCGACGAGAGCGTAAAGGGCCGATCGAACCACGAATTGTTCTTCCTTACTTCCGGCTGCTCGCCACGCGTTACGAAGATCCCGAAAGGCGAATATAATGAAAAGTACCGCAGCCAGGGTTACGGGGATTCCAAATTCCGCAGCCATCTGGGCCAGATTGTTATGCAGGTGGCCATGCCACGCCGGGACTGGATCTCGTGGAGAGAGATAGCGAGTATAGAGTTGGTCGACGCGCCCTGGGCCGACACCCGTAAGCGGGTGTTCCCCCACCATCCTCCAGCCTACGCGCAGCATCTGTAAACGTTCCAAGTTAGTGTAGTAACCGAGGTTGGAGGACTCCTTCACACGGAGGCGAACGGCATTGGGCGCCAGCGCGTACAGAATCAGGGGCAGTGCCGGCAGTGCCCAGATCCACTTCGAGCGGCGCCATGCGAGGTCGATCGCCAGCAGCAATCCACCCGCCGCCCAGATCATCCGCGTCAGGCTCAGGACTACCGCGACGACATTCACACCAACGACCGGCCACCAGCGTCGCCATTGTCCAGGGTAAACCGAAAAGAAGGCGAGCAGCCCCGCAATGACCACGATCTCCACAGTCCCATAAACCATCCAGTGATTGAGCAGGCCTCCGGAACGCAAGTAGAGCCCTACATTGCCTCCTGCGGCAATCTCGCGATGGTATACAGAAGCGCGGGATGCGAAGTCGCCGATCAGGAATAGGGAACTGAGAGTCGCGGTCAGAAAGATTCCCTGCCAGACGATCCGGACGTCTGCCGAACGGTTCAGTGTCGGCAACACCAAAAAAAGCGTTCCGCCAAGAAGCAAGTGGCGGATCTCACCCCATCCCAATAAGGGCTGGGGCGAGAAGATGCACACGACGACCTCCAGCGCCGCCCACAAGAGCCAGTACCAAAAACAGGTGGGCAAAAATAGTTCAGCCCGGCGGCGGATCAGCCGCCAAGTTCTTGCAAGAATGGCAAGGACGAGGAACGTTTCGGCAAGGGCGATCGAGACGGGGACCGACCACAGTGCCAGGATCAGGACGTTCTGGTCGAGGCGCGAGAGCAGCAGGTTTTTCCATCGCGGAGTGGAAACGTCCCGCGGGACATCTCGCTCAGCCAAGCAATCATCGAGTAACATTGAATGTCGCATGAGCTTCAATCATTCAGCCGCGCTGGGTGAAAGACGATTAGTAACACGGCCGAAAGTCGTGATCGTCAGGCGCATGTAGTAAGTTTGTAAAGGTTGTGTTAGTCTGTAGAAACACCTGGAAGTGGGTTGGATAAAGGCTGCCGCCTCGGCATGGGATCCAATATCCCCCGTGGAGTTGCGCCGCCGGTTTCTGCCTCTTCTGATGGACTTCGTGAACTTCTATGGAAAAAATTCTGATCGTGGAAGACGACCGCTCACTCCAAAAGCCTCTTACGCATGTCTTCGAGGCCGAGGGCTACGCCCTTGAGTTTGCAACAGACGGGGCCGCGGGAGTGGAGGCATTCCGTGCCACTCGTCCCGTTCTAGTGGTTCTCGACTTGAAACTGCCGAAGATGCATGGACGGGAAGTTTGCCGGACTATGAAGAAGGAATCGCCGAATGTGCCGATCATCATCTTGAGCGCCTCGACCGATGAAGTGGATAAGGTCCTGTTGCTCGAGCTGGGCGCGGATGACTACGTCACAAAACCCTTTAGCCCCAAAGAACTTCTTGCGCGCGTGCGCGCAGTCCTGCGCCGGGCGCAGGGCCCCAAGGCCGCGGACCAATATGCTTTTGATGATGTGGCTGTGGACTTCACCAAGATGGAACTCACCTGCGGCGGGAAGCTGGTTTCCCTCACGGCGCAGGAATTCAAGGTCCTGAAGTATTTTGTGGTGAATCCCGAGCGCGTTATTTCGCGAGATGAGTTGCTGAATCAAGTCTGGGGGTACGATTGTTATCCCTCCACCCGGACCGTGGATAACCACATCATGAAGCTTCGGCAGAAACTCGAAAAGGATCCGATGAATCCAATCCATTTCAAGACGGTACACGGCGCCGGCTACAAGTTCATCCCTTGAGCAACAGGGCTGTATCGAGGAATGCGGCGCGGAGTATTGAGGCGGTGCCTTAGGGCCTTCCTGACGGCTTGACGATGGTAAGAATTCGCCTGCGAACAAAATTCCTTCTCTCACTGATTGTCACTACCGCGCTGCTTACCTCCGTTATCCTGGTTATTGTCCAGAATCACATCAGACATCACGCGCGCCAGGAAATCTACGAGGCGCTCAGCAGTTCTGTCTTAATCTTTCAGCAATTCGAGCGACAGCGCGAGAGGACTCTGGCGCAATCGGCAGGGTTGCTGGCGGACCTTCCCAATTTGAAGGCCCTGATGACCACCCATCACGAGCCGACGATTCAAGACGCCTCGACGGATTTCTGGCAACTCACGGGAAGCGACCTTTTCTTGCTCGCCGACAGGACGGGAAAGGTGATGGCGCTGCACACGGCGACTGCGGGCTTTGATCGGAACGCCGCCCAGGATTCGATCAGTTGGACATTGCAGAGACAGCAAAACCGCGACTGGTGGTACGGCGGCGGGCACCTCTATGAAGTTTTTCTTCAGCCGATCTATTTCGGGCCATCGCAAGACAATGTTCTGCTGGGCGTGCTGGCAATGGGATTTGAAGTTGACGAGCGACTGGCTCGCGTGGTCGCGCGCGTCGCCTCCAGCGGCGTGGCCTTTCGTTACGGGAAAGACATCGTTGTCAGCACGCTGTTTCCGAATCAACAACGAGAGCTCGCAGCCCACGAGGACCGGATCACAACCTCCACAACCTTGAACTCGGAGGAGATCCAACTCGGGGGCGAGAATTTCCTCGGCGCCTCACTGGCGCTTGCGCCCAGCAGCAGAAGTCCTGTCACGCTGATCGTTCTGAAATCGTACGACGCTGCGACCCTCTTCCTGCGCAACCTGAATCGCCTGCTGGTCGGCGTAGGATTGATTGCGGTGCTCGCAGGGAGCTGGCTGATTTTCCTCATCTCCCACACCTTTACCCGCCCGCTCTCGAATCTGGTCGCGGGCGTGCGCGCTCTCGAAGAAGGGGACTTTGCCTATCCCCTGAGCGTTCGGAGCCGCGACGAAGTGGGAGAACTCACGTTGGCGTTCGACAAGATGAGAAAATCTCTCGAAAAGGGGCAGCGGGATCTCTTGCACGCAGAGCGGCTGGCCACCATCGGACGGATGGCGAGTTCTATTTCGCACGATTTGCGCCATCCGCTGACCACGATTCTTGCTTACGCCGAGTTTCTTTCTGAAAGCAATCTTCACAAAAGTACATCAAAGCATTATCATATACTGGGATCTGACGCTCAGAGCCATCTTCGTTCTTATATCTATCTTTTACGAACCTGCCTCTATGTTTCCTTATAGATACGCCATAAGCCTTGAGCTTTGGGAGCTTTCGTCCACAGGCATCACAAGTCACAACTGCAATTTTATATTCTTTCATCATAGCACTCACTCAAATCTATCAAATCACGCTTTCCATCACTTTCTTCAAATCAAACTTCTCGAAATCTTCGTAATTCTGCCCGGTTCCAAGAAAGACTATGGGCTTCTTCAGCGTATGCGTGACAGAAAGAGATGCTCCGCCTTTGTCATCGATGTCCCATTTTGACAAAATCACGCCGTCAAGCCCGACCTCGCCGAAAA
>JAIQGA010000026.1:0-52500 GCA_020072925.1 Terriglobia bacterium | reverse complement strand
GGATGGGGACCGGCGAAGCAGGCGAGAGGTTCCATGACGCATCTCATCCCTATTCCCGCGACCTGGACTTATTTGGCGAGGGGTCGTTGTTTCAGTTCCTCTGCCAGGCGCGTACGCGGGCGGGGCAGGAGACGCTGGCACACTGGCTGCTCGTGCCCTCCCTCGCCTGAACGGGTCAGTGCACGTCAGGTGGCGGTTGCGGAATTGCGAAGCCGGTTGGACCTTCGAGAGGACCTGGCCGTCCTGGCGGAGGAAGCGCGCTCGCTTGCGTCGGCAGAAGCCCTGGCAGCTTGGGGAGAAGGTGAACCGCTGCTGGCGTCGCCGCTGTTGCCATGGGCAAGCGCGCTATTGGCTGTCCTGTGGGTCGCGAGTCTGGTCGCCTGGGCCGCGTGGGGGTTCGCGTCTGCGGCGCTGCTCGTCAGTGCGGCGAACGTCTGTTTCAGTCTTTATAATCGTCGACGGGTCAGAAGCGCCGTGAGCGCGGCCGAAAGTGCTACGGGCGATTTGCCGTTGCTTGCCGGCGTGCTGGCCCGCCTGGAGCGTGAGCGATTCGCGGCGCCCAGGCTCGTGGAACTCCGGGAGGCGCTGCAATCCCAGGGGTGGCCTCCCTCGCGCTGGATTGCCGGGCTGAATCGGCTGATGGAATACCTGGACTCCCGGCGGAACCTCATTGTGCAATCGCTCGAACCGTTTGTGTTTTGGACGCTGCAAGCCGCCTGCGCCGTGGAAGGATGGAGAAAGCGGACGGGCCCCGCCGTTCGCCGATGGCTGGCCGCCGTGGGCGAATTCGAGGCGCTCTCATCTCTGGCCGGATATGCTTACGAACATCCCGCCGACGTCTTACCGGAATTCGTCGAAGCTTCTCCCTGCTTTGAAGCCGAAGGTCTTGCGCATCCCCTGCTGTCAGACCGCGAGGCCGTGCGAAACGACTTGCGCCTGGTAGACGACCTGCGAGTCCTCATCATCAGTGGGCCGAACATGGCGGGGAAGAGCACCCTGGTGCGGGCGGTGGGCGTCAATGCGGTTCTTGCTCAATGTGGCGCTCCCGTGCGCGCTCGGCGGCTGCGGATGTCGCCGCTTGCCGTGGGCGCATCGATTTGCATCCTCGACTCCCTACAGGGCGGCATTTCACGGTTTTACGCGGAGATCCGGCGCTTGAAACAAATTACCGATTTGACCCGAGGGCCCTTGGCGGTGCTTTTTCTCCTGGACGAGTTCCTGCAAGGAACGAACTCTCAGGACCGGCGGGTCGGCGCGGAGGCGATGGTGCGCAGCCTGGTTGAACGCGGCGCGATTGGGCTGGTGACCACGCATGACCTGGCGCTGGCTCGGATTGTTGATGACCTCGCCCCGCGCGCTGCCAACGCCCACTTCGAGGATCGCCTCGAGGATGGCAAACTGCTTTTTGATTACCGGCTCCGACCCGGAGTAGTCGAGACCAGCAACGCTCTCAGCCTGATGCGGTCGATTGGTCTGGACGTGTGAGCGGCCTTCGCCGGCGAAGAGCGCACCTGCGCCGGTTGCTCAAGGTTGTGCCTCTCCCCGTCGGGCCTGCCGTTGAAAAAGGGGCTATCCAATGGCCGCGCGCCGGTCGGACTCATCAAGTGGGTTTCATAGCGCAGCACTTTTTATATTTCTTGCCGCTGCCGCAGGGGCAGGGATCGTTGCGGCCCACTCGCGGGGTGGCGCGGGTGGGTGCCCTATCCGCCGTGAAAGCGCGCGCGAGACTGCGGCGGTCCTCGCGGAAGTAACTGTAGATTTCGGCCACAGAAAGCGGCAGGAAAGTGAGAAGGGTTTCCCGATTCACCTTCTTGCCCGCGTGTTCGAGAACGTCGGCCATGGCGTCTGCGGTGGTAAAAGCAATGATGGGGGCCATCATGTTTCGAGCTTTGTCGTCCTGAAACAACCGGTCCCAGCCTTGAGGGGAACACAGACCGACGCCGCGGCTGAATCCCACGCACCAATCTTCCGCCGTCACATCCGGCTCTTTCTTGGGGTCTTCACCGGAATCACATTCGTACAGAATGGGCACAAAAGCTTTGGGGTTCTCTTCGAGAGTCTGACTGATCGAATCGTAAAGTCGCAGGAGCAGACCTAAGAAGTGCTCGGCCTGTTCGTCAGAATCAAATGTCGGTTCCTCTTTGCCCCAAGCCTCGGCTAGCCATTGACTGGGCGGCACAAAAGTCGGGCTGACCACCAAGGCGGTGAGAAAGCCGTGAAGCGACGAGACGTTCATGCGGTCCTCAGGCGCGTTGTCGGAGTCGAGGAATCGTTCCAACTCATCTATTTCGGCGTCTGAAAGAGGCTTTCCAACCTTCATAGGGTTTCACCGCTCAAGCAAAGGGACTCACGCGGGTCGTGATTTCCCGCAGAATGCGGGCCGGGAATTTCGGGATTGCCACCCAACGGTGAGCCCGTCTTTTCGCTCAGCTCAGGCGCAATTTCTTTACATAGTCGTAACTAATCTTGATGGCCTCGAAGGGCGAGACGTCGCAGCGGTCCTGTTCGACGAAAATATGTTTGGCGCCGGCCTCATGCGCGTGCGCGAAGATTCCGGCCCAATCGATTTTTCCCTCGCCGACGGGAGCGAAGGGATTCGGGCCGCTGTCGGAGGGCCCGTCGCTGGTGCTTCCTTTGGCGTCCTTCTTCATGTCCTTGATGTGCAGCAGCGGGAAGCGGCCGGGATACTTGCGGAAATATGCGATCGGGTCCTGCCCCGCGTAAATCGCCCAGAAAATATCCATCTCCATCTTCAGGAGTTTCGGGTCGCATTCTTTGAGCATGATGTCGTAGCCGGTGGTGCTGTCCACGGGGGCGAATTCGTGAAAGTGCGCGTGGTAGCAGAACTGCATTCCCGCGCCCCGCGCTGCCTTCCCGCACTGGTTATACAAATCCGCGCGGCGCTTCCATTCCTCGGCGGTCAGGACGGGATTATCTCCCACCACGATATAGTGCAGGCCGAGCCCGTGGCCCATCTCCACGGTTTTCTTCCACTCGTCGAGTGTGGCGGGTGACTCAAAGTATCCGCTCGGCGCAGTCAGGCCGGCGGCGTGCAGGTCCGCCTTAACCTTGGCCGCATCAAGGCCGGATCCGATTTCGACTTCTCGGTAGCCCACCGCGGCCACTTTCTTGAGCGTGGCCGCGGGATCTTTCGCGAACTCCTCGCGTACCGTGTAAAGTTCGAGGCCGAGGGGCCCCGTCCAGGCCGGGCGGTCCGCGGCCCACAGGCTCGGCCCCGCGGCGGCCGCTGCCGCTCCTACCAATGTTTTCCCCAGAAAATCCCGACGCGTCAGCATCGTTTCCCTCCTCAGTAGTGTGCAGCCATTTAAGCGCAGGCGCGTTTCGCCGTCAACTGGTTCGATCTCCGTAGAGACGCCCCGCCGGGGCGTCTCTACAGCTGGCCGCGAGATCGAGGGCAGCATGTAGACGCCCCGCCGGGGCGTCTCTACCCTGCCCACGGCATGGATGGTGTATACTCACGCGTTTCTGGGGTGTCAACCCAATTTCCCGCTTCAGGCGAAGAGGAGCAAATCCAATGAAGAAATTCCGCTTGGAATTCCTGGGCATTGCATTGCTGTTCGGGCTGGGGGTCCCCGTTCTCGCGCAGGCGCCGTCGCTGTCTCCCCACGCGACGATTGCCGCGCACTGCAACGCCAGCGCGGCGGCCACGAGCCCCGGCGCGGGGGTTGCCGCCTCACCGGAAGACGTGGGTTTTTCCTCCCAGCGCCTCGACCGCCTTGGCGCGGCGATTCAGAGAAGCATCGACGACGGGCGCCTTGCCGGCGCGGTGAGCCTGGTGGCGCGTCACGGGAAGATCGCGTATTTCAAGGCCTTCGGCATGGCCGACCGTGACGCAAAAAAGCCCATGCGCACCGACAACATCTTCCGCATCTGCTCGATGTCGAAACCCATCACCAGCGTGGCGGTCATGATGCTCTACGAAGAAGGCCGCTTCACGCTCAACGAGCCCGTCTCCGACTTCATCCCGGAATTCAAGAACATGAAGGTACTCGATCCGCCCTTTCCCCAAGATAAGACTTCTCCTCCCGGCGCGCTGGTCGACGCCAAGCGCCCCATCACGATTCTGAACCTGCTCACGCACACTTCGGGACTTACCTATCAATGGAATCCCCGTTTGGGGAAGGCGTACATCGATGCCGGAGTGGGCAGCGGACTTCTCCAGCAGGAAGGGACGATTGGCGACGCAGTGAAGAAACTCGCGAAGCTGCCCCTTCTCTTCCAGCCCGGCGATGTCTGGGAGTACAGCCTGGCCGATGATGTGCTCGGCTATCTGGTGGAAGTCGTCTCCGGCATGCCGCTCGACAAGTTCTATGAGGAACGCATCTTCAAGCCCCTGGGCATGAAGGACACGAGGTTCTTCCTGCGCGACGACCAGGTGCCGCGCCTCGCGACCGCCTACACTTATTCTCCCGATAAGGGACTTCAGCCCATTCTCGACAAGCAAGTAATCCCCGAAGGAATCTTCTCCTACTCGGCGGATTATCCTTATCGCGGGCCGCGCACATACTTTTCCGGAGGCGGCGGGCTGTGCTCGACGACGGAGGACTACTACCGCTTCAGCCAGATGCTCCTGAACGGCGGGGAATTGAACGGTACGCGCTTGCTCAGCCGCAAGGCCGTCGAGCTGATCAGCCAGAATCAGATGCAGGGAAAACTGGACGACTTCGGCTACGGCCTGGGTTTCGGCGTCACCAGCGAGCCGCGGTTCCGGCATGAACTTGGCTCGGTGGGGTCGTTCTACTGGGGCGGGTTCTATTACACTTCCTTCGTCATCGACCCGAAGGAAGATATGGTGGTGGTGTTCATGGCGCAGCTCCATCCTACCGGCGGGCTGAACCTCGATGGCAAGGCCATCATCCTGCCCTACCAGGCGCTGCAGTGAGCGGCGCGCATCGCCTGGCCGCAGCAACCGCCCGGGCTGTCGTTCCCGCGCCCCCCTCTCCGTCATTCCCACGGGAATCCACGCAGCGCGACAGGCGGCGCTCGAGAGAGATTCTCCGTGTCCTCTTTGCCTCTCAAGGGTTCACATAGAGAGCACCGAGAATCTTCGTGATCTCTGTGTTCAGTCTTTTTCGAACCACAGAGAACACGGAGGCGTGACTGATGATTGGATCCCCCTTCCGGCGGAGCACATTCAGCCACTGACCCATTTCTGCTGGATCGAAACAAAATGGGTGATGCCCTATTGCGATCAATCGAATTCTCTTACCGGAGCCTTTTGTTTCGCGCCCACGCGCCCGGCGGCGATATGGGCGAGAAAATAGTTTTCGCCGCGCACAGGGCAGCCGGCCAGGCGGCGGAGCATAGCAATCTGGCCGACGTGCGTGAGCGCGTCGGCGACGGGCCCCTGAAACAGTTTCTTGGCCGGAAATCCAAGGGGTTTCTTCGCCGCCAGGCGCCGGTCGAATCTCCTGAGCGCGGCAAAGAAGCGCGCGACTTCCCGCTTCCAGGGCTGAGGCGTCGAATCGCGCCAAACGTGTTTCCCCTCGGCAAGGCCGACCGCCCAATCGAGCAAGTCGCCGATGTGCGCCAGGATTTGACCCGGCGTGCGCGTCCCGGACGCCACTTGGAACTCCGCGAATTCTTTCGGAGTGCCCCGCACGGCTTTGCCTCCACGGTAGGCGAGCGTTGCCACCGCGTGACGGAGAGAGAGCAAATCTGTCTTCATATGTGCCCCCAGGCCGTATTCGGTCTTGGAAGCTTAACACGGTACGGCAGGGGCGCTGCGATGCATCGCCAGTCTCCTCCCAAGACGCGCGCTGCGAAAGAGCCCGTTTAAGCTACAATGGCGGCATGCTCAACATTCGCGACGCGACGGTTGACGACATCCCCTTGATTCTCGAATTCATCCGCGACCTGGCGGAATATGAGAAGGCGCCGCAGGAAGCGGTGGCGACGGAAGAGCAACTGCGGCGGCACGGATTTTCCGACCGGCCCAGGTTCCAAGTGCTCATTGCGGAATGGGACGGCCACCCCGCGGGCTTTGCGCTTTTCTTCTATCACTTCTCGACCTGGCTCGGGCGCCCCACGCTGTTTCTCGAAGACCTGTTCGTTCGGCCGCAATTCCGCAGGCGGGGAATCGGTAAAGCCCTGCTACTGTTCTTGGCGAAGGTCGCCGTTGGGGAGGATTGCGGCCGCTTCGAATGGCAAGTGCTCGATTGGAACACGCCGGCCATCGACTTCTACCAATCGCTAGGCGCCCGCGTCCTGAAGGAATGGCTCACTATGCGGGTAAGCGGCACAGCGCTCGAGGACCTTGCCGCCCAGGGCCGCGTTCAGGCGTTGTGAGAAAATCTCTATACCTTTTTGACTTTTGGGTGCATCATAGAGGGTGGAGGATTTCTTTCCCCGATGACCCGATACATCACTGACTACCTGGTGCAAGAGCATCAGGAATTGGCTCATTTACTCAATGAGCTTCAGGAGGAACTTCGCGTACTGCCCCTGGCGCGCGATGTCGGCGAGACACTGGATCGACTTCAGAAGCTTGCTCGGGAAATCACCAAGACGCTGCACGCGCACCTGGAAGAAGAAGAGCAGATTCTCTATCCAGCCCTCGAGGACCACGTCCAGGGGGTGACTGGAACGCTCGAGCGGATGCGTCACCAACACGACACTGGCGAGGCTGCTGAAAAGGCTTTTCTGCAGTGCGTCGATCGGCTGGCAAAAAATACCCGGAACCGGGAAGACGTGATGAAGTCCGGCCGGAGCTACATCCTATGGCTGCGCGGGCACCTGCTGGATGAAAACGGTCGCCTGTTCCCGATGGTTGAGCGGGGATTGGCGCCGGAAATCCAGAAAGATGTTCGTCGCGCCATGGAAGAGTTGAGCCAGGAAACGACCGCCCACTTCGCCCAAGCTTCGGGCCGCGTGGCAGAGGCATAGGACGACAGGCGGTTTGGCGCCGGGTTGGCAGGCGCGCTCTGTAGTTTTGTTTGCTCAGCATGCGAAGCTGTGCGCGTGGGCAGTCTGGGAGAAACCGGACCTAATCCTGCGCCGAAGCCAAAGATCAGATTACCTCTGCTAGCGATCGAATTCTTCGTTCAATAGTTCGTCCTTCCGGGAGCACGCCTGGGTGGCTCCTCCGGGCTCCCTGACCATTTCCAGACAAACCAATTCACTGAACTTGATCCAATCCTCCCGGGTTCTGCCGCGGCATTGATCCTGGAGTCGAAGCCGTACATAAGCGCCTCGCGCGTCGGAATGGAACTTGGCGGTGGTCTTCGGCGGGGCGAGGATTTTGCGGTAATCATTGGGCCGGTCGTTTGACCCCATCCAGGACAGGCGGATATAAACGCGAAAAGGCGTGGGCCGCTTCTGCGCGGGACAGGCCAGCGTGAGGATTGGCTTGTCATCGGAAGTGTTCCAGTTCACCACCGAGCAATCCAGGTCCACTCCACGCGGGGCGGACGGTATGGACCTGCTGCCGGTGTCGAAAGCGAATTCGGGGCGAACTCGAAAGGCCAAAAGGTTGAATGGCGAACGGGGGAGCGGTTCGGAACCGCCAGATTGGAGCCTCGCCGCTCCGGTTGCCGGCGTCGCCGCCAGTACCAGGGCCGGCAGGGCCGCCCATAGGAGCCGTTTGGGACTGCGCATTAATTTCAAGCGGGCCTCCTGTTAACCTTTTTTCTTTGCAAACGTCGAAACACTGCAGGGACATTTTGCGTACCTGTATCTAGACGCGAAATGGAGGTGGGGTGGGCGTCAACAAATTGTAAATATTTTGTAACCGTCTATCCGCAATGTAAAAAATGGCTTGGGGCACCTTATCATTAGGGTCTGGTTTTTCGACGGCAGGTCAATCTAGCACATGGGGGAGAAATGATTGCCATGACGGAGACTGGCCAGGTGGCTCGCTTCGGCGCTTTCGAAGTGGATCTGAAGACCCGGGAGCTTCGGAAACGCGGCCTGAAATTGAAGTTGCAGGAAAAACCCTTCCAAATTCTGGCGCTACTTCTGGAAAAGCCCGGCCAGGTCGTGACACGTCAGGAGTTGCGCGAAAGACTGTGGCCACCGGACATCCATGTCGGCTTTGAGCGCAGCCTCAACACCGCGGTGAACAAATTGCGGCAGGTGTTAGGCGACACGGCCGAAAACCCCCGGTTCATCGAGACGCTGGCGCGCCGAGGATACTGTTTCATCGCCCCCGTCGAGCGTTCCGGCGGGGTGGGCGCTCCGGACCGTCCCGGAGCGATCGAAACCATTGCCGTCCTCCCCTTTCAGAAAGCCGACGGGGACCCTGAGAAGGAGTACCTGGGCCTGGGCATCACCGAGAGTCTCATCGATGCCTTGTCCCGGTTACCCGGCGTGAGGGTGATGGCCCTTACGACGGTTGTTCATTTTCGGGGACCAAATTTGGATGCACGCGCGGTGGGCCGGGAATTAGGCGTGGACGCCGTGCTGACAGGCCGACTGGTCGAGCGACAGGATACCCTGCTGATTGCCGCGGAGTTGGTCGACACGAAAAGGGGCTGGCGCCTCTGGGGTGGCCAGTTTCAAGGCAACCCGTCCGATCTCCTGGCGCTCGAGGAGGAAGTCTCGCAGGAGATTGCCACCCGACTCCGAGGGCGGCGGTTTGCTCGAGAGCGCGCCGCCCCCTTGAAGCGGCCCGCCGAAAGCGGCGAGGCCTATTACGATTACCTGAAGGGGCGCTACCACGCGAATCGCATGACCCCGGATGGCCTGTCGAAGGCCCTCGATTATTTCCACCGCGCGATCGAAAAAGACCACCGCTATGCGCTTGCCTATGCGGGCCTGGCCGACGCGCATGTATCGGCGGCGTTTCTCAGTCTCCAAGCGCCGAAGGAGGTCTTTCCGCAGGCTCGCAATGCCGCGCTGATGGCCCTGGAAATCGATGACGATTTGGCGGAAGCGCATACCGCACTAGCCCAAGTCAAGAAATTCTACGATTGGGACTGGCTGGGCGCGGAACTCGAGTACAAGCGCGCACTGCAACTAAACCCCCATTCGGCTCTGGCGCATCGCCTCTACGCGGACTATTGCCTGGCGATGGGATGGGCCCAGGAAGCCCTTCAGGAGATCCGCCGGGCTTTGGATCTCGAGCCTCTTTCCCTGGTCATCAACATGGAACTGGCGTGGAATTTCTACCTCACCCGGGAATATGACTTGGCGGCGGAACAGTCGCTCAAAACGCTGGAGATGGAACCGGGTTTCACGCCCGCTCAGTATGCGCTGGGCCTGGCGTACGAGCAGTTGAACAGGTACGAGGAAGCCATTTTCGCCTTTGAGACCACGCGGAGCGGGTCGGGGAACAATCCCGCGACACTTGCGGCCCTGGGGCACGCCTACGCGCGCGTCGGAAAAAAACAGGAAGCACTGCAGGTGTTGCGGGAACTCCAGGAGATGACCGCGAGGAGGTATGTCGCACCCTACTGGCCTGCCGTCATTCATGCGGGCTTGGGCGAGACGGACGCGGCGCTCGATCAACTCGAGAAGTCCTACGCCGAGCGGGACGTTTGGCTGGTTTGGTCCAAGGTGGAGCCGCGGTTCGAAAACCTGCGAGCCTCTCCCCGCTTCCAAGGCCTGAGCCAGCGCATGAATTTCCCGCCGTAGCACGGCCAGGAGACGGTGCGAAGGAACCGGACTGTAGCGGCGGTCTATGACCGCCGTGTGGAGTGCGGCGGCTTGCCGCCGCTGTGGAAGGCGGGAGCAAGCTCTCGCAGTCCACAAAACGTTCGGCGCTCATAGAGCGCCGCTACAGAAAGCCGCGGGCGAGGCCGGCCCTCCCGAACGAGAGTCAGGCCGAGCCTCGCCCTCTGAGATGATCCATCAAGGCTTACCTCCCGACTCGGATGATCGGGATCCGCTGGATGAGCACCGGCCCTTCCGCAACGCGGATTCGCTCGCCTTTCGGCCAGGGATAATAGAATTCCATTCCCAGTTCCGACAGGACCAGCGTGCGCACCACCGTCTTGCCTTTCATGCGCGCCAGGACCAGGGCGCTTTTCTGGGAGCGGTCGGCCTGAAAGGACTGGCTCGCCGGCAAGGTCATGATCGTTTCTTTCTCCCCGCGGACGGTCACGAGTTCCGGCCGACGCATCGAGTTGTGTTCGAGAGTGTAATCACCCGCCGGCAGCACAGCCTTCCCCCACTGGGTTTCGATGGGCAAGGTGAATTTTCCGAGGTAATCCTGGGCCTGCGCGGCGCCCGCGAACAAGCCGAGCGCGACCACGGCCATCAGCATGTAACGAATGGTTTTCATGGCGATCCTCCAAGTGAATTCCCGCTTTGCCTGATGGCTCGCGCCACCCGGCTCTCGCGTGGTGGAGCCGACTCTGCTCCTGCCGCACCGGGAGTTCAATGCCCTGTGGGTGATCCGACGGTGGAACGATTATCGCCGCATAATCTGTTGAAAAGTTTGTGTTTGCGACAACGTATCTTTCTGTGCTTTGCGCTTTCTTATAACCTCCTGGAGTGGTAGACTCTGCTGCAATTGGGGGTGTTCTCACGATGAGAGAACTCGCCTCCCTCGCCAACCATATCCGTTTCGGAGTTTTCGAAGTCGACCTTCGCACCGGAGAGCTGCGCAAACAGGGGCTGAAGCTTAAGCTGCAAATCCAGCCGTTTCGAATACTTGCGATGCTTTTGGAGCGGCCGGGGGAATTGATCACGCGGGAAGAGATTCGCGAGAAGCTCTGGCCGGCGGACACCTTCATCGACTTCGAGCACAGCGTCAACAGCTCGATCAAGAAATTGCGCGAGGTGTTGTGCGACGACGCAGAAAAGCCGCGCTACATCGAGACGCTGCCGCGTCGCGGGTATCGGTTCATCGCGCCCGTAGAGACGGCCCGCCGGGCCGTCTCAGACACGGAGACGGTCGGCCCGGGCGTCGCGGACACTGAGGCGCCCCAACCGCGGGCCGTCGCGGACACTGAACCTGTGGAGACGGCCCGCCGGGCCGTCTCTACCTCAGTTCCTCCTTTCAGCACGGGTGGCTTCGCGCGTCGCGCTATCACGGCAGTCATCCAAGGCGCACTCGATGCGCATCGTGCCCAGATGCGCTGGCGGCGCCTGGCAGTGTTCGGCGTAGGTCTGGCCGCGCTGGCGCTCGGACTCGCTCTGCTCTTCATATTCAATCTGGCAGGCCTTCGCGACCGCCTGCTGACGTTAGTAGGGGCACGCCATGGCGTGCCCGTACCCAAAATCGAATCCATCGCTGTATTGCCTCTGGAGAATGTGTCTCGCGATCCCGAGCAGGAGTATTTTGCCGACGGCATGACCGATGAGCTCATCACTAACCTCGGAAAGATTGGAGCACTTCGGGTGATTTCGCGGACGACCGCTATGCACTACAAGGGGACCAAGAAGACCCTGCCGGAAATCGCGCGCGAGTTGGACGTGGATGCGGTGGTGGAAGGGAGCGTTTTGCGCTCCGGCAGCCGCGTGCGCATCACGGCCAACCTCCTCCATGCGCCGACCGACCGGCACCTGTGGGCGGAGAGTTACGAGAGCGACTTGAGCGACGTTCTCGTTTTGCAGGGCGAAGTAGCGCGCGCGATTGCCGGTGAGATCCAGGGCAAGCTGACGCCTCAGCAGCAGGTGCGCCTGGCCACCACGCGGGCCGTCAATCCGGAAGCGCACGACGCCTATCTCAAGGGCCGCTATCTCCTAACCCGGCTCGTGGTTTCCCATGGTGGTACTCGAACTCAAGAGGGCATCGACACTGCCCTGGAGTACTTCCAGCTCGCCCTGAAGAAAGATCCGAATTACGCCCCCGGGTATGTAGGTATTGGTTTCGCCTGGGGGATGCGTGCGGAGCGCGGATTCCTACCAGCCCGTGAGGCCTTTCCAAAAGCGAAGGCGGCGGCCCTGAAAGCGCTCGAGCTCGACAATACACTGGCCGACGCTCACGGGCTTTTGGCGAGGATCCAGTTTTGTTATGAGTGGGACTGGGCGGCTGCCGAGAGGGGGTATAAGCGTGCGATCGAGCTCAACCCCAACTCGGGAGAATTGCGAACTGGTTACATGGACCTCCTACACGTGATGCAACGCCCGCAGGAAGCTAAGGCGCAGATTGAGCGGGCTCTCGAATTGGACCCACTCAACCCCCGCATTCAGTATTGGTTTGGCCTGCACTTGATGTTTTCGCGCCAGTATGATGCCGCCATCGCGCAAGCTTACAACATCCTCAAGATGGAGCCCGACGCCAGCCTCCCGCATGTTGTGCTCCAGTCTGTCTTCCAGGCAAAGGGAATGTTCGACGAGCAACTGGCAGAAGGGAAGAAGGCTGATGCAGGCGACCGCGAACTTGTGGAAGCCATGGATCGCGGGTATGCGCGGGGTGGGTATCGCGAGGCCATGCGCCTCTCAGCGGAGACGCTGGTAAGGCGTTCCAAGCGAACTTATGTGTCGGCGACGGGGATAGCGGTGCACTATGCGGACGCGGGAGAGAAGGACCGAGCCATGGAATGGCTGGAGAAAGCCTACGCGGAACGCAAGCCTGACATGGTCCACCTAGGTGTAGCTCCTGACTGGGACCCAGTGCGCTCCGACCCGCGCTTCCAGGCCCTCCTGCGCCGCATGAATTTCCCGCCGTAGCACGGCCGTCCCGGGCGTGCCCAATCTGTAGCGGCGCTCTGTGAGCGCCGATGTGCTTGAAGACTCGATACGGCGGTCATAGACCGCCGCTACAGTGCGTTGTACGGCCGTGTCCGCGCATGGGTTGTAGGGGCACGCCATGGCGTGCCCCTACGGGCGACGAAAGTCCTTTCGCTCCGCGAACATTTCTGGCAAACTTGCGCCTGCCACTTCGACCATCGCGTGAACTTTTCCGAAGGAGGATTTGAAATCCATGACCAAGCACTCATTGACTCGCCGCGACTTCATGCGGCTGGGAGCGGGTGCGGCCGCCGCCAGTATGGCCGCCAGGGCCACAATTCTAGAGCCGAAGACTCTGTGGGCGTCACCGCGTCCTGTTCCCCCATCCGACACCGTGCGCTTTGGGATTATCGGCACGGGCATTGAGGGCTGCTCGTTGTTGCAGGCCTCATTGCCGGTTCCGGGGATCGAGTGCATTGCGGCGGCGGACCTCTACGACAGCCGCCACGAAGCGGCCAAGGAAGCGCTGGGTGGCAAGAACATTGACACCACGCGCGAGTACCGGCGCATTCTCGATCGCAAAGACATCGACGCCGTGCTCTGCGCCACGCCCGACCATTGGCATCGCCGCATCGTCACCGAGGCGGCCGAGGCCGGCAAGGACGTCTACTGCGAAAAGCCCATGTCGCATACCGTCGAAGACGGCTTCGCGATGATTGACGCCGTGCAGAAGCACGATCGCATGTGCCAGATCGGCAGCCAGCGCGTCAGCAGCATCCTCTACGCCAAGGCCAAGGAGATTTGGGATTCCGGAAAGCTGGGAGACGTCGATACCATCGAGGCGGCCTGGGACCGCAATACCGACAGCGGCGCCTGGGTGTATCCCATTCCGCCCGACGCCAGCACGCAGACCATCGATTGGAACACCTGGCTGGACGGCGCCCCCAAGCGTGCGTACGACCCCGTGCGCTTCTTCCGCTGGCGCTGCTTCCGCGATTACGGCGCTGGCCTCGCGGGTGACCTGTTCGTGCACCTGATCTCCGGCATCCACTTCGTCACCGGCACGACTCAGCCCGCGCAGCGCGCTCAGTCAACCGGCGGCCTTTACTATTACAAAGATGGGCGGGAATTCCCCGACCTGCTCTGGACCATGTATGATTATCCCAACTTCAATTTGGTTCTGCGCTGCAACCACAACAACGCCGAGGTGGGCGAGTTTTTCGGGTTCTACGGCAAGAAGGGAACCATGACCATCCACGGCTCGACGCTCACGTTCCGGCCACAGGCGGATTGCCACCAGCCGGAAGACTATTCCATTTACGGATGGCCCGCGAAGCTGCGGAATGAATACCTGGCCAACTGGGCGAAAGAGCATCCTGCTCCCAAGCCGGGAGAGTTCCACATTGGCGAGGATGAGGAGGTCTATACTCCGCCGCCGGGGTACAGCGATATGACGGACCACATCGCGAACTTCTTCCACGCGGTGCGCACGCGAAAGCCCGTGGTCGAAAACGAGGTCTTCGGCAACAACGCCGCCATCGGCTGCCACCTTTCGAATCACGCCTACTTCCAGAAGGCAGCGGCGGTCTGGGACGCGTCGGCGAAGAAGATTACGAACGGCTAGCCGGAACTGCTCATCACGGCGCCGACGATGCCAAAAGCAGGCGGATTGCCTTAAGAGCATTTCACACAGAGGCCACGGAGAATCGGCAGGAGAGAGAACACGGAGAAAGAGGGCGGGGTGGGCAGGCCTTCGCGGCTCCTCATTGATCTCCGTGGTGGATTCTTCTCCGTGACCTCTGTGTTTGGTTTTTGAAACGATCGAACTGGTCCATCTCGAGAGGATGGCGCGAATCGTCCCTGGAGCGCCGATCCCCTCTAAATTCCTCCTTGCTCTCCCCCCGCGAGAGAATTAGGATAAACGCCTTCTGAGCGTGTTTGAATTCTTCATTCTTCAGGGGGGCAATCATGAGCAAACACGGAATTTCCCGCCGCGACTTCATGCGAGGAGCGGCGCGCGCCACGGGCGCAACGCTGGCGGCAAAAACCATCCTGCTCGAGCCGGGGCCGGGAGGATGCCTGAGCTGGGCGATGGGAGCGGCCGCCAAGCCGGTTCCACCCAGCGATACGATTCGGATGGGCATCATTGGCGTGGGCATGCAAGGCTCGGGGCTCTTGAACACCTCGATTCACTTGCCGGGCGTGGAATGCGTGGCGGCCTGCGACCTGTACGACGGCCGGCAGACACTGGCCAAGCAGATTGTCGAGAAAGAGATTCCCACCACACGCCGGTACAAGGAGCTTCTCGATAACAAAGAGATCGATTGCATGATCGCGGCTGTGCCGGACCACTGGCACAAGCAAATCGTTGTGGACGCCTGCAATGCCGGCAAAGACGTTTATTGCGAGAAGCCCATGACGCATCACGTGAGCGAGGGCTTCGAGATCATCGCCGCGGCGGAGAAGAACAATCGCATCGTGCAGATCGGGAGCCAGCGGCGCAGTTCCGTCGTATATGCCAAGGCCAAGGAACTTCTCGATCAGGGCGCCGTCGGCGACGTTTGCCTGGTGGAAGCGCATATGGGCCGCAACGATCCCTGTGGAGCGTGGCAGTACACCGTGCCGCCGGATTTGTCGCCCGAGACCGTGGACTGGGAGACCTGGCTGGGTGATGCTCCCAAGCACGCCTTCGATCCCTTGCGCTGGACGCGCTGGCGCTGCTGGCAGGACTACGGTGAAGGAATCCCCGGCGACCTCTTCGTGCACATTTTGACGGGAATTCACTATATCGCCGGAATCACCGCGCCGCCGCAACGGGCGTACTCGATGGGAGGGCTGTTCCGCTGGAAGGACGGCCGCGACGTCCCGGACGTCATGACCACCGTCTATGATTACTCAAACTTCCGCGCCACCCTGCGCGTCACTCTCAACTCCGAGACGGAAGAAGTGACCCGGTTCCTGGGAACGAAGGGCATCCTCGAAATTCGCAACGAAGCGCTGAGCCTTTACCCTCAGGGTGGCGTTGATTACGGGCCGTGTGCCCCCGGTTGGCCCCGGAAGATGAAGACCGAGTACGCCGAGAAGTGGCACGACGAACACGATCCGAAGCCCGGCACCGAATCCGCGGTGGCGGCCGCGCGTTACGCGGCACCTCCGGATTACAACCAGGATCGCGAGCACCTTTGGAACTACTTCCAATCGGCGCGCACGCGGCGACCCTCCGTCGAGGACGCGCATTTCGGTAACAACACGGCCATCGCCTGCCACATGGCCAACTATTCGTACTTCAAAAAGACTGCCGCGGTTTGGAACGCCGGGGCGAAGCGAATCGAGTCATAGCAGATTGCTGAACCACCCCGTGACGATGAGGTAGTGGCGTTTTTATATCGCCATTATGTGCGGTGGATTCAATCTCGAAATGGCGACGTAAAGTCGCCGCTCCAGGTATTACCGCAACCTGTTAGAGGCGGTTTTTCCTTCATGCGCGCTGCCTCGCGAGATGCACGGGTGAATCAGGTTGCGATAGAATCAAGGTGCAGTGGCATTCGCATAACAAGCCGTCGGTGGCAAGGCCAGCGTTTTTTCTCCGGCGCGCCATGACGCCGGAGATTGGCGATGCCGCATCAGGGGGGGGCTGCAACTGCCCAGTATGGGGATTGAAACCACCAAGGAAGATTTGCTTGCGCGGATGGCCAAGCGTGATCCCGAGGCGCTCGGGGACCTCTACGACCAAATTGCGCCACGCCTCTTGGGGATGGCATTGCGCATTCTTGAGCAGCGCGAGGCTGCGGAGGAAGTTGTTCAGGAGACGTTTCTAAAGGCCTGGAACATCGCCTCCGCGCTTCACCAGGAACAGCGCAGCGTCGCGGCTTGGCTGGTGGTGATGACGCGCCATGCAGCAGTGGCGCGCCTCCGGGCGGGACGGTCTCAAATTACTTCGGAACCGGCTGAGAGCCCTGCATCCCGCGAAGCGCCCCGCGCCAAGCCTGCTGCGAAAAAGCACCATGCTTCAAGACCTCGTGCCGTGCAGACCTTCGCCTCCTCTTTTCTGGAATCGTCTCCCGGAGCGTGGACGCCCCGGCCGGAGGAGATTGCGCATTTGGATGAACGCTTGGACCTGCTGCACCGAGTCCTCAGCGAGTTGCCCAAGCCGCAACACCGGGCGCTCGAGCTGGCGGTATTCGGCGGGCTCACGGAGGAGGAAATCGCACAAGAGTTCGGTGAGCCGCTGGGGAAGGTAAAGACGGCGATGCGCGCCGCGATCACCTTTCTGCGGCACCGCCGCCGCGCCGTGATGGGAACATGGGCTGCCAACCTCTAGAGAACCTTTACGCCTTGTTTCTTCTTGAAAGCCTTGCACCCGAGGACACAACGGAGATCTCCGAGCACCTCGAGCGGCGCTGCCCGCAATGCCTGGAACGTGTTCGTGACGCGGCCCAGACCGTATATCTCCTCAGCCTTTCCACCAAGGCTGTGCGCCCGGATCCCAAAATGCGAGCGCAGCTTCTGCAGCGCTTGCGCAAGAAAGCCTAGACTGGCTTCGCAGCGGACAAATCTGAATCGGTGCACCATGTTGAGGCGCTTGTCCGGAAATGTGATCGGGTCCCAACCTTGACCGTGCCTTCGCGGCGCGGAACATCCGGGCGGCATCGAGGAATCACGCGTTGACCCTGGCCAACCCGCCATCCCAACTGCGGCGCGAGCTGGGCCTACTCCAGGCCACGGCGCTGGCCATCACCGACATGGTGGGGATTGGCCCTTACATCACCATCCCCCTCTTCCTCGCCACCATGGGCGGGCCGCAGGCGATGCTCGGTTGGCTTGTGGGCGCGCTGCTGGCGTTTTGCGACGGCCTGGTGTGGTCGGAGCTCGGCGCCGCGCTGCCCAAAGCGGGCGGAAGCTACAACTATCTTCGCGAAGCCTACGGGCCGCATCGCATGGGGCGCTGGCTCTCCTTCTTGATGGTCTGGCAGATCATGTTTTCGGCGCCCCTTTCGGTGGCGAGCGGCAGCATCGGCTTTGCGGGATACTTGCGCTTCCTCCTGCCGCACCTGGGGCCGTGGGGCGTGCGGCTGGTGGCGGCGGCGTTTCCGCTCCTTCTGGTTGTGCTCCTCTACCGTCGCATCGGAACAATTGGAAACCTTTCGCTCGTCCTGGTCACCGGCGTCCTGGGTGGCTGCCTGTGGATTGTGGTGGCCGGCCTGCCGCACCTGAGCGCGGCGCGACTTTTCGATTTTCCTCCCCAGGCCTTCCACCTCAACTGGATCTTTTTCGCTGGCTTGGGTCACGCGACGCTTTATGCCTTATATGATTATTTCGGATATTACAATGTCTGCTATCTCGCCGAGGAAATCCGCGATCCGGGACGCACCATTCCGCGCGCCATACTCTTTTCCATCCTGACGGTGGGTGTGCTCTACGTTCTGATGACCTGTTCCTTTTTGAGTGTCATTCCCTGGCGTGAGGCCATCCACAGTCCCTTCATTGCCTCGGCGTACATCGAAATCCTGGAAGGCCCCACGGCGGGCAGGCTGATGACCGCGCTGCTCCTCTGGATCGCATTTTCTTCGGTTTTTTCACTCCTGCTCGGCTACTCGCGCATTCCTTACGCCGCCGCGCTCGACGGCAATTTCTTCCCCATCTTCGGCCGCCTGCATCCTAAAGGGGGATTTCCGTACGTCTCGCTCATTACGCTGGGCGTTATCGCTTCGGTTTTCAGCCTGGGGAACCTGGGAGAAGTCATTGGAAGTTTGATTGCCACCCGCGTGCTGATTCAGTACCTGCCGCAGACCATCGGGTTTTTCCTGCTGCGTGCCCGTGCGCCGGACCTCGCGCGGCCTTTTCGGATGTGGCTCTATCCCGTTCCCGGAATGATCTCAGTGCTGGGGTGGATTTACGTTCTGGGAACGGCCGCACGCAAATCGCTGATCTTCGCCGCCGCCGTTTTCGCGATTGGGACGATTGCCTATATGCTGCGCGCGCGGGTGCGGCGGGAGTGGCCGTTTCAGCCCAGCATACAGTAGACAGTAGACGGCATGCGGGGCAGACTTACGCCCCAACGGGAGTCACGCCGCTTGTCGACGGCCTTCAACGGCATGTACAAGGTCATAGAGCATGCGCGCTACATGTTCTGCCTGCGTCGCAATGGCAGCGTGTTCCAACTTGTATCCCAGGTCACGACAAAGGATGAAATAATAGCGCAGCTCCTCCAGAGAGGCCTGAGCTATATTGTAGAAGTGCGTTCTATCAGCCTGACCACGACGCTTGAATCCTTCTGCAATATTCGCAGGAACAGACACTGCGGCTCGCCGCATCTGGGAGACCAAACCAAATTTCTCCTCTGAAGGCATCTTCGAAGTCCCACGGTAGACTTCTAACACCAGCGCGTGAGCCTCTTGCCAAACGTCCAGTTGTTCAAATTTCTCAATACCCATTTTTATCCCCTTTCCAGTACGGGTGTGTCGTCCTCCGCTTCCAGTCACTGGTTTTCTTCCCCGTATACCGTATGCCGTCTACCGTCTACTTTTCCCATCCCTCTGCCTGTCGTGCCAATAAAAACATTCCCTCATTATGAACGATCTCAATATCCTCCCCCTGGGGCCGGGCGGAGAAGCCGGCGCGATCGCCGGCGATGGAGTCCTCCAGCAGGCGGCGGGTTTCCTGATAGCGCTTGTGGTGGGGTTCGAGCCCCGCGCGCAGCATCCACTGGTTGAACGAGCGCGGGCGGCGCCGCAGGCCTTGGCGGGTCACTTCGACGCCGGCTTCTTCGAACATCCGGAGGTAGGTCGTCAGGCGCAGCGACAGCGTGTGTGAGGGGTCCCGAAGTTTTTCAATCTTGTTATGGAGTTCGAACTTCGCATCGCTTTCCGGAGCCACCGTATCGATGAGAAACAATCGGCCATCGGGCCGCGTGATGCGCAGCATTTCTTTCAGCGCCAGCTCGGGTTTCGGGATGTGATGAAACGAGCACTGGCAGGTGACCAGGTTGAAAGTCCCATCGGGGAAGGGAAGTTGTTCGGCCTCGCCACTCACGAAGGCGGCATTGGCAATCTGCCGCTCGGCCTGGAAGGCCCGCGACTGGCGCAGCATCTCGAAGGTCAAATCAATTCCCATCGCGAACCGCACGCGCGGCGCGAGCGCCAGAGGAAACGCTCCCGGCCCACACGCGACGTCCAGGACCAAGTCCGTCGCCTGAGGTTTGACGAACTCCACCTTCTCGGCGAGAATTTCGGGCGTATCGCGGACCGCATATTTCGCAAAGGCCTCGACGGTCTTGGTGAATTGTTTTTGAATCGTCTCTTTATGTTTCTTGGACATTTGGTTCGTTTGCCCCTTTCCGGCGTACCATTCTTCCAACGAATGTTATAGAATGCGCTTCCATTTGGAAACCAAAATCAAGGATTCGTCGGAGTGGAAGAACACCTCAGAGAGTCAAGGGCACGTCATCAAACCGCCGGGATTCCCCAAGCTGCTCCTGAGGTCCAGTGCGTTCCGATTTCTGCGGGAGAGTTTTTGATGGGCAGCGAGCAGGGCCAGGATGACGAGCGGCCGGTCCACGGGGTCTGGGTGGACGCATTCGAGATGGCGGCTTTCCAGGTGCGTAACCGCGACTTCCGATTGTTTCTGGACGCCACAGGCCATACCTCGCCGCCGAATTGGAATGATCCGGACTTCCGCCATCCTGATCAACCGGTGGTGGCGGTCAGTTGGTTCGAAGCGACAGACTATTGCCACTGGCTCGTCGAAATGACCGGCCGCGCGTATCGCCTGCCGACGGAGGCGGAGTGGGAGCGCGCTGCCCGCTGCCGCCAGGAGGGCTGGCTCTATCCTTGGGGCAATGAGCCGCCGCAGTCACGTCAGGAATACCAGCGCCGATGGGGTGGGGAAGTAAAAGGACCGCTGCCGGTCGGCGCAAGCGCCCCGAATGCGTTCGGCGTTTACGATCTCTGTGAGAACGTTCACGAGTGGTGCGCGGACTGGTACAACCCCGATTACTACGCGCATTCTCCCGCCCGGAATCCCTCGGGACCCGCGTCCGGTGCGCGGCGCGCGTCGCGAGGGGGTTCGTGGCGCCATCATGTGAAAGTAAGCCGCTGCGCCGCGCGGTCCAGTATTCCGCCGGGCTTTCAATACGCGGATTATGGCTTTCGCGTCGTCCGCGGCGCGCGTTGAGCCCTTTCAGCCTTGAGGAGGCAAACCATGCCTGAGCTTCGTTATAACATTCTGACTCGCGAGTGGGTGATCATCGCCACGGAACGTGCCAAGCGTCCCGAGGATTTCGCGAAAAAAGTCAAAGAGAAAAAGGTCCTGCCGGCCTATGTGAAAACCTGCCCCTTTTGCCCCGGCAACGAAGCCATGACTCCGCCCGCCACGTACGTGGTGCCGGACACTTCTACATGGCGGGTACGCGTGACGCCTAATAAATTTGCCGCCGTGTCGTACGAAGGCGAGCGGAAACGGAACATCGTGGGCATTCGCCGCGCGATCACGGGCGTGGGCATTCACGAAGTTATCGTCGAAACGCCGGACCACAGCAAGACCACGGCGCTGCTCTCCGACCGCGAGGTGGAAACCATCATCGAAACTTATCTCAACCGCTTCAAGTTCGCGTCAAAAGATGCGCGCGTCGAGCAGATTACCATTTTCAAAAATCACGGCGACGCAGCCGGGACGTCGCTCGAGCATCCGCACTCGCAGATGATTGCCACCCCCGTCATGACCACGCAACTTCGCGACCGGCTGTTCAACGCGCTGGAACACTTCGACGAGTTTGGGGAGTGCATCTTCTGCCGCGTGCTCGAGCAGGAACAGAAAGAGGGGCTACGCCTGGTGCTCGAAACGGAACACTTCGTCGCCTTCCTCCCCTTTGCCTCGCTGACGCCGTTTTCACTGCTCATCATGCCGCGCCGCCACATGGCCTGCTTCGCGGAGTTGAACGACGCGGAGGTCGTCGACCTGGCGCGCAACCTGCGGTGCACGCTGGCCAAACTCTACAAGGGGCTCGCCGACCCCGATTACAACTACGTGGTGCGCACCGCCCCGATGGAATACACCGGCGTAAAGTACTATCACTGGTATGTGAGCATCATTCCACGTCTGACCAAGATGGCGGGATTCGAGCTGGGCTCCGGAATGTTCATCAACACCTCATTGCCCGAAGAGAACGCCAGCTTCCTGCGCGGGACTCAGGTGGATTGAAAGAGCGGGGCGCCTTTTTGGGCCGCGGGTTCATCACGAGCGTTCCGGCTTCGATTGTTGCGTCTTCCCGGGAGCCCAGAACGGCTCCTCGCCACGAAGGGAGTTCAAATGAATCGCCGAGATTTTTTCGCTCGACTTGCCGGAGGAGCCGCGGGTGCAGGCTTGCTTTGTCTAGGTGATGATGTGTGGGCGGCTCGTCGTCGCCACGTGCCGCGACCAGTGGCCGGCGACAAGCGCCAGCGCATCTCGCTTTCCACCTGGAGTCTGCACAACTATTTTCAGGCAACCCGCGAGAAAGATTTCAATCAACCTGGCGACATGCTCGCCTTGCTGGATTTTCCTGAGCTTGCGGCAGACAAGTACGGCCTGCACAATATGGAATTCTGTGCGCCGCATTTTGCTTCTACGGAGTCGACCTACCTTCAGGAACTCAAGAACCGTCTGGCGAGAGTTCATTCGCGCGTCGTCAACATTCCCGTGGACATCGAGGAAATCTGGACGAAAGGCGGCCTTTCCGATCCGGACCCGGAGGTGCGCGGGAATGCGGTCAGCGCGGCTCGCAAATGGATCGACATCGCCAAGACAATTGGGTCGAAGGCGGTTCGCTGCGACCCAGGCAAGATGAACGCACAAGACCTGGCGCCCACCGTGGCCTCGTATAAAGCCCTGGCGAGTTACGGCAAATCGAAAGGAGTGGAGGTCATCATTGAGAATCACGGCGGAGTGGGCTCTGAGCATCCGGAAGAGTTGGTGAAGCTGTTCAAGGACGTGGGCGGCAACCTCGGCGCGTTGCCCGATTTCGCGAACTTTCCGGATGAGGCCACGCGCGAGCGGGGACTGGCGCTCCTCTTCCCCTTTGCCCGCGTGGTTTGCCACGCCAAGGGGCTGGAATTCGACGCGAGCGGGAACGAGACTCGATTCGATTTCCCGAAGTGCGTGGAGATTTCAAAGCAAGTAGGATTCAAGGGCGTCTACTCGATCGAATTCGAAGGCCCCGGCGACCCCTACGCGGGCTGCCAGAAGGTGCTCGACAACCTGCTGAAGTATCTATAGCGTCATGAATCCAAGGGCGCGACCCAATGCACAGCCCGACGCTGTCATGCTGAGCGAAGCGAAGCATCGCCGCATTTTCCCAAGAAGAGAGTTTCAGAGGCTGTTCGCGCTCCTCGGGGTCAGCTTGTTAACGGGTGTCGTCAGTCTGCGCGCGCAGACGCCGGCCAGCCCGCAGCCCGCGACACAAAAGCCGGCGCCTTCTGCGCCCACGCCGCACCGATTCTGGGATTCCCCCAATCTCACGCTATTCGCGGGCGTGGTGGCGGTGCGAACTCTCGATTACACTTCGACCCAACATTTCCGCGCGCGCGGCGTGAACGAGTGGCTGCTGACCAACAGCATCGTGGATAACAAGCCGCTCTTCGTCGGCCTGGAGGTGGCAGGGGCTGCGGCCTCGGTCGGCGTCGCCTATTGGCTTCACCGCAAGGGCAGGCACCGCCTGGAACGCTGGATTTCGGTTATCCACATCGGAGTGGGCCTGGGCGGATCGATTCGTAACTACACCTTGCACGGCAACACTCCCGGCACTTCCCCGTGATGTTGATGCGGGCCGAAATTCAGTTTCGGGAGACAGCAGTAAGCGTAAGAGCTCCGGTCCGGCGTTGTCGGGCCTGTTTCCTGATTACATATTTCCTGGTCGAGCATACTTCTTTATGCAGAGGGAGAACCTCATGGACACGCTGCAATGGCGACGAGTGGCTCGCTTGGCACTTTGGGGAGCGCTGGCACTTAATCTAGTGGCATGTTTGGCCTTTGGGCAAGTCAGCGATAGCCTGTTCAAAGGGATGAAGTGGCGCCTGGTCGGCCCGTTTCGTGGCGGGCGCGTGCTCGCCGTCGAAGGCGTTCCCGGCGACCCCAACACGTACTACTTCGGAGGTGTCGCAGGCGGCGTCTGGAAGAGCACCGATGGCGGCCTGAACTGGGTCCCGCTGTTCGATAAGGAGCCGGTCTCCTCTATTGGCAGCATTGCCGTGGCGCCCTCAGATCCCAACGTCATATACGTCGGCACCGGCGAGGCATGCATTCGCGGCAACATTTCGTTTGGTGACGGCGTTTATAAGTCGCTCGACGGCGGGAAAACCTGGAAAAACGTCGGCCTGCAAGACACGCGACAGATCGGCAAGGTCATCGTCGATCCCCATAATCCTGACGTCGTATTTGTCGCCGCACTCGGCCACACTTACGGGCCGAACGCGGAGCGCGGCGTTTTCCGTTCTATGGACGGCGGGAAAACATGGGAAAAAGTCCTTTACAAGGATGACAAGACCGGCGCGATTGATATTATCTTCGATCCTTCCAACTCGCATATGCTCTTTGCGGCGCTATGGGAAGCGAACCGCACGCCCTACGGCCTGACCAGCGGCGGTCCGGGCAGCGGGCTGTACAAATCCGGCGACGGCGGAACGACTTGGAAGCGCCTGGAAGGCGACGGGCTGCCCAAAGGGGCTCTGGGACGTATCGGAGTTTCCGTCTCCGGCGCGGACTCCAACCGCGTCTACGCTTTGATTGAGGCTGAAGAGGGCGGCCTGTATCGCTCGGACGACGGCGGCGAGAAATGGACGCGCGTCAACGAGGACCATCGCTTTCGGCAGCGCGGGTGGTACTTCACTCACATTTTTGCCGACCCGAAGAGCGTGGACACGCTCTATATCTTGAACGTGGGGCTCTTCCGGTCGACGGATGGCGGCAAGACCTTCACTCCCCTGCATGCGCCGCACGGCGACCATCACGGCCTCTGGATCGATCCGCAGAATCCCCAGCGCATGATCAATGGCAACGACGGCGGCGCGACGATTACCGTGGACGGCGGCAAGTCGTGGACGGCGGAGGATACTCAACCCACGGCGCAGTTCTACCACGTCATCACCGACAACCGGTTTCCTTATTACCTGTACGGTGCGCAGCAGGATAACACGACGGTGGCCATTGCCAGCCGCAGCGACGAGGGCGCCATCGGACGCGCGGACTGGTACGCGGTAGGGGGCGGGGAAAGCGGCTACATCGCGCCCGACCCCAAAGATCCCAACATTGTTTATGCGGGCAGCTACGCCGGCGAAATCACTCGCTTCGACAAGCGCACGGGCCAGGAACAGGAGATTTCGCCATGGCCGCTGAATACCATTGGCTGGGGCGCGGCCGACCTGAAGTACCGCTTCCAGTGGACGGAGCCAATTCTCTTTTCGCCACACGATCCGAACGTTCTATACATGGCGGCGAACGTGCTCTTCAAGACCACTGATGGCGGCATGAACTGGACCGTCATCAGCCCCGACCTCACGCGCAATGACAAAAGCAAGCAGCAGTCTTCGGGCGGCCCGATTACCAAGGACAACACCAGCGTCGAGTACTACGACACGATATTCGCCGTGGCCGAATCGCCGCTCGTGACCGGCTTGATCTGGGCGGGTTCCGACGATGGTCTCATCCACCTGACGCGCGACGGCGGCAAAAACTGGGCGAATGTCACGCCCAAGGAAATTCCCGAGTGGGGCATGGTCAGCCTGATCGATCCTTCCCCGCACGACGCGGGCACGGCTTACGTGGCGGTGGACTGCCACAAGCTTGATGACTATCGCCCCTACATCTACGTGACGCGTGATTACGGAAAGTCGTGGGCGAAGATAACCACCGGCATTCCTGAGACCGCTTACGTCCATGCCGTGCGCGAAGACCCCAAGAAGAAAGGTTTGCTCTATGCCGGAACCGAGACGGGCATCTTCGTTTCCTTCGACGATGGCACGCACTGGCAATCGCTGACATTAAACCTTCCCCAGACGCCCATTCACGACCTGGTGGTGAAGAACGACGACCTGGTTGTGGCGACGCATGGGCGATCGTTTTGGATTCTTGATGACCTCAGCCCGCTGCGGCAATCGAACTCGGAGGTGGCGAAGGCTGAAGTCTATCTGTACAAGCCGAGCCTCGCGTACCGGCTCCGAGGCGGGGGATTCTTCACTCCCACAGGGCCTTACGGCCAGAATCCCCCTAACGGTGCGATTCTTGACTACTACCTGAAGGCCGCGCCCAAGGAGAAAGAAGAAATCACCCTGGAGATTCTCGACAGTCGCGGCAAGGTTGTGCGGAAGTTCTCGAACCTGAAGAAGCCGGGCGAAGAAGGCGAGGCGCCTCCGGAGTTTCCCGGAATGCGTCGGCCGGAAAACCTGCTTCCCGCCGAGGCCGGCATGAACCGTTTCGTCTGGGACTTGCGCTACGAAAACCTGCCGCGCGTGCCGGGCGTGGTCACGTTTGCAGGCGCGCCGCGCGGCCCGCTGGCGCTTCCCGGGAATTACCAGGTGAAGCTGACCGCCGGCGGCAAGACCCTCTCCGACCCGCTCGAACTCAAAGCGGACCCGCGGGTCAGGGTCTCGCCAGAGGACCTCGAAAAGCAATTCGATCTTGCCACGAAGATCAGCGACCGGCTGCGGCAAGACCACGAGGCCGTCAACGCGATGCGCGAGGTGAGCGCGCAGCTCAAGGAGCTGCGGAAGCGGGTCGGAAAAACCTCACAGGCGAAAGCCATCATTGCCGCCGCGGATGATCTCGACAAGAAAATGACACCCATCGAGGAACAGTTGATTCAACTGAAGTCGAAGAGCTCGGAGGATAATCTCAACTTTCCGGTTATGCTCAGCGAGAGGCTATTGAGTCTTGCGGGCGCTGTGGAGAGCGCGGACGCCGCGCCGCCACAGCAGGACTACGAAGTGTTCAACGACCTGAGCCGGCAACTCGACGGGCAGCTCGGAAAATGGAAGGAGATTCAGAGCAAGGATCTGGCGGCGCTGAACGAGTTGATCCGCAAGGAGAAAATTCCCGCGATCGGGGTCAGCGCGGAGGCATCGAATCCCTGAGCGGCAAAGCGCGCGCTCACGTCAAGGCGATGACTTCGTAGTCGAGGACAGACGGAATCTCAAAGCGGATGGTCCGCTCCGCCTGCTTGAAGGGGAGGGGTTTTCCCGCCCGTAACGCGCGTGCGCTCGAGATTCGCTTGCCCCGGGACACATTGAACTCGACTTGTTGGGCACCGATCCTGTAGAAGCGACGGAAAAATCCGCGGGTCATGTTGGGGTTGGTGTAATTCAGCACGTGTAGCGCGTAACCCGCTTCCGTTTCCCACGCGAATAATTCCACAATGCCCTCGCCGGTCACGGTGACGGGCGGCGGCGCGTCGCCGCAGACCCAGTGCACGGCATTTTGAATCAGCCTGCTGAGGTCGGTGTTTCCCGAACGCCAGAAGCTGCGATCAATGTCGCCGGGGAAGTAAGCGATACGCGAGGCGCCGCGCTCAAGAAAGAGTGCCGCGGGTTCATCCGTGTGGGGCGTGCGCGGGTAAACCATCTCCGGCGGAAAGGCGGGATAGTGCGGCACAACGCTCAACGCGAATGGTGCTAGCGTCTGTCGTTTTACAGGAAGGCGATATTCCGCGCCCGGCAACAGCGCTGTTCCCTCAAACCCGTGCGTTACCGCATGAGTGCCCTCGATGCGCATGTAGCTGTTGCCCAACGGTCCGATGACCTCGCCGGCAACTTTCGCGCCGAAAACGTCCGCGAGGCCGAGATCCCGGCCCGGGTCGCCCCATTCGTTGTAGCGCGAAGTCTCGAATGTGGCGAAGAGTAATACAGTCCTTGCAGATACTCCGTCGCATCGACGCGGTTCTCGGTATTGTTGCCTGCGTGCTGGTAAAACGCGATGGTGCTCTGCGGATAGAGAACCGCGAGGTCCGCGATGGAGCGGCGATTGCAGAAGTGCGGTTCGTTTGACGCCAGCCACTCGTAGAACGACCTCCCAACCTCGCGCCAGCGATTATCCTCTGGCGAGCCTCCCAGCCAGTGAAACCAGGGGACCATACCGCTGGCGGTAGTTTGCGCCATCCAGAGCGTGGTCTCCGCCGGCGATTTGGAGACGTGCCGCCAGGTAATGCGGCTGTTGGAATAGGCGCCGGTGACGTTGGTGATGGTGCGGCCCTGCATCACCGACTGCGCCACGCGGCCCTGCTGCGCGCAGCTCCAGATGGGCGTGTCGCCGGAGCGCCCCTGGTGGTCGGCGTTGAACCAGCTTGCCGTCTCGCTCAATGTCTTCACGCTTTTGACCGTGCGAATGCCGCCTCCGAGATTTCCCACATAAACCGAATCAGGGTTCTTCTCCTTGGCGACTGTGTTCCAGAGCCGCCAAACCTCCAGCACGCGGTCCATGTACACATCGTAATATTTCCTATATAGCGGATTGGATGCATCGGTCTGGTCGGGCGGAATGCCGCCGACCTTGTCGCGATAAACCTTCTGACAGTTCTCGCAGTGGCAGACGTCCAACACCCAGGTGCTGGGCCAGCCGTTCGTGAAGAACCCATCGACGGGATAGCACCGGTTGATCTCGCGATAGATGGCGGGCATCTGCTCGGTGAAATAGGCGCTGAACATGCACGTCCTGTATAGCCACGGGGACTCGTCGTGCGTGCGGACGGAGCCGTCACGGTTTCGCTGGAACCATTCCGGATGCGCGCGGAACGCCTCCTCGTAAGCCAGGTTGCAGTCCATGCGCGCCACCACGCGGAAGCCGCGACGTTTGGCGCCCGCGACCATTTCCCCAAACAGGTCCCGCGAGCCCAGAAATTGACTGCGATGGTGATAGGGAACTTCCGTGGGATAAAAGGCGAGAATGCCGCCGCCGTTCAGAAGGATGGCGTCAATCTTGAGCGATGCCCAGTAATTCATCCAGACATCGACGTCGAAGGTGAGCGGGTCGCGCTCGTTCACATTGATCTGCCCGCAGCGGCGCATGGTTTCGTACCACGGCCTGGATGCCTTTCCCTCCTCGGCATGCTCGGTCGCGAAAAGCGCGGCGGCCGAAGCCACGGAAAAAGTCGAGGCCGCGAGAAAGTCGCGGCGCGTGAGTGCGTCCGTTTTCGAAGAAATGCGTTTCATGGGTCCCATCCCGCGGAAAGTCGTTGGCCGTCCAAACAGACTTGGGCAACACAGTATAGATCCGATGAGGCAGTGAGGATATGGCGCGGGCGAAAACGCTTTATTCGTACCGCAGGGCTTCGACGGGATTGAGCCGGGAAGCGCGCACCGCAGGGGCGAGGCCGCTCAGCAGGCCGACCACGATGAGGATTGCTGTGGAAACACCCACGGTTCCCAGCGAAATGTAGAGATGAATGTCACCCTTGCCGGAGGTGTCTTCGAAAAGAGGGCCGTAAAGGGGCAGCGTGCCGATGGCGGCCGAGAGCGCATAGGCCATGAGAATGCCGAAGATGCCGCCCAGGAAGGTCAAGACCAGGGCTTCGGAGAGGAACTGCGCCTGGATGTGTCGGCGCCGCGCGCCGAGGGCGCGGCGCAGACCGATTTCGCGGATGCGCTCGTCGACGGCAACCAGCATGATGTTCATCAGCCCGACGCCGCCAATGCCCAGGGTCAGCGCACCCACGAAAGTGAAGAGCACTTCAAAGCCAATCGTGATGCCATCGATGATGGGGCGGAATTGTTCGCGTCCGAACATCATGATAGCGCGTTCGTCCGTAGGCGAGAAGCGCTGGCGCTTGGCGATCGCGGCGCGGAATTGCTGCATGGCCTGTTTTTCGAATTGTGGCGCAATGGGTTCGAACACCAGAACATTTGCATAGCGAGTGTTCCAGAGGTCGCCTGCAGTCGAGTAGGGAATCCACGCGGATTCGTCGTCGCTGGTGAAGTAATTGCTGTCCTGAATCTTCAAGTCCATCGTGCCGATGACGGTGAAGCGCACGCCGGAAATCCGCACGGTTTCGCCCACCGCGGGGCGCTCGCTGAAAAGCTTCTGCCGCAGGCGGTATCCCAGGAAGACCACGCGGCGCCGCTCCAGCATGTCGTCCGGGCCAATCCAGCGACCCTGGCTCGGGACCTCGTTGCGCATCTCGCCATAGGCGGGGCAGGCGCCACGAATGGCGGTGTTGGCCATGCGGTCTCCGTAGGAAATGCCGAGCCAGCGTACGGTCTCCATGCAGATGTTCTTGACCAGCGTGCCTTCCGCCTTGACCATTTCGACGTCTTCCTTCTCGAACACCACGTGCTTACCGGCGCGCTCGCCTCCCGCCTGCTGGCTGGTCTGAGCGGGCCAGGCTACGATCGCGCCTCTTCCGAAGGCGTCAAACGCCGCTACGACCACCGAGCGGAGACTTTTGCCATAGGCCAGCAGCAGCGCCACCGCCGCGATGCCCCAGACAATCCCCAGCATGGTGAGGAAACTCCGCAGCGGCTGGCGGCGGAGGGAGATCCAAGCCTGTACTAGAATTTCTCGTAACAAGTTATCAGTCCTCAGTTGTCAGTTTTCAGTTTCAACACAAACGAAGCCAACATGCGCTTCACTTCGACGACTTGACCCTCTAGCTTCCGATAGTCCGTGTCATCGAGAAATTTCAGGTCATGGGCAAGCAACAGATGATATTCGAGTTCGCTTGCCGAACCCATCGATACCTGGAGGAACCTGCCAAGTTCGGCGCGGCCGGTTCTTCCGCAGCCCTCTGCAATGTTGGCTGGGATCGAAGCAGAGGCCCGCCGTATCTGGCTGGTCAGTCCATACAGTTCGTCTTTGGGGAAGCGCGATGTGGCGCGATAGACATCGAGGGTTAGTGCGTGGCCCTTTTCCCAGACTTTGAGCGCCTTGAAATTCTGCATTCAACCCCCATACTGAGAACTGATAACTGACCACTGGCGACTTCCTTTATCCCCCCGGCTCATACCGCAGCGCCTCGATGGGATCGACGGTGGCGGCGCGGCGGGCCGGATAGAGCGCCGAAAGCACGGCAATACTCCCCAGGACTGCGAAAGAGACCACGCCGGATTGCCAGGTCGGCAGCATGCCGGCGAAAAACGGCGGCATCGGCGCCAGGTTCACCAACGCGCAGAGCCCATAGGCAATCCCCATCCCCAAGCCTCCGCTCAGGAAAACAATGATCAATGCCTCGATAAAGAACTGGCTCAGGATGGAGCGCGCGCTCGCGCCCACGGCTTTGCGCACGCCGATCTCGCGCGTGCGCTCGCGCACCGCGACCAGCATCACGTTCATCACGCCGATGCCGCCCAGGAGGAGCGTGGTGATGCCGATGGCGCCGAGGAAGTACTGCATCGCGTCCATCAGCTTGGTGAACGCCTTGGCCATCTCGACGGTGTCCCAGATGGGCGCCGCTTCCTTGTCAAGCGGATCGAAATTGTGCAGACGCCCGAGCGCGCGCCGCACCTGCCACTTGCAGGGCTCGTGGTCGTCGAGGGATTTCGGCACCACGAGCAGGTGGTCGATGCTGGTGGAGAGCAAGGGTGGTTTGGGGGGGAAATCCTTCATCATCGTGCTGAAAGGAATGAAAACCTTGTCAACATCCCAGCCGTCATAGCTGCTGTTCTGATCCTTGGTGGCCATGACGCCAATCACCGTAAAGGGGATGTCGTTGATGAGAATGGTTTCGCCGAGTGCGGAGCGCGTCGCGAAGAGCTGCTTCTTGATGTTGCTGCCGAGGAAAGCGACGTGGCGCGCCTGTTGCTCGTCGCCCCAATCGTAGAATCTCCCCGCTTCCACGCTGATCGAGCGGATCTCCGCGAAGGGCGGGAGCGACCCCGTAACGAGTGGTGAGCCATTGTTGTAGAGGCTGTGCACGCTGAGGTTGCCGCGCCCGAGCTCGGGCAGCACGTACCGGCAGGCGCTGGATTCTTGCTGAACCACCGGCACGTCCGGCTGTCGCCAGGTGGTCTCGCGCCCGGCGCGCAGCCCGCCGGCCTGCATGCTGGTTCGTCCGCCGAACACAATCATCAGGTCTTTCGCGAAAGTTTCCTGCTGCCTCTCCTGGCCCACGCGCAGGCCCTCGCCCGCGGCGATCATCAGGGTGATGGAGATGATGCCCCAGGCGATTCCGAACATCGTCAGAAAGGTGCGCAGCTTGTGCGACCAGAGCGTCCGGACCGTGTCGGCAACGAGGTCTTTGAAAATCATGACCCAACTCGCAAAAGGTAAATCGAGACGGAGAAAAATGCTGAATTATGAATTCAGAATGATGAATGACCGCAAATCCAACTGATAAAATTCGATAGCGCTCAATTCATCATTCATAATTCAGCATTCATCATTGCAGTACGACCTGCTGCCCTTCTTTCAGGCCCTCGACCAGCTCGGTCTTGACGCCATTGGAGATCCCGAGCTTCACGGCCAGTTTCTTGCGGCCCGTCTTCGAGCCCGCGTCGGGAGTTTCGATGGACGTGTGGCGCTCCTTGTCGTAAATGACCGCGGCCTCGGGAACGAGCAGCACGTTGTGCTTTTCCTGAAGGATGATCTCCGCATTGGCACTCATGTTGGCTTTGAGCTCACCGGTAGGGTTCTGGATGGAAACACGCACTTCGAAGGTGGTGACGTTGTCTTTCTCGACACCCAGGGGAGAGATCTTGGTGACCTTCCCCTCGAATTTCTTGTCCTTGAGGGATTCCACCACAATGCGCGCAGGCTGGCCAATGTAAACCTTACTGATGTCGGCCTCATCCACTTTGCCTTTCACGTAGACTTCGCTGACATCGCCCAGCGTCATGACCAGCGTAGCCTGCGAACCCAGCACCAGGATCGAGCTCACCGCATCGCCGACCTCCACATCGCGCGAGAGCACCAGCCCGTCCATGGGGCTGACGATGGTGGAGTTGTTGAAATCCTCCTCCGCGCTGTCCAGGGCGGCTTGCGACTGGGCCACCTGGGCGTTCGCGCGGGCGACTTCGGCGCGGCTGACCGCCACGTTGCGCAGCGCGGACATCTGCTTGTTCAACGCGAGCTGGTAGGCCTTGTCGGCATCCTCCATCACCGAGGCGGAAATCAGCCCGTCGGCCGCCAGCTTCCGATCGCGCTCGACCGTCGCTTTCAAGAAGGGCAAGTCAGGACCCTGGGCGTCCACGACATTGCGCTCGTAGGTTGCTTCGGCGGACTGCACAGCAGCCTCCGCCGCTTGCAAGTTCGCCCGAGCCTCCGCGACGCGCGCCCGCAGTTGTTCCTTGTCGAGCTCCACCAGCACCTGGCCCTGCTTGACGTGATCGCCATAGTCCGCAAAGATTTTTTCCACGATCCCGCTGGCCTTGGATTTCACCTCGACTTTTGCCAGGGGCTCAATCTTGCCGGTGGCCACGACCGAGCGGGCAATATCTCCCTTCGTGACTTCCGCCAGTTTCGAGGGATCAATCGAATGATTGGGTTTCAGTGCCGCAGCGATGCCGAATCCGCCGCCGACCAGGATGACGCCGGCAACCGCCGCCAGTATCCAACGCCGCCGCTTCTTGTGGTGATTGTTGTTCGCCATGACCTTCTCTCGCTTCGGGATTCCCGCCGTGCCTCTACTCGCCAATACGCGACGTGGGGCGCGAATGTTCCCACATTTCGCTCCTCGGCTTGATTAGCGTTCACAACCAGTTATGCGCCAGGTTTGTACAAACCGGAACCTGACGACTTGTCGGGTTAGACGGAGGAAAATCAAGAAAGTCACCGCCAGGCTAGCGGGAGAGAACCTTCACAGAAGGGGGCTGACGCGCCTACCGGGGACATAATGCTCCCAAGCGGCGGTGATCATGTGTAGGCTAGACGGCTGAGGCGATGGGAACGAGCGTTCCCAGCCTGCGGCCGCCCTCGCTGGGGATGCCGGGGAAGATGGGTAAGGCTGAAACTAGTTCGCCCTGGGAGCAGGGCTTGCTGATTCAGGTGCAAGGCTCTTGGGATGCTGGGCGACCTGGAGCCTTACCCGCGTCAGGCCCGCGTGGACGAATCCCAGGCGCTGGGCTGCAGCCCACGAGACATCGATGACCCGCCCGCCGAGGCTGGGCCCGCGATCGTTGATGCGCAGGAGGACGGTGCGTCTGTTGCGCAGGTTTGTGACCTGCACCATTGTGCCGAGGGGCAGGTCTCGATGAGCCGCAGTAAGGCCGTTCATATCGAAGGGTTCGCCGCTCGCCGTGGGTTCTCCCTGGAGTTCCTCCCCATACCAACTCGCCCATCCGACTTGCCGCTTTAGGGGCAGAGGGGCCTGGGGGGCCGGGGCTCGGGTGGAGGGGATTCTCCATGGGAGTAGCCCCACCGAAGCCGGAATCTTAGCCTCGGACCTTGGTGACAGCGCAATGAGCCCGGCAACAGCGCAGCCTAATACCAGTTTCCTCATCATCCCTCCAAATTCAATAGTCATCCGTCTGACCAGCCGAAGCAGTCAGCTTGCGAGTTCCTATGGGAGAGGTGGGAAGCGACTAATAATCTACATAATTTCGTAGACCATGTCAAGGGAAAGTTTCCCTCGACACGCCAGTGGAGTCGCTCCGATTGCCATTTCGGCTGCTATTTGAAGTCTGATTAGACTAAGAATTCCTGCTCAAGAGGGCTAATGGCTGCTCGAAGGTCCATGCAGTACGCAATCGGGCTTAGCAGGCACGTCCTGGGAGTGCGAAAACCTCTTGGATCTTAGGCTGGATATCCTGATATTGATCTACCTTATTGATTCAGTTAGAGGTTTCCCTTGAGCTTCAGAAGACTGGGTCAATCCAAGCAAGGCCGCAAGGGTTGGCTCAAGGTCGATGGGCTGGCACGGGGTAGCATAGGTCCCCGGCTTAAACGGACCACCCCAAAGGATCAGCGGAACCTGCGCGTCATAGTTCCAAGGGCTACCGTGGGTAGTCCGGGTTATTGTCTCGCTAGGAACGGCAAAGGGGGTCGAGACCAGTAGGATATCGCCAGCTCTCATGGAGTTAAAGCTATGGGCCGCCTTGCGTCCGAGGGGGCTATTGGGGAGCGTCCCGGTGGTGAACTGCGTGCGGGTGAAGACTGCCTGGACTCCGAGCACCAAGGCCGCCGCCTCGGCGGACAAAGCCTCCGCGTGGGCGATGTCGGCGCCGCGCGAAGCGAGCGCGGCGCGATTTAGATAGATCCATGCCCCAGACGCGAACTCAATCCAATGTGCCTCGCCGTAAGCTTTGGTGAGTGCCTGTTTTACGGCATCGACGACGGTCTGCGGGTAGAGCAGGCCCACTCCCAGGTGGTGCTCCATGATGTACTGCGGGGAAGGCGCCACTCCATGGTCGGCGGAGAGAGCGATCCAGACATTGGCCAATCCCAGTTTCTTGTCGAGGTCCGCGAGGAGCGCCGCCAGGTAGCGATCGGTCCGCACGGTCGTATCGGCCACCTCCGGGCTGTAGGGTCCGAACGCATGGCCGATGTAGTCGTTAATGCTGAGCGAAACGGCGAGCAAGTCTGTGGCAGGTCCCTGTCCCAGGTGTTCGTTCTCGATGGCCGCTTCCGCGAAGTTCAACTCGACCTCGTTCATGAACGGTGTTCCCATAATCCAAGACCGAAACTTGGGGTTGGGGCAGGGCGCCTTGTCCCCGCCGAAGGCCGGCGCCAGGACTCTGCCGCTGATGTCGGGCGTCTCGGGTAAAGATTCCCAGGGCTTACCGCAATAAGCCTTGGTGGGTTCAGCGGCGTTGAATTGCTCCACCCAGGTCGGAAGCGATTTCATGTAGTAGCTGCTGGTAATGAAGTGCCCCGTTGCCGGGTCGTACCAATAGGCGGCGTTGGCGGTATGCCCCCCGGGGAGAACGGCGGCGCGGTCCTTGAGCGAGATGGCGATGACCCGAGACTGGAAGTTGCTGGCCATGCGCAGCTCATCGCCGATGGTGCTTCCCAGCAGGTTGCGCGGCGACACACCCATAGGTGCCACTGCCCCCGCCGGCTCGCCGACGATGTGGGCCGTGGGGTCTTGCACGCAGTACATCGGCTGATGGCGGGCGCGGTCGTACCACGTGTTGCTGACGATGCCGTGGACGTTGCCGTAAGCCCCCGTGAAGAGCGTTGCATGGCCCGGCCCCGTTTCCGTGGTGGCGTAATCGTAGCGGCAATCCACGAAGTTCGCGCCCCCTGTCAGCAACCGGTTGAACCCGCCCGCCCCGAACGCCTGCCGGAAGCGCACTAGGTAGTCATAACGGAACTGGTCAATCACCAGAATGACGACGAGTTTGGGACGGCGCGGGTAATCGCTCGCGGCCTCGGAGGGTGAGGGAGGCAACAGCGCGAGCGCCAGCAGCACGACGAAGAGGCCGCTCACGAAGCGCGCGCGCGCGCCCGCCGCCCTGGCTGCTTGACCGAAGCGCTTGCATCCAGCCCGCGCTCGGTCCGGTCGGGGCGGGCTTGGGCGTTTCACAGACGGGCACGGCATGAGTGCTTTTCTCCGCACGGCGCTCCTCCTTCGGATTTTGGCTCGAAGCCGGGCAGTCTATCAGAATCCTGCCGGCCGCGGCGACCTAATCCAAGATTGGAAACGGTCTTTGAACGCCGGCGCTTGGCCTTTGTGACTCACGGTGAGCATCGCGAGAGAAAAAAGGCCCGCGCGGATCACAACGCGCCTCACTGGATCCGTTTCGCTGGAAGGTTCTGTCCGTTCTGATGCAAGATAAGGCTGACCGCCCGTCCAGTGCTGTCGGTTTCGAAGGTAATCTGGGCATCGACGACCTTGTAGAAGAACTCCAGCTCGGCCTCCGGAAAAATCTGCGCCTTCGGCTGGCCCGTCGCCTGGGCGAAAAGGTTGTCGCCCTCGCGTGTGATCGTAAGTACGAAACTGGGCGCCAGTTGAAATTGCCCTACGTACCCGTCGAAAAGCTTCGGATTAACGGCAACTTCTTTGTGTTCCTTCGGGAGCGGTACTTCCCCTTCAATCCTCTTTGCTGGCACATTTGCGCCGTGCTGGTGAAGAACCAGTCCTGTCGCCCGGCCAGTGCTGTCGGTTTCAAATGTGATCTGGCCATCGACAACCTTGAGGAAGAACTCCCGCTCGCTCTCCGGAAAAATCTGGACCTTCGGCTGGCCAGTGGCTTGGGTCATGAGCTTATCGCCCTCGCGGGTAACCGTCAGAATGAAATTCGGAGCCAGTTGATAGCGCCCCACGTATCGGTCGAACAGCTTGGGATCAATAGCAACTTCTTTGTGCTCCCTCGGAGGCGGCAGCAGGAGAACATGCGAGTCCAGCAAGTGCATTCCGATGTCATCAACGCCGGCGCCTGTAAACGTGTTGGAGAGTACGACGACCCCGACCCGGGCTTTCGGGTCGAAGCCGACAAACGAGCGGTATCCGCCCGTTCCACCGTTGTGCCAAACGATCTCAATGCCCGAGGGCTTGGTGATCAACCATCCCAGACCGATCTCGCCGGGGCCGCCGGGAGCGCCCGTCGGCCGGCGGACCACCAGCATCGAGGCCATCGCGGGGCCCAGGGGAGATTTTACGTAGCCAAGGTTAGCCGCAAGAAAGGTCAGCATGTCGTTGACGCTCGACCGCAAGGCGCCGGCGCCGGCCAGAGCAGGCACGTCCCAATTGGGGACGGCTTTCAGTTCGGCATTGTGCCCCACCGCCAGCCGCGCCTTCATTTCCGGCGTAAGTGTGATGCCGGTGCTGTTCATGCCGAGTGGCCCGGTGATGCGAGTATGCACCAGCGCCTCATAACCCATTCCGGCGCGGCGGGCCAGCGCAACGCCCAGGAGTCCGCCTCCCAAATTGGAGTACTCAAACTGCGCTCCGATGTCCCGCGTCAATTGATAGGTCGAAAGGAATTCGTAGAGTTGTTCCACTGTGTAATCCGCATAGGGATTGGCCGAGTCCTTGGGAAGCAAGTTGGAGGGCAGCCGAGGCAGGCCGGAAGTGTGCGTGGAAAGATCTACCAATGTGATTTTGCGCCCGCCGCGCTCCGGAACCTTGACATCCGTGGGTAGAAATTTCGCCACCGGGTCCGAGAGGGCGACTTCGCCGCGCTGAACCATGTCAGCGAGCAGCAACGACGTGAACACCTTCGTGGCCGACCCGATTTCGAAAATCGTGTCGCCGTTAAGAGGACGCGCATCGCCCTTGTCGAGGCTGCCGTACGCAACGACGCGCCGCCCGGTCGGCCCAATCACGCCCACAACCATGCCCACGCCTTGGTGGAAGGTGTCAATGCGTTCGACCAGGATCTTGCGGATTTCGGCATCCGGCGGGACCGCAGAAGTCGTAGGGGATTGAGCGAAAGAGCTTTGCGCCAGAAGCATGATTCCTACTGCTGAAAAAATGAAATTCAGTCTTATCATTGGAGGTCCTTTCGCAAGCTATCTTATTCATCGATCTGGCGCTGATACCCCCGTGCTTTCGTCCGGCTCAGGGGATTGACCCAAGGAGTTCAACCGGATTCGGCAGCATGAAAAGGTTCCAGATGAAACCCGCAAGCACCAGGAAGCATACAGCATATCCGATGGAATTCCTGCGGCGGAGCTTTCTACCGGGAAGAAACCTGAGCGCGCGAGCCGGTTTTCAGTTATTCTGAATGCAGGTCATTCGCGCGGGGCGAATTGAAAACGCAGAGGCGAGACCAGACGCCTCGGCACTAAGGAAGGGACAGGCCGGCAAGCGCCGGACCGAGCGGACCAGGCTGGATGAAATACTCGTACATCGCCAAATGCGTCGCCAAGCAGTTGCGCGCGGGCTTCAAACTCCCCTACATGGTGATGTTTGAGACCACGCTGATGTGCAACATGTTCTGCGAGTACTGCATTTTCGGCGAAGAGGGGAAGTTCAACGACCTGCAAACGCGGGCGCTGCGCGAACGCATTTTCCGCCGCATCGACGAGTTCGCCGAAATGGGCATCTTCGCCCTCAGTTTCTCGGGCGGCGAGCCGCTCCTCAACCCCAACACCTGCGATTACATCGCCTGCGCCGCGGACAAGGGCATGTGGACTTCCATGCCGACCAACGGCCTGCTCATCAAGAAATACGCGGAGGGCGTGGCGCGGCTCGACATGCTGGAAGTTTCCATCGACTCGCTGAACGTGCAGCGCTTCGCCAAGCGGCGCGGGCTCGATGGCCTGCCCAAGATTCTCTCCAACCTGGAATTCGTGCTGGCCAAGCGGAAACCGTTTACCACTCAAATCAACGCCGCGGTCAACCTGGAGAATCTGGAGGACCTGCCGGGGCTGGCGGAATTTTGCAAGCAGCGCAACCTGGTGATGCACCCCGAGGCCGTACACAACGTCATGCGCGATGGCGAACTGCTCCCTGACGCGGAATTGCACGGCGAGGATATAGACAAGGTCGAAAGGTTTCTGCGGGAGTTGCGCGCCGCCTACCCGAAGAACGTCCGCTTCTACACGCATTACTACGCGTTCTACCGGAGCGGCGGCTTCGGACCGAAATTCCCCTGCCGGCATCCTTCCAAGCTGATTTCCATGAAGCCCGATGGCGCGATTCACCTGCCCTGCGCTTTCAAGACGCTACATAAATCCCAGGCGCCACTGCGCGAGATCTTCGCCTCGGAAGAGGCGCGCAAGATCATCGCGCAAGAGACCACGCTTTGGGATTTCTGCAACGGCTGCAAGATTGGTTGCCCCTACGAAGTGAGCGCCTTCACCAATAGCCCCATGCTCGCGCTGGAATCCGGGCTCAATTTCCTGCGCATCATTTGACGCCGAGTGTCTCAGGAGTGTCAGGCGTGCCAAAGAACTGCTCGAGAGCTGTGTCAATTTGCCACACAGCGCTTTTTGTTGCGCGCCCTAGGCAAGACAGACAGTTTATTATCAATGTGTTGTAAGAAAAGCCCAGTACGGGAAACGGCTTCCGACGAGGCGTGCCCCGCGGACGCACTGGGATGGCGATGTGTGCATTTATGCCACACTCGCGCAGGATAATATGTCCAGTGCGAGGACCATGCCATTCTCATTGTGTTCGCAACTATTTCATTCTAAACCTTATACAAAGTCTGAGGGATAAATGGCCCGGCTCATGCTTTACCCTGGGGTGGAAGCTCAGGGTGCAAGAGCGCATGAGCAAAGTTTTGATTGTTGATGATGATCAGGAAAGCCGGGACCTGCTCTGCGAGGTTCTGGAGGCGAACGGTTATGCCGCCGAAGCTGTCGCTGACGGCATCGAAGCTCGCAAGGCCCTGAGCCGCGATGCCGACTGCCGCATAGTAATTGCCGATCTCCGCATGCCTAACGAAACGGGCCTGGATCTCCTGCGCAAGTTGCGCGAGGAGAATTCCAAGCACGAGATCATCCTCATGTCCTCTTTTATTAGCGGTGCGGAGAGGAAAGCTGCGAAGGCCCTCGGCGCTCGTGCCCTGCTCGACAAGCCCTTCCGCCTTACCGAGTTGCTTCAGGCTGTAGCCGAGGTAGCTGCCAAGAATTCGATTGGCATTTCGTCTTAAATCCCGAGCCGGGCGTCAACGACCGATTTTACCGGCCACTACGAAGGAGTGGAGATGGACGTAGAACAAAAGGTTATTGAGATCATTGCGCGAGAACAACATCTGGACGCCAGCAAGGTGAACATCGATTCGACGTTTGCCGAGCTGGGCATTGACTCGCTGGATGGCGTCAACATCCTGTTCGCCCTGGAAGAGGAATTCAAGCTGGATATTCCCGACTCCGTGGCTCAGAACATGCGAGGCGTGCGTCAGGTGGTGGATGCGCTCACGCGCGTCCTGGAAGGCAAAGACGTCGCCGACTTGGTGGCCATGGCGAAGGGTGAGCCGACCGCCGCCAGCCGTTAATTCTGAGATCCCCGGGGGGCCCCACCGTGCGAAGAGTTGTCATCACCGGTCTGGGCGTCTTTGCCTCTAGCGGCAAGGATGCCGAAAGCTTTTTTCAGAATCTGGTGCAGGGACGCTCCGCGGTCCGGCACATTACGCAATTCGATGCGTCCTCGCTGAGCGTGCAGATTGCCGCCGAGGTGCCGGACTACGAGCCGTGCGCCTATTTTCCCGTCAAGCGACTTGACCTGCTGGACCGTTTCAGCCAGTTCGGGCTGCTGGCCGCGGCCGAAGCCATGAAGTCCAGCGGCCTCGAGCTGCGCGACGAGGAACGGCCGCGCTTCGGCGTGGTGACCGGCTCGGGCATGGGCGGCGCCACGACGTTTGACACCGGCTACTTCAACCTTTACGCCAACAAGGCCACGCGCCTCCATCCCTTCACGATTCCCAAGATCATGCACAACGCGGCCACTTCGCAGATCTGCATGGAATTCGGCGCGCAAGGGCCTTCGCTGACCACCGCCACCGCCTGCTCTTCTTCGGGCCACGCCATCGGCGAGGCGTTCCACCTGATCAAGTTCGGCATGGCGGACATGATGCTGGCGGGCGGCAGCGAGGCGCCGATTACCTACGGCATGATTCGCTCCTGGGAATCGGTGCGCGTGCTGGCGATCGGCAACGGCGATCCCAGCCGGGCCTGCCGGCCGTTCTCCGCAGACCGCGAGGGTCTGGTGATGGGCGAAGGCGCGGGCATGATTCTTCTCGAGGAACTCGAGCACGCGAAGCAGCGCGGCGCCCGAATTTATGGCGAGATTGCCGGGTTCGGCATGAGTTCCGATGCGAACCACATTACGCAACCTTCCGTGCAGGGCCCGGCGCGCGCCATCCGCATGGCGCTCGAGGAAGCCGCGGTCGATCCTAACGAGGTCGATTACATCAACGCCCACGGGACGGGCACGCGGTTGAACGACGTCACCGAGACCCAGGTCATCAAGGAAGTATTCAAGGAGCACGCGCGGGAGCTGGCCATCAGCTCGACAAAGTCCATGCACGGCCATACCATGGGCGCTACCGGGGCGATCGAGCTGATCGCCACGGTGCAGGCGACCGAGCGCGGCGTGGTTCCTCCGACGGCTAACTACACAACGCCGGACCCGGAGTGCGATCTGGATTACGTGCCGAACCAGTCGCGCGAGAAAAAAATCCGGGTGGCCCTTTCGAATTCCTTTGCTTTCGGCGGGCTGAACGCAGTGCTGCTGGTGCGGCGATTCGAATGAAAAAAAGTTCTCAGTGGTCAGTAATCAGTTCTCAGTAACGCTGTTCTTTTCTTCTGACTCCTGGCTTCTGACTCCTGACTTCTGGTTACGCCCTTGACCCCAAAACGCATCGCCATCCTGACGCTCAGTGTGGGTTCGGGGCACGTCCGCGCCTCAGAAGTCATTCAGCGCGCGATTTACGACGGGAGCGATCCCGTCGAGACGCGGCTGCTCGACGCGCTGGAGAAGGCGCGCTTCTGGTTCCTTGCCACCTATGTGCGGCCTTACTGGTGGATGCTTCACCACGCACCGTGGCTCTGGCGGCGGCTCTTCGAGCGCCGGCAGCGGAAGATGCATCGCTCCACGGCGCCGCACTGGGTCTTTCGTCGCGGCTGCGCGGAAGTTTTTCGCCAGCTTGAAACTTTTGCGCCTCACCTGGTCATCGCCACGGAGATTGGGGCGGCGGAAATCGCCGCGCTCGGCAAGCGCGAGCATTGCTTCAACGCCCCGATTCTGGCCGTCTCGACCGACTTCCAGACCGAGCCGCCCTGGGTGCAGCCGGAAATCGACGCGTATTGCGTGGCCAGTGACGAGGCGAAGGTGCAATTGATCGGCTGGGGCGTCTCGCCGAACCGCGTGTTGAACTGCGGCATTCCCGTGGATCCGGCGTTTGCGTTGCCGTTTGACAAACCCGAGCTCATTCAAGCCCTGGGGCTCGAGGCGCGCCGCCCCATCGTGCTGGTGATGGGCGGCGGCATGGGCCCGGCGCCGCTCGAGCGAATCGTCGAGAGCCTGGAAATGTGCGGGTTGCCCTTGCAGGTGCTGGCGGTCGCCGGGCATAACCGCGAGGTGTTCCTCCGCCTGGAACGGTTGCGCGGCAAAGTTGCCCTCGAATTGCACCTCTTCGGCTGGACCGACCGCGTTCCGGAGTTGATGGCGGTGGCGGACCTGCTGGTTACCAAGCCGGGCGGCGTGACTATCTGGAGCAGCTTGGCGTGGCGACTCCGGCGCACCGGCTGGCGGAGATTCCGGCGGTGGTTTCGCGCCTGCTGACTCAGCCCGAGAAGCTCCAGGAAATGCGCCGGCGAGCCAAGGAATGGTCGCGCCCGGACGCTGCGCACGCCGTCGGCCAGGTGGCGCGCGCTCTGCTCGAGAAGGCGACGTACATCGACTTGCTCGCCAGTCCGCCCACGCGCTCGGGGGAGTCGGCGTATTTGATGTGAAAGAAGCGGTCAGCTATCAGCCGTCAGCAATCAGCGAGAAAAGTCCATGTTTGCTGATAGCTGAAAGCTGACTGCTGACAGCATATCGATAACAAGGAAAACTGAACGTGCTCGGAACTCTCAGAAAAGCCTTTGAGCGAACGATCATCGGCGACTCCGTCCCTGCGCTGGTGCGTTGGGGGAAGCATGTGCCGCGCTCGGTGATTCGCGGCATCCAGGAGGACGGGTTCCGGGACCTAATCCGCTATGCGGCGGCGCGGCAGAAGTTCTTCGCCCGGAAATTGCGCGAGAAGGGAATCGATCCGTCGCATGTCCGTCGGCCGGAGGATCTTGGGGATATTTTCACGACGCCCGAGGACCTTCGCAACCTGCCGGCCGAAGATTTCCTCTGTCGCAAGCCGCACCTGGTTTTCGAGACCACGGGAACTTCCGGCGGGCCGAAGCGCGTGTATTTCACCTATGACGAGCTGGAATTCACGGCGCGTTACGAGGCCGCGGCGATGTACGAGAACGGCGTGCGGCCCGGCGACCGCGTGGTTTGCACCTTTGACGCGGGTTACTGGATCAGCAGTTGGGTGACCTTCTGCGCCTGCAAGCGCCTGGAGGTTTTCTGCTCCGCGATCGGGAAGCCGCATCCGCGCGAGGCCTATTCCCGGATGGGCCTTTACCGCTACAACGTCATCGCGGCCGATCCGACCTGGTTGGTGAGCCTGAGCGAGATTGCGGAGAAGGAAGGCACGTTCCCCGTCAAGCTGATCCTCGCCGCCGGCGATCGGATGACCGATGTTTATCGGGAATACGTCGAGAGCATTTGGAAATGCCCGGTCATTCTGGGTTACGGGTCCACCGAGCAGGGCGGGGGCGCGGGGATGGAGTGCCAGCGCCGCGACGGGATCCATCTGGATGAGTACAACTTCTGGTTCGAAATTCTCGAACCGGATGCCGAGGGTTACGGCGAGCTGGTGGTTACAACGCTCTCGCGGCGGACGATGCCGCTCATCCGCTATCGCGTTCATGACGTCACGCGCTGGATCGAGGACCCTTGCCCGTGTGGCGCGACGATTCGCCGCGTCGCCCGCATCAAGGGTCGCCGCGACGAGATGGTGGTGATGGGCGCGGGAAACATGTACCCGGAAATCTTCGAGCGCGTTCTGCACGACGTGGCGGGAATCTCCGAGAATTGGCAGGTGGCGGCGCGCCAGGAGGGCCTCCACGATATTCTGGAGTTTCGCCTGGAGCTGAGCAACGGCATCAGCACCGGTACGGTCGAGCAGAAGGTGCGCGAGAACCTGAAGGCCCGTTTCCCGGACGTCTGGGCCAACCAGGACTGCGGCATGTACCGCCTGGCGTTTCGCTTTCTCCCGCCGGGAAGCCTGAGCCAGGGCAGGAAGCCCAAACGGCTGGTCGACGAGCGCAATTCGTAATAGTGAATAGTGAATTGTGAATAGTGAATTGCCAGACTTCGGGGTTTACAGTGCAAGATTAGATTTGTCCTTGGTCCCAAGGTCCCGCTGTTCTCAATTCACTATTCACTATTCACCATTAATAGCGTATTGAAAGGATTAAAGTTCATTAGATGAAAAACAATTCCCAGACAGGAAAATCTTCGATGGATGGGGCGATCGTTTTTTGCGATTTCGACGGCACGATTACGCAGGAGGACGTGACGGATCAAATCCTCACGCAACTGGCGCACCCCTCCTGGCGCGAAGTCGAGCAGGAGTGGATGTGCGGAGCAATTGGCTCGCGCGAGTGTCTGGAGCGCCAGATGGCGCTGGTGGAGACTTCCGCGGAGGAGCTTCACGCGCTGATTGACGCCGTTCCGCTCGATCCGCACTTTGCCGCGTTCTATCGCTTCACGCAGAGGCGCCGCTTGGACCTCTACGTGGTGAGCGACGGCTTCGATTACGTCATCCGACGCGTGCTGAAGCGCTCCGGGGTCAACGGGCCGCTGCGCAACGGAACGCACCTGTTCGCGAGCGCGCTGCGCCTGGAGGGCCGGCGCCTGGTGCCTTCCTTCCCGCATTCCGAAGAACCCTGCGAACACGGCTGCGCCACGTGCAAGGCGGCGGTGATGCGCCGCTTCCGGGAAGGCCACCGCCCGGTCATCTTCGTGGGCGACGGGCTCTCCGACCGCTTCGCGCTGGAGGAAGCCGACCTGATTTTCGCTAAGCGCCAGTTGCTGGCGTATTGCCGCGAGCATGGCATCGCCTGCCACCCGTTCGAGACCTTTGCGAAAGTCCAGGAGCAACTTGAGAAGTTCCTGGACCCTGGCGAGGCCAAGTCAAAAGTCGAAAGTCGAAAGTTGAAAGCCAGGAAACCGAGAGCCGCGGTGGCGGCTTTCGACTTCTAACTTCAGCAGGATGCTGAAAAACCCTCAGGTTGTCATCCTGAGGAGGCGAAGCCGACGAAGGATCTCCGCATTTCCTTGATTCGACCAATGCGGGGATTCTTCGCTACGCTCTGTCGAAAATCACCCAGTACCGGTCATTCCCGCGAAACTTGTCCTCCGCGAAGGCGGGGGAGCGGGAATCCAACTCTTTCCTGACCGAAGTGGACCCCCGCTCCCCACTTTCGTGGGGACAAGTTTCGCGGGGGTGACGGTAGTGGTGATTTTCATTTCCATCGGTGGGCCGCAGGCCCATCGGCACTCAGAATGACAGGGCGAACGGGTGCTCCATCATCCTGATAGAATTTCGGCTTCCCGGGAGGAACCCACGTTGCCCATTTCCGAACCCACGACCAGGACCGCCGAACTGCTGGCGCTGGAAAGGAAGTACTGCTCGTTTGGCGATACGGTCCATTATCTCGACCCGCCCAAAATCTTCGTGGACTGCGAGGGCAGTTATCTCTACGACGAGCAGGGAACGCCTTACCTCGATTTGCAGATGTGGTATTCCGCCGCGAGCTTTGGGTACAAGAACCGGCGGCTGAACGAGGCGCTGAAGCGCCAGGTTGACCGCCTGCCGCAGCTTGCCTGCCAGTACCTGCACGCCGAGAAGGTGGAAGTCGCCGCGCGCATCGCGCAGTACTGCGAGAAGCGCTTTGGAGTGAAAGGCCGCGTGCACTTCAACGTGGGCGGCTCGCAGGCCATCGAGGACTCGCTCAAAATCGTGCGCAACTATACGGGCAAGAACCTGATGTTTGCGTTCATGGGCGGGTATCACGGACGGACGCTGGGCGCCTCGGCCATCACCTCCAGCTATCGCTATCGCCGCCGCTATGGCCACTTCGGCGACCGCGCGCAGTTCGTCTTCTACCCTTATTGCTTTCGCTGCATCTACAACCTGAAGCCTGAGACCTGCAACCTCTATTGCCACGACCAGTTCGCGCAGCTCTTCGCCAATGAATACCACACGGTGTGGGACGCCAAGGCCCAGACCGCGGAGTTTGGCGCGTTCTACATCGAGCCGGTGCAGGGAACCGGTGGCTACGTGATTCCGCCGCGCGATTATTTTGCGCGCCTCAAGGAGACGTGCAAGACGCACAAGATCCTGGTGGTCGACGACGAAATTCAGATGGGCTTCTTCCGCACGGGGAAATTCTGGGCCATCGAGCATTTCGGCATTACGCCGGATATCATTGTGTTCGGCAAGGCGCTGACCAACGGATTGAATCCGCTTTCGGGGATCTGGGCGCGCGAAGAATTGATTACGCCGGAACTGTTTCCGCCGGGCTCCACGCACTCGACGTTTTCCTCAAATACCCTGGGCACGGCCGTGGCGCTCGAAACGCTCAAGATGATCGAGGAAGAGGATTACGAGTCGCAGGTCAACGAGAAGGGCGCGTACCTGCTCGCGGGACTCAAGGAATTGCAGAGCCGCTATCCCGGCGTGATCGGCCACGTGGATGGCCTCGGCCTGGCGCTGCGCCTCGAGGTCTGCAAGGAAGACGGCGTCACGCCCGACCGCGAGCTTACCGATCGCATCTTCGCCGAGGGATTGAAGGGCACGCTGGAAGCCGCGGGGCGCAAATACGGACTGGTGCTCGATGTGGGCGGCTATTACAAGAACGTCTTCACCCTCGCGCCGTCGTTCACGATTACGCGCGAAGAAATGGACCTCGCGCTCGAACTTCTCGATCAACTGTTCCGCCGCGCCAGGAATATGTAGGGCGGAAGGGCACGATGCTCCGGCGCAGTCTGTGACGGCGTGCTATGAGCGGCGACGGGCGTCTTCTTCCCGTGCCGAAAGGCGCACGAGGAGCGCGGGCGTCTCGCCCGCAAGCGGCCAAGATGGCCGCGCTCCAAGCCGGTGGAAGCAACCTGCCCTATCACCCTGAACGAAGCGAAGGACGTCGGCATTTCGCTCAGGGCAAACTCCGGGGGAAATCCCTGCATCTGTAGAAGCTGGCGAATGCGGAGATTCTTCCTTCGTTTCACTCAGGACCGGCTTCGCCTCCTCAGGATGACAGTTCCATGGCTTTTTGAAATGCGCAAAAGGGGAATTATGAATCGAAAGTATTTGACGTGTTTCGTGGTGCTGGGAATCTGGGCGCTTCCGCAGGCGCTGCCCGCGCAGGAACTGGTGAAGGAAGCGCTGGCTGGTTTCCCGCCGGAATCGATCCGCATAGAATATTCCAGCCCGACGAAGTTGCGGAGAATCTCCAATTACCAGAGCCTCCGCCAGCGATACCAGGGGCCGAGACTGCAGAAGCTCGAAACCGCGTTAAGCCAATTGGGAATCCGCGAAGGGGACGTGGATGAGCTGATCCTGGGTTGGGAGGCGGGCAGCAAGGAAATGGATTTGTACGGCCTGGCCTCCGGGCACTTCGATCCGCAATCCATCGCCCAAAGCGCGCAGAGCCGCGGCATGCCGCCCACGCCCATCGGCAACCAGCAGGCCTTCTGCTTGCAGGGAGGGCTGGAGGGAACGTGTATCGTCGCGGTGAGCAACTCGCTCGGCGCGTTCGGGTCGCTGACCGCCTTGACTTCGCTGCTCGAGGCGCGCGCGGGCCAGCGTCCGGGTCTGGGCTCTAACCAGAAATTGGCGGCGCTCGTCGACCAGGCCAACAAGGACGCGCCGATCTGGGGCGTGGCCGTCGGCCCGGCGGTGGGTGACTGGTTCAAGAACTCCATGCCCAGCCAGGGCGACATCAAGCTGGATTGGGCGAAGGTGTTTCAGGATGTCGAGTCACTTAGTTATGCGGTCGACGCCGCGGACAAGGTCACGGTGGCGGTGAACATGAACTGCGTCAGCACCGACGCCGCCTCGAGCTTGCGGCAGATTCTCGAGGGGCTGAAGCTCGCCCAGCAGCTTGCTTGGCAGAATCAGAATCCCAATCGGCCGAATCCATTTGAAGGCACGCAACTCGATCTCAAGGGGAGCCAGATCCTTCTCAAGCTGACAACGGATTATTCCGATCTGGCCGTCGCCGGCGGCTAGGCTTTTTATCGGGCTAACCGGTATAACCGTAGAATCATCCAATCAATGCTGCCGCGAGTGCGGTAGCCCGCCTGTTCAGGGATTGTAGTACAGCATTGAATCATCTCTCCGAAACTGCGCGCCGAGCGCGTGAGGAGAGGGTTGTCGCCGTCAGTCTGCAGGAACGTGGTGCCAACAGGAAATGAAGACGCGCAATCCAGTTCGATCCGGCCAGCGCGCCTGGGGGTTGCTGGGCCTGCTGGCGCTCCTCGGGTTCCCCTCACTCGTCGCCGCGCAGGATAATTACGAAATTCAGGTCTACGGCGTGGACACTGTCGCGCCTCATCACACCATGCTCGAATTGCACACCAACTTTACGTTCGAAGGCGAGAAGAATGTTGTGGACGGCCTTCAGCCCACCGAGCATACCCTGCACGAAACCATCGAGATTACGCACGGATTCAATTCCTGGTTCGAGACGGGCTTCTACATTTTCACCAGCGCCCGGAACGGCAACGGTTGGGATTGGGTGGGCGACCACATTCGCCCGCGATTTCGCATTCCGGAGAGCTGGCATTGGCCCGTGGGCGTGAGCGTTTCGAACGAGATCGGCTACCAGCGCCGCCAGTTTTCGCCTGACACCTGGACCTGGGAAATCCGGCCGATTGTCGACAAGCAGCAGGGCCGCTGGTACTGGTCTTTCAATCCCACCTTCGACCGCTCGCTCAAGGGAGAAAGCGTAAAGCAGGGCTTTGTCTTCTCCCCAAATTTCAAAATCAGTTACGACTTCACCAAGAAAGTCGCGGGCGGATTCGAGTACTACGGGTCGCTGGGGCCGGTCACCGGGTTCGATCCCCTCAAGGACCAGCAACAGCAGCTTTTCCCTACCATCGACCTGAACCTCTCGCCCAAATGGGAATTCAACTTCGGCGTGGGCGTCGGCATGACCCGCAGCACCGACCATCTCATCGCCAAGATGATCGTCGGATACCGCTTTGACTTTTGACGCGGGCCTGCATGCCGTTGGAATTTGCTCCGGGCGGGAGTAGCATAGTCTGCTCAGGGGCGGGACAGCGGAATCATTCGACGAAGATTCTCCAAAGCCGGCAAGATCATTCGGCCTTGCTCCAGCAAAAAGAAAGGCGACTCACCATGGCCATGAAGGGGACACAGTTCGGAGGCGGCATGGAATTCCTGGCCATCCTGCGCGTCGCGTTGCGCTCGCTCGAGCGGCACAAGATGCGGTCGCTGCTGACGATGCTGGGGATTGTCATCGGCATTGCCGCCGTTGTGGCTTCGGTGAGCTTCGGCCAGGGCGCGAACCAGATGGTGCAGGCGCAGATTGCCAGCATGGGGTCGAACCTGCTCTACGCGTTGCCCGGCAGTATGGGCCGGGGCGGGGTGCGCATGGGTTGGGGCTCGCATTCGACGCTGAGTCTTGGGGATGTCCAGGCCATTGCTCGCGAATGCTCCGCCGTCAAAGAGGTTTCGCCCGGAGTCGAGACGCAGGTCCAGGTTGTTTATGAGAATCAAAACTGGTTCACTGAGATGGATGGCGTCGATGTGACCTTCCCGGACATTCGCGATTGGCCCATGGCGGCGGGCACTTTTTTCACGGAAGAGGACGTGCGCCGGGGTGCCGATGTCGTCGTCGTGGGCCAGACGGTCGTAGAAATGCTGTTTGGCGACGAGAACCCGATTGGCAAGACGATTCGCGTCAAGAGCCTGCCTTTCGTGGTCATCGGAGTCCTGGGAATCAAGGGCCAGGCGCCGTTCGGCGCCGACCAGGACGACCGCATCGAGATGCCCTGGACCACCGCGCAGAAGAAAATCGAGGGCGGAACGTATCTGCGATTTATTGCCATCAAGGCGTTGGACAGCGCGGCAGTCGACCTCGCGCAACGGCAGGTCGAGGGTTTGCTCCGCCAGCGGCATCACATCCGGCCCGACGAGGATGACGACTTCGCCGTGCGCTCCATGACCCAGGCGGCGGACGTTGCGGGCGCCGCCGGACGAGTGATGACGCTGCTCCTCGCCAGCGTTGCCTCGATCTCACTGCTGGTCGGCGGCATCGGAATCATGAACATCATGCTGGTCTCGGTGACGGAGCGTACGCGGGAAATCGGCATCCGCATGGCCGCGGGCGCCACCGAATCGGACATCCGCTGGCAATTCATCGTCGAGGCCGTCGCCCTCAGCACCGTCGGAGGCTTGCTGGGCATTATCGCCGGAGCGTTCCTCTCGGGCGCGGTGGCTTCGATTATGGGTTGGCCCCGATTCATTTCGATGACCGCCCTGGCCACCGCGGCAGTGTTTGCCACCGGCGTTGGGATCTTCTTCGGATACTATCCCGCCGGCAAGGCTGCCAAGCTCGATCCCATCGAAGCCCTGCGCTACGAGTGAGGCAGAGCGGGGCTGGCGCAGACCTTCAGGTCTGCGCCAGCCAGCCCTGCGGGGAAATGGAGCACTTGGGTGCAATCGTCCGCTACGCTTATCCTGCTGTGTGCGACCGCTTGGTGTCAAGCCGGGGCGCCCGCAATCCCGGCGGCGAGGACCACGGAGGAGGAGGCCGTGCGACACCTGATGGATTCGCTTCCTGCTAAGAGCATGTGGCGCAACATGATGGAGCACGGCGCCAAAGGCGACGGGATTCACGAGCCATGGATGGACGAGATGCGGGATCAGGGAGTAAAGCTCGCGGTCCTGACCTTCGACTTTGATTGGACGCGTGGCGGCAAGGGGCTGGAAAATTTCAACAACTGGAGGCTAGTGTCGGCGAAGTACTTCACCAGCTACGACTCTCTCGGCGCGCGATCGGCAGAACCAGTCGCGGATCCCGACCGACTTAAGGCCATCCGCACCAGTGGCCTCGAGGCTAGGCTTGAGGCAGTTGGGCTCGCCCGAGCGAAGCGTGGGATCTGGGTCGAGGATCCCGGCCATCAACACCCGCCGCGTGAGGCCGGGACAGGCTACAAGCAAGTCTTCCTGGCAGAGAACGAGTGGCTTCCCGTGCAGATGTTCCCCTGGTTTGGCCAGTACGAGCCGGGCACCACGCCCTTGATGCACGCCGCACTTCTGGGCGATGTCGCAAGAGTGAAGGAGCTCCTGGGACAAGGGGCGAACGTCAACGCGACCAGCCCTGACGGCTCAACAGCATTGATCTACGCAGCCACCACCGGAAGCCCGGGCTGCGTCCGTGCCCTCCTGGAGGCCGGCGCGGACGTGAACGCGAGCATGAAGGGCGGCGGGACTGCGTTGACTGCGGCGGTTGTGACCGATCACGCCGACAGTCTCAAGCTCCTGCTTAGGGCTGGTGCCGACCCCAACTCCACGGGCCCTGAAGGGCAGACTGCGCTTTCCGTCGCTATCCAACGACACTACACCGATGTCGCGACCTTGCTCAAACAGGCTGGAGCCCGAGAGTAGGATTAGCAGGGTTTGGGCGGGCCGGCTGGCGCAGACCCCTGGTTTGTGGGGTCTGCGATCTCCCGAAGGGACTCTCTTTCGACCCCGAGGCGTCGAGAGTATACTTCACGCGAACATGCCCTTCTACAAGCGTAACTACAGCCCGGGTCAACTGCAATTCATCACCAGCAGCACTTATCGCCGGGCGCTCCTATTTCTTTTCGAGCGTTTCTGCCGCTGCTTTGTCCAGAGGCTCGCGGAAGTGCGGCAGGGGCTGAAGTTCCTGCTCCTCGGCTGGGTATTGATGCCCGAGCACTTTCACCTGCTGCTCAAGCCCCAACCCGCCGAAGCCGCGCCGCTCATCGTGAAGGGGCTGAAAGAGGGAACGGCCACCCGCATTCTGAAGGCGCTTCGGGAAAACCTACAGTATCCCTGGTGCGGGAAGATGCTGGAGCGGCTCCGCCTGCCGCCCACCATGCACGATGAATCCCATTATCGCGTGTGGCAGCGGCGATTCTACCCGTTCAACGTCTACAGCGAAAAGAAGCGGCTGGAAAAGCTCGACTACATGCACCACAATCCCGTCAAGCGCGGACTGGTGAACGAACCGGGCGATTGGCCGCGGTCGAGTTGGAGATTGTACTTGGGGCAGGATGCGTCGCTGCTGGAGATGGACCGGCTGGGATGATCCCGAGAAGAGACTGTCCCTGCGGGACATCGCAGACCCCACAAATCAGGGGTCTGCGCCAGCCCGCCTGCTGAATGATGCTGGTCGAGAACACTAAGGGCTTAAGCCAAAATAAAGTTTACTTTTAAGTCTTCTTTGTCGGGGTCCGCGGGTAGATGGTGTAGTTCCACTGCGGGTTTACTTTGTCGTATTTGATGTTGAGTTGATCCATTTCGTCATCGGAAATCTTCT